>JAWOCV010000064.1:0-21519 GCA_046483585.1 Marinilabilia sp.
TCTTTCCCGGGTGCCGGCCAGGACATGTCTTTGGGCATCCACTCTTGCCTTTTTTCCCAGGCGAAACGTTTTTTGGTGTTCTCAATTTTATAATCAATCAGTTTGAATGATGCCGGATTTGCTTTCATCGATTCAATCCATTCGGGCAATAAATAATTGTGAATCGGCTGACCAGTTAAACCACCCACTTCGAAATTGATTCCATTAATTTGAACTTCCGCTTCCGGGCGAACCGACCGTAAAAATGTTTCTTCTGTTTGCAAGTGCTCAAGTCCGATGGTAGCTCCATTGGGATCTGTAGTGAAAGTGCGACGAACCAGACCATTGCTCAAAACAAAATTTCCATTTTCGTTTTCATAAATTTTTGTAGGCTGGTCAACCTGGTAAAGTAGCCAGTCGTTGTTATTTTGCACCTGCTCTTTTATAAAAATGGGAAAATCATTCTGTGAGTTTCCAAACAGATTGATCAATAACAAAATGAAAGTCAAAACAAAGACTCGTTTCATATTTCACCGGTTTAAAAAAACATTCTCAATAAGGAAGAAATCAACACCGTATGTTGCATTTTCTTTTGAAGATTCTTGTCCAATACTCTAAAAACATTCATTATTTTAAAAGCAATAACATACCGGCATCAGCAATATTAAAAACAACATAATTACAGTTAGCCTCATCACTCATTTTCCCTATTTCTATCAACTTTTTTACATCTAATTCCTGTATTATCATTCATCTCCCAATTGCTTCATCTTAAATTTATCATTTTTAGGTGTTACATGCTCTTTTTCTAACATCAATTCCATTTCCCGCACAATTTCAGGATTTTGCGAAGAAACATCATTTTGTTCCTGAATATCTTTGTCCAGGTTATAGAGTTGAAGTTGTCCGTCCCCATTAAAAATGTTTTTTCGAAGACCTTTCCACTTTCCCATTCTTATTGCTTGCTGCCCCCCAGAAGCTGGAAATTCCCAGTATAAATATTTATGCTTTTCAGCATTGTCTTGCCCTAAAAGTGTAGGTAAGAAACTAATCCCATCAGTGTCCCCGGAAGGCTCAACTCCTACAACATCACAAAGCGTGGGCAATAAATCATATTGTGCTGAAATAAGTTCTGTTTCACTGCCTGATTTAATCATGGAAGGCCACTGTGCAATCATGGGAACCCGGATCCCTCCCTCTGTAAGGTTGGCTTTCCCCCACCCCTCTTCACTTTTAAAAGGAGCTGCGCTGTCAAACCACGGGGAATCAGTGCCACCATTAAAACTAGGACCATTATCGGAAGAAAACATGATAATAGTATTTTCATAAAGTCCTTCCTCTTTAAGGGTTGTCACAATTTCCCCCACCTGTTCATCTAAATAAGAAACCATGGCGGCATAGGCTGCACGCGGATAACGGTGAGGGAAATATCCCTCATCACCTGTGTAAGGTTTCTCGTCTCCAAACTTTTCTACGTAATAATCAACCCAGCGCTTTGGTGCTTGCAAGGGAACATGTGGAATAGGGGTGGCGTAATACATAAAAAATGGCTGATCAATATTTCCTTTTATGAATTGAATGACCTCTTTTTGCATCAACCGGGGGGCATAATCTGTGAGCCAGAAATCACTATACGATTCAGGATCTCGCGGATTCGCACCTTTGGGAAGAGCCGTGTGAGGTGGCACCATTTTATTATTAAGTTGAACCTTCTGTGAGTTTTTCCACAAATGAACAGGAAAGTAGGTATGCGCTTGTCTCTGGCAATTATATCCATAGAAAAAATCGAATCCCTGCTCATCTGGAACACCCTCTGTATGAGGTGCCCCTAACCCCCATTTTCCTACAACACCAGTGGTGT
The DNA here is from genome assembly GCA_046483585.1 of Marinilabilia sp. Lineage (GTDB taxonomy): Bacteria > Bacteroidota > Bacteroidia > Bacteroidales > Marinilabiliaceae > Marinilabilia. The sequence goes on from JAWOCV010000064.1 coordinate 1,841, forward strand.
AGCCAGCTTTTTGAAGGATGGTTCCCACAGTCTCGGTTCCCGATTTCATCGGACGCTGTCCTTCCAACGTAGGATCTTCGGCCATGGCTTCAAAGCTCCAGACATTTCCACGTGATTCCCATTCGTCATTCCCGCGCACCTGTGCATGTCCGGAGTGCATACCGGTTAACAACATATACCGCGCAGGAGCACAAACCGGTGAACTTGAATAATGTTGGGTAAAACGCATCCCGTTTTCAGCAAGCGCATCAATGTTTGGCGTTTCAATTTTTTCCTGTCCGTAACATCCTAAATCCGCATATCCCAGATCATCGGCCAAAATATAGATGATATTGGGGTTTTCTTTCGTTTCATTTTTCTTATTTGTCTTACAAGCGGAAGATGCTATTGCTAAAACCAATAGGCCGGTAAAAAAATTTCTAAACATAACTACAACTTTCATATAAATGGTCTCCCCGGGCCTGGACTATTCACAAACTATCATAGCTCATTCAAGGCACTAAAAAAGATTATTCCAAAAGTACCCCAGTGAAGCTAAAAGCTTTTTTATCTTAAAAGAGGTGTCATGACTCCGGAGCATAATTTTTTGTTAAAACTTTTTCATTCCTGCTCTCAGTAGCGATTCCGGAACTGGTTGTTAACACCAAAGAGGGTGGATAGAACGGCAGAAAATTCCAGAAATAAAACCAATTTTAACTCCGAAGAAGCGACACCCCTTTTAAAAAAGTGACAATTTTAAAGCAAGAACTGCCTTAACGGTAAACGTTTAAGACAGCCTTGCATAATAACTGCTACCCCTTTCTACCATCCAGGGTTTTGGTCCCATCCTGTCAACTGCAGCTCGTCAAGAGGAAGTGGGAAAAGCAAATTTCTCTCTGAAAAAAGACGCTCGGATTCCGGGTCTTTGATAATAAAGCCATTTTCATCTGTACCATGCGCAGTAATGGTTTCGAGCCCAACTCCAGCATTTTTCCATTGGCTATTGTCCCATTGAATCCCTTTTATGGGCTCTGTCATTTCTTCAACAGCAATGCCCCACCGTTTCAAATCTCCCAGCCGTTCACCTTCAAACATAAGCTCAACGGTACGTTCTCTTCTTATTTCTTTGAGCATATCCAACCCATTTTGATTAACGAATGCATTTGTCAATGGGGCAATATTTCCTCTTTCTCTTATAATATTAATTGTCCGGTCGAGGTCGTTGTCAGAAATGGCACCGTCCAATTCATATTTGGCTTCAGCATAAGTCAGAAGAACCTCTGGATAACGAAACACCTCTATATCATTATATTCCTTTTGCCATTCTTTTCTCAACTCTCCTTCTCCAACAAATTTCCAAACTCTGTAGCCGGTGTAATTCTGATTGAAATAATTAACTTCAGCATCAATGTCATTCGCCCCATTGTTTGTCCATATCACATCACCATCTTGAACAATGGATTTGATTAAGCGATGATCTCTGTTCTCAAACTCCGAAGTATATGTATCATAACCATTGAATAGCGGAGATTTATCAATTGGCAATCCATCTGAGCAAACATACATATCAACGGCTTTTTTGGAAGCACTTACTGATTGAGACTCCCAGGATGCGCCATGTGTTTTTAAGTCATCCCTGTAAACAATTGCCAGAACTTTTTCCGGTTTAACATTTAAGTTTTTATCATCAGCATCCGGATTCCAAAAAAGCTGACGGTAACTATCATCTCCATGCTCATCATAAAGTGCATATTCGTCACTATTAATAACGGCATCTGAAGCATCAACAGCTATCTGTAAACGTTCATTAACTTTTTCTCCATCCCCATTGTATTTCGCCCATGTTGCTTCAAAAAGAGCGATCTTGGCCAAAAGCGTACGAGCCGCGCCTTTGGTAATCCGCCCCAGTTCAGAAGCCGCCATTTCGCTACGGAGTGGCAAATCTTCAATTGCCATTTGTAAATCCTCAATACAAAATTCGATAACATCACTGCGAGGGGTCCTGGATGATTTTAATTCTTCCGAACCAGTATCAAGAGCTTTAGTGATGAGAGGCACATCACCATAACGGCTTACTAAACGAAAGTAATTAAACGCCCTAAAGAAGCGAGCCTCAGCCACATATCTTTGAGCTTCGACGTCAGGATTTGCTTCAGCTTGCTGAATTAAGTAATTATTTGAACGCAACGCGTCAAAGGTTGAATTCCAAAACCCATCATTATCCTCAGGAAGATTGTTGCCTGTACTGATAGAATTAACTCCCTCTCCTCTCATCAAGTCAGAATCGAGCTCTCGTTCCCGGTAAGGCAAAGAACTGTAAAAGTTATTTGCTGCCAGCCGAAAATCCTCAGCAGTATTCCAGTAAGAACCATCTGAGATTCTATCAGGAGGAACTAAATCAAGTTCTTCTTCGCATGCTCCAGCAAAAAGAAGCACAGCAAAAAGAAATATTATCTTATTTATCTTCATAATTGATATTTTTTAAAATTTAACTTGGAGACCAAAAATGTAATTTTTTGAAAGCGGATATTCTCCTGAACCAAAATTTGGAAATTCAGGGTCATAACCTCCAGGAACATTGTGGGCAGTAAACAAATCAGAACCATTAAAATACACCCGTACATTTTCCAGTTTAAATCTATTCACCAGATTTTTAGGCAAGGTATAACCTAATGCAAGGTTTTTCACACGTGCATATGCTCCATCCCAAGCTCTTAACTGACTATGTCGCCAGTTCCATGTAGCGGTTTGTCCAAGGGTAATTCTTGGATTGTCTGAGTCACGGGCTTCAGTAATTAAAACACCATTTTCATCAACCTGTTCTTCGGTAAATCCCCAATTGTGATACATGGCATTCGGTTTATGCCATCTGTTTCGCTGTCCCTCATAAGGCAATGCAAATCCACTGGCAGGAATAGTCCTTTTACCAGTTCCCGTGATATAGACACTTAAATCAAAATTTTTCCAATTAGCCCCCAGGTTGACACTAAAATTATACCTTGGAGAAGTTGTCCCTAAAAACACCAGGTCTCCCTCATCTTCTTCATCCCCATAAGGGTCAATTCGACCATTCCCATCCACATCACGAAACATGGCATCTCCAATGTCTAAAGAGGGATTAATATTTTCTAACTCTTTATATTCATCAAGCTGCTCCTGAGTTTTAATTACGCCATCGTAATCATACCCAAAATAAGAATTGATAGGGTATCCCAAACGCGCACTATTAACACCTGCAGAGTACACCTCGTCTCCACCTCTCTTAGTAACTTCATTTTTACTATCAAAGAATACGCCTTCAACAAAGTATCCAAAATCACCAATTTTATCTCTCCATTCCAACGAAAGCTCGTATCCGTTAATGGTTAATTCTCCGGAATTCACACGGGGAGCTGTAGCTCCTAAAATCTCAGGAAAGGCCTCAGCAATCAGCATATTCTGATTGACCTTATTATACGCATCTATAGTACCCGATAATCTTTGATCGAAGACAGAAAAATCGAGACCAATATTTTGTGTCACTACAGTTTCCCAGGTCGCATTAACAGCAGGCAGAGACCCCAGGGAAGCAGCGGATTCAACAGAACCCGCTCCAAAAGGAATCTGGCCGCCAATATCAATATTTTGTACATAATTATAGTTATTTGCCACTCGTTCATTACCAGTTTCGCCAATCGAAAGACGTAATTTCAGATTATCAAGAAATCCTAGGCCTTGCATAAAAGGTTCTTCCGACAAACGCCATGCAGCCTGAACACCTCCAAAATTCCCCCACCGCTTATCTGGATGAAATTTTGAAGAGCCATCCCGTCGCAAATTTGCTTCAAACAAATATTTACTCCTATAATCGTAGCTTAAACGGCCATAATACGATAAAATTGACCATTCGTAAGCTCCACTGTTATTATATTGTTCATCCGGATCACCCAGGCTAAGATGAAATAATTTGTTTCCTACTATGCCTAAACGCCATGCATCAAAATTAGAAAATTTATTATTTTCAAATGCATTACCAAGGGTAGCGGAGAAATTATGACTCTCGTTGATGGATGCTGAATAGTTGAGATAATTGGTGAAATTTTTGTACACCCTATCCGAATTTGAAAAAGTGGCCCTATTCGGGTCATTATTAACTGTGAATGGCGTTCCATCCCAACGGTATCCCTGATACGTCTTACTGCTTGATTCCGAGTTGTAATTTGAAAGATTAAATGAAGTCTGATTTACAAAATCCAAACCTTTTAGCAGTTGAAAAGTAGTCTTAAAATTGGTCCGAAGATTATTACGACGTTCAAAATTATCGCCAGCCTGGTCCAAAAACTGAACCGGATTTCCAAAACCACCCCATTGCAAATAAGTCTCTCCGTCTTCTGCAAACGTGGGTTGAATAGGATTTGCCTTTTCATAACGGTTGATGACATTCCAACTACTCGCAGGTTCATCAAGCTCTGTTCTTTCGACACCCACTTTAGCATCAAAATTCATCCAATCTGCGATATCCCATTGATAAGAGAGCTTTAAATTATACTTTTCGCTTATATTATTATTTATTTTAAAAAACCCTTCATCTCTGTTGTATCCCAAAGAAAACCGGTAATTTGATTTTTCAGCTCCTCCACTTACACTTAAAGAATAGTTTTGATTGGTGCCATTCTCGTACAAATGATCTTTTAAATCTGAATCTTCATAAAACATTCGACGGCCCTCAGGATCCCCAATATTCTGAGCCCAGTCATCGACACCCTGTTCTCCTGTCCCTGATACTAATTTATCGTAATATTCATTTGGAAACCACCAAGGCGTTGGTCTGCCTTCATTCATCTCTGCTTCCCGGTGCAGTTGAGCATATTGAAGAACAGATGGCTGGTTCCAGGTATCTTGTGGCGATTTTATTGTGTAGCCTGCGTTAAATTGAAATACTGGTTTTCCCTTTTTACCTGACTTCGTTGTTACAAGCAACACACCCCCTGCAGCCCTTGATCCATAAATTGCAGCAGAAGCATCCTTTAAAACATTGACAGACTCAATATCATCGGGATTTAAATTATCTAAAGAACCTTCTACTCCATCAATCAAAACAAGAGGGCTATTGCCACCATTAATCGATGTAAAATCCCTTACTGTTAAATCAAAATTCTCTCGTCCGGGTTGGCCACTTGTACGAGTTACTGACAAACCAGGCAATGCTCCCTGCAACGAATTTGAAATAGTTGTCGATGGTTTTGACTTCACTAAACCTTCAGCTTCGACCTTCGATATTGCTCCCGTTAGTGACGCTTTCGTTTTTTCACCATATCCCACAACTACAACTTCATCCAGCCCCTGCACATCTTCACTCATGGTCACCTCAAAAGAAGTCTTGTCTCCAATCGGGACTTCCTTCGTCTGCATACCTACAAAAGAAAAAACCAGTACTTCGGCTTCTTCCTCAACAGAGAGAGAAAAATTACCTTCCTGATCAGTAACAGTCCCTTCTGTGGTCTCCTTTACAGCGACTGTTACACCAGGAATCGGATTGTCTTGATCATCTGTTACAGTTCCGCGAATTGTTTGCTCATCCTGTTGTTGGGCTGGAGCCCCTTTATTCAGTCTTTCTTCAGCAGGAAAAATCACCACATGTTTATCAACAATCCGAAAGTCAAGCTCAGAGCTTTTAAGAATATCAGAAAGCAAAATATCAACCCGTTGTTTGTTGGCATCAACATCCAACGATGTTACATCTGAAACCTGCTCATTCTGATAAAAGAAGTTTAATTCGGTTAGACTTTCAATGGATTTAATGACATCAACCAGGGATGCATTTTCCATTTTCAGGGTCAACTTTTCGTTCTGCGAATAAGTATTAATGGCCGACAACTGGAGAGTCGCGATAACCATTAAAAGAACGGATAATTTCATAATTCTCAGAAATCGGTTTAAAGCACAAGCATTTTGCTTTGTGCATCTCCACATTTTTTTCATAAATTTACAATGTTTTAGTTCATAATTAAAACCATCTTCTTCGCTGTTGACGCAGCGTTTGAAGAAGAATTCCACAGGACGGGGGATGTTACTGCATTCCCCGTTTGTTGTTCGCTACACTAAGGTCATAAATTCAAATTTTAAATGTTTCACTTTTCTCCTTTTGATAAAACCACATGGTTGGCCTTCATTTGTACATCAAGAGGGACTGTCATATTAATAAAGTCAAATACCTGGTCAAGCCGAAGATCACGGATGGTGCCCGAATAATGAATGCCTTTGAATTCTTCCTGATTATACTCAATTCGGATATCATACCATCTTTCTAATCTTGTAATTAATTGGTCGAAATCGATATGTTTTAATACTAAAATACCATCGCGCCATTCGGCTGTCCCGGACATCTCTGCACTGCTTTTCTCAAGATTCCCGTTTTCTTTTTCCATAGATATGGTTTCCCCGGGACTCATCCGGACCTTCTGTCCCCGATATGTTTTTATTCTTACAGCTCCTTCCCTCAGGGTCACCTCCACCTTTGGTTCATCCGGATAATTACGCACATTGAACTGTGTGCCTGTCACCTTCACATCCATTCCCTCTGTTTCAACAAAGAAAGGACTCGTCTTGTCTTTGCTGACATCAAAAAACACTTCACCTTCAACATTAACAGTTCGAAACCGTCCAGGACGCTCTTCATACAAAAGTTTAGAGCTGTTATTAAGCCACACTTTTGACCCATCAGGCAATACAGCCTCTGTTCTTTGTCCGGCTTCTGCAATAAGTTCCACCTTTGTATTGTCAGAAAAATAGAGAACCTGTGACAAGATTGATGCTAATGCTAAGAAGGCAGCCACTGATGCTGCAATCTTCCACCTCAAATGAGTCCGCCTTCCGATTTGCACCATACGAGCCCGGTTAAAAAAAGTCTCCACAGGAACTTCATCCTTACCTGTTTTCTCAACCGAAGGTTTTGCATGAAAAATCCGCTTAATAATCTGATAGCCCTTCTCGTTTCTCTCTTCGCGATTTCTCCACTTTCTGAGTGCTTTCTTCTCATCCTCCGATGCAGTAAACATCATCTGGCGGGCAATTATTTTTGCTATATCTTTTCTGAATTTCATTTTATCCTTTGTGATTTGATGCAACCTGCATCTCTAATATAAGAACACATTATTTAAAGAAAGTTACTAAAAAAATAATGATATTTTTTGTATTTTATTCACAATTACCTGGTTTACATCGCACAAGGAAGCCAAAATAAAACCGGGGAAGAACACCGGGCGGTAAAGAATGAATGGTTTTTCGGAGTTAGAATTGAAAGAGGGGTGACAACTCAGAATCTGTTTTAAATTCACTATTGTCCGGGGAATTTATTCATGTCTGTAGCAGATTGAGGGAGTAACGATTTTCTGAAAGCAATCATATCAAAAAAGCAGTACAAACAGCCTAACACCATAAAAAGTGCGCATTGTAGCGCAATACGGACTTTATATTATGCTCCCGGACTTCTGAACTTCCGGGAAGAAAAACATCAAAAACACAACAAAAAGGTTCTAAGACGGGTTAAATTCCGCTTCACCGTGAGATCGAGACCTAAGGTTTCCCCAATCTTTTTTACAGCAAAAGCAACCTGATTATCAACGGTATTAACAGAAATTCCAAGTACTTTGGCGGTATCTTTGCGGGAAAAACCTTCTTCCCGCAATAGCTTGAAAATCATTTTGCATTTTGGTGGCAACTCCTCAACCACACTGTTAAGTCTGTCAAGCATCTCTTCAGAAATAAGGTCATCTTCGGGTGTAGCATCATACCTGGAAAGTTCTACTTCTATATCATCAAGAGATGCTGAAAATTGATGTCGCTCTTTACGAAGATAATTATAACATGTATTCCGCACAGCAACAAACAGATAAGCTTTAATATTATCAATATCATCAAGTTTTTCCCTTTTTTCCCACAATCTGAGGAACACATCCATAACGACTTCTTCAGCCAACTCTTCTTCTTTTAAAAAAGACGTTGCAAACCGCTTAAGCCGAATAAAATTGCTTTCCAACAGCTGTTTAAACCGGGCTTCATCTTTGGTTGTTATTCTTATGGTCATTATTATTTTTAGAAATAATCTGTTAACATTTATTAATGTATTTCAAAGATAGAAAATATCAGTTAAGTGAAAAGAATTATAAGAGAATAAAAAAACACTATTGTCCGGAGAATTTATTTAAACAGTTGTAGATTGCTTCACTTCGTTACCAATGACAGATTTTTGTAATATGCAAAAAATCAGATTATTAATAATTGGCCCTGTCTGCCATTTTATGTATAAGCAACCATTAATTTTATTGGTTGTAATCCATAAAGCATTATGGTTCTATTTCATTACACGCCAGGCAGGCCCTTGCAGGGCCCCGTTGATTCTGTCATGGATGGCATTATGCCCCAAACTTTTTGGGGATAGCAACTCGCAATGACTTTAGTCATCAGGAGGCAGAGTAATGGGGTGGGGTCGGTTTTCGGCTTCGCCGAAAACCGACCCCACCCCATAAATTAAACGGCATCCCCGTCATTGCCAACGAAGTGAAGCAATCTCTATTTGTTTTACCAAACACCAGTGATTCGAGATACATAAAATTTTGTTCCTAATGAAACGAGCATGGCAATGATTGCCTCAAAAGAACATGTATAAGTTCCTGCATGCGAGTTCCATCCGACCTTAATAAATTAATTTTATACGGATGAAAAAGGCAACTCCCAAGAGAAGTTGCCTTTAACTGGTTTTATTGCTGTATGTGAAAGTGTTGATGACAAAGTATCACAAGTGGCTAAATCAAACAGAAAAGATTCAGTCATTTTTTTTGGGGAAACTAAAACAACACCCGGGAAATTACTGGATAATGATCAGAAACATAAACATCTCCTTCTTTAATTTTCAATATATCATAATCCAGGACATCGATTCCGTCCCTTACAAAAATGAAATCAATAATCTTATCCTGAGCATTTTCTTCGTCAAATCCATTGATCGTTATAGGATCTCCTTCAAAAGGTGCTTCGCTAATCTTCATGGCATCATTTAAAGATATATCCTCATGATCATCCGTCATTACCTTATATCCTTCACTCTCTTCCGTATAATTGAAATCGCCGGTGATCATAAGAGGCATATCTCCATCAGCTAGTTGCGGGGCCTTTTCCATGACCAAATGGCTGCTTTGCAGTCTGGCCATTTCTCCCCTGTGATCAAAATGTGTATTAATAAAACAAAACTCTTTGCCCGAATCATTGTCTTTAAACTTGCCCCAGGTGAAAATGCGGGGCAAGGCGGCATCCCAGCCAATGCTACCTACTATTTCCGGGGTTTCGGACAGCCATAGCGTACCCTGATCCAGAAGTGTGAAATCTTCTTCTTTGTAATAGATCGGAGACAATTCACCCCCAAACTTTCCATCCTCCCTCCCAACACCAATGTAGGCATAATCTCTCAGCCGGTCATTCAGATCGTCCAGTTGTTCTTTGGTAACTTCCTGCAGACCGGCAACATCGATGTCATGGTCTTTGAAAACCTCAGCTGCCATATCTTTCCGGTTGTCCCAAATGTTTTCTCCGTCATCGGGATTATTATACCGGATGTTGAAAGACATGATATTTAGTTCAACCTCATCATTTTCCAAATCATCCTTGTTCGTTTTGTTTTGACATGAAGAAAGCCAGAAACCAGCAGCTAAAAGAATTATGATATATTTTAACATTTTCATTGGAATTAAAGTAAAATCACCCCAAAATGAGGTGATTTTACATTTTAAACATATTACCATCCTGGATTTTGGTCCAGATTCTCATTCTCCAGTATATCATCCTCAGGAATGGGATAAAAATACTTTTTATCTTCCCAGATTCTGGGCACATTATCAAGCCAGGTAAGCTCGCCATAAGTTTCCTCAGTCAGCTGCTGGCTTTCTCCACCAACTTCAACAACTTCACCTCCATCCAGTGAAGCATCAGTTCCCTCTTCAACAAACACCACATCATCCTGACCATCCTGGTTCAAATCCATTGGCTCATCCAGTTCAGGAACGTATATTCCTCTCCATTTCATTTCCATAAGCTCACCCTGCCCCCAGCGAACAAGGTCATAGAAACGAAAACCCTCCATTACCAGCTCAATAGACCTTTCTCTCCTGATCTCAAGAAGAATGGGATCTTCAACTTCAGGAAAATAAGTCGATTGCATATACTCATCTTCCGAAGGAGGAAATTGTTCATCTTCTTGTTCAATACCGGCACGTGAACGCAAGGCTCCAATTGTATTTTCCCAGTCTTCTTCTGTGAGGGTGCCAAGTTCAGCTTTCGCTTCAGCATAATTTAGCAAAACCTCAGCATATCTAAAAATAGAAACTGCATTATCATTATAATCCCTCTGGTCGTAATAAGTATCATCGAGAACCCACTTAATCGGTTGATAGCCTGTAAGGCTGACACCAAAGTCAGGAGGAGCTGGCACTACTTCCCCACCATCGACCCTTGTATAATCACGACCACGAATGGTCTGTTTCAATCGATAATCTCTGTCAGCTACTTCCTCAGGAAAAATTTGGGTTTCGTAGTTTTGCTGATCGGTAAACCTCTCACCGTTCCGTAATAAGTAAGTTTTTATAAACTGACGTGTCAAGCTGGGTTTAATCCAAAGCGTGGGACTAGTATAACTCCAGTTAGCCGAATGAAGAATATCTTCCTCTTCACTCATAACATGAGCAAGCATTATTTCTTCTCCCACGGGGTCAGTACTCGTAAAAAGTTCGCGATATGAGTGCTCTGGCCCGGAACCAGTATACAGCTGATATCCTGAGTTTTCCATAATTTCCTGAGCCGCATCTGCAGACTCTTCAAACCAACTGTCAGCAGAAGATTCCAGTCCCTGGTCGGTGTGATATTTCCGGAATGTACCTTCAAACAGAGCAATTCTTGATTTTAATGCAAGAGCTACCCACTTGGTTATGCGTGTCTTGGAATCATCGTTGTCCCTGTCAATATTCTCAATGGCAAAATCAATGTCAGCCAAAACAGAATCCATAACTAAGGCTCTTGAATCCCGCTCAGCATAAAGAATATCATCATCATTTACATCAGGAACTTCAGCTATCCAGGGCACATCACCAAAACGTTTCACTTTATCAAAATAAAACATAGCCCTGAAAAACCGGGCAAGACCAGTATAATGATTTCGCATATCACTATCGATCTCTTCACTGGTGTTATTTTCGATAAAATAATTCACATTTCTCAGTTGTCCCCAGTCCCAGCCAGAGCTCCGATTAGGACCATAACTGTCACTTAAATATTCATACCGGCTGTTACTGGCCATATAATCAGACATTCCATCACCACGAATGATGTCATCAACTGAAGGCAAAACATCGTAGAATGAATAAGCATAGGTTTGAAGTCCATCTTCAGTATTAAATACGGGTTCTTTTGAAACCTCTGCTTTTGGATTTTCTTCAAACTCCATTTCTTCGCATGAAACAAACAAAAATGCGAGAAGTATAATATATAAAAAATGTATTTTCATGATCAAGAATTTATTTAGGTGGTTAATTAGAATGTAGCTGATAAACCAAATGATATTGTTTTCAGCATGGGATAATTATTTACATTCCCGGAATTCCAGCCTCCCGTCAGTTCAGGATCACTTCGGCCAATATTTCTCACATCAAAATGCCTTTCCTGAATATCATACAGGGGAGACCAGTTCCAGAGATTTTCTCCGGTGAAGGTGAACTCCAGATTGCTTAAGAATGAAATTTTTTCCATGATATCGCCTGGCAATCGATAGCCCAGCTGAAGGCTTTTCAGACTGATAAAGGCGACATTCTGCAAATAACGACTTTGAACAACTTCCAGTTCACGGCCCCAGCCGGCAACATATCCCCGGTAACGAGGCATGTATGCATCCGGGTTATCCTCTGACCACCTGTTGTCTATTTGCCATTTAGGAAAATCATTGTATGGCCGCATATACTGTCCCCAGAAGGGAGATTCATCATTTGGCCACCAATCCTGTTTCCCTACGCCATGGAAAAAAACAGAAAAATTAAAATTATTCCAATCACCACTCAAATTCAAATTGTAGGCATAACGTGGTTGAGAGTTTCCAATCACTTTCAGGTCACCATGATCATCAAGCCGGTTATTTCCGCGGTCAATTTTCCCATCATTGTTCAGATCCTTGAATTTCACATCACCAGGAAGTAAAATATCATTGGCGGAGACAGGAATATAGGATTGATCGGCATGATCTTCTATCTCCTGCTCACTTTCAAACAATCCTTCGGTCTCAAATCCCCAAATTTCTCCAAGCTCCATCCCTTCATAATAATCTGACAAAAGTTTATCGGGATTATTATAGCGGGTAATCTCAGAGGTGTTATCGGAGACACCAACGCTGACGCTGTAATTAAACGGTTTCGCGGCAAGAGTGAATTGGTTATTCCAACTCAATTCGATCTCCCAGCCCCTGGTATCCATATCAGCATAGTTTCCTTTAGGTACGCTCGCTCCAAAAACGGCCGGTACAGGAAGTCCCGTAGTATACATATCAGTCGTTTCCCGTTCATACATATCAGCGTTAAGAATAAGCCTGTCAGAAAGGAAAGAAATATCAACACCAACATTCCGGGTGGTTGACTTTTCCCAGGTCAAGCCTTCCGGGATTACAGAAGGATGAGATGTGTAACTTGGCCTTTTCCCATCAATAATTCTCCCGGACTGATTGATATTAAACAATTCCAGATAAGTGTATGGATCGACATTCCCATTTCCCAGGGATCCGTATGATCCACGGAGTTTCAAACTTGAAATAAATTGGTCATCCACATTCCAAAATGGTTCTTCTGATATCCGGTATCCAAAAGAAAAAGAAGGAAAGAATCCAGCTTGCTCATCGGAAGGAAATTTAGAATTAACATCATAACGCCCATTAATTTCAAACAAATAACGGCCGGCGTAATCATAATTTATTCGGAAAAACTGACCTCCTATTCTCCATTTATAATAAGAACCATTTATGTCCTTGTTTTCACCAACAGTAAGATCAATATTTTCAGCATCGGGATATAATATTCCATTTCGCTGGGCATTAAAAGATTCAAAAGTTTTTTCTTCATAATTAAACCCAGTCATTATTTTAAAATAGTGATCATTAAAAGTGTTCTCGTATTCACCATAAAGGTTGGTGGCCACGTAATCTGAACCTCCACTATGCATCCTCAGGTCATTGTAACTGGAACCAACATGCTGAATTTGACCGGGCTTCTGGCTAAAAGGAACTTCAACCCTTCTACGATTATTGTCATCATTTACTTTTGAATAAGTAAAATCCCCTTTAATGGTTAAATCATCTTCGAAAAAGTCTGCGGTAAGTCCTGTGGTTGTACGAAAGTCATTCCGAACCATTATTTCCCGGTTTTTTCCGTACCACATATCTCCAACCGTATAAGCAGATGAATGGGTCAATGTCCCGTCAGGATTAAACATCAACGAAGTGGGATGCCCTTCATCACTAATATTTCTCCAAATACCACCCCCTTCTCCAACATTCATGGGTTGATTATATTTCCGGCTGGAGTAGCTGGTATTATTGCTTACACTCAACCAGTCGGTAATATTTACACTCCCTTTAGCCCTGAAATTATAACTAGAATAATCATCGGAATTGTACCGGAATAACCCTTCCTGATCCTGATATCTACCTGAAATATAATAATTCATCGTCTCGCTGTTCCCTGAAACAGAAATATTGTGATCCAGGGTGGTCAAATTATCTTTGTAGAGCAACTCATACCAATCGGTATTTCCATAATATACATAATCCCCGTCCTCATCGATCCTATAATTTTCCATATCAGGGTTTTCAGAACGCTCTTTTAATTCCTCCAGGTAATCAAGTGAAAATTCCTGAGTCTTATTAATGGAAGAAGGGTGTTTGGTGTAATCCATATAGGCATAATATGCCTCATCGAAATTTTTAGCCCATGTATAACCATCCGTCACATTATCCCTTGTACCACGAGGTGTTTTGATCCCATAACTCACTCTGTAATTCACAGATACAGCTTCCTCAATATCGGCACCATCTTTGGTTTCTATCAGAATGACACCAAAAGAACCTCTTGCACCATATATGGCTGAGGCAGACGCACCTTTCAACACCGAAATATCCTGGATATCATTAGGATTCAACATGTCAGGATCTCCTTCAACTCCATCAATCAAAATCAAAGCATCACCACCCTGACCAATCGAAGTCTCACCCCGGATCTTATATTCTGATCCCCGAATAGGTTTTCCATCCACAAGGTTGATCTCCAGATTCGGAACAGCGCCTTCAAGGGCCTGCGTTACATTGTTTGTCTGTCGATTTTGAAAAGTCTCAGATCTAACGTTTGCTACCTCCCCGGTTAAATTCTCTTTTCGCATGGATCCATATCCCACTGCAACAACTTCCTGTAATTCGGTAACTTTTTCTTGCAGAACAACATCTAATTTTTCTCCTCCATCAACTTCAACAACTTGTTCCTGGAATCCAACAAAAGAAAAAACCAATTCTGCATCCTCTTCAGCTGACAGGGAAAAATCACCATTGGCATCAGTAACAGTACCGCTATCGGTTCCCCTCACAGAGATAGTAACGCCAGGCAGAGGTTCCCCGTCTTTATCAGTTACAGTACCCTGAATGGGTTGCTCATCTTGCTGAACATTCATTTCAGAATTGGTTGAGTCAAGATCCCCAGGCACAATCACAATACTATTATCCATCACCTGATATGAGACATTCTCCCCATCAAGCAATGTTGCCATCACATCGGCAAGCTCTTCCTCTTCTACATTAAGAGAGACTTTACGCTGGTCATCAATTACGTCCTTTTTATAAAAGAGGGCATAACTGGTCTGCTCTTCAATCTCATCAAAGACCGAGGAAAGTGTCGCGTCTTCGGTCTCTATGGTCACCTTGCCTACCTGGGCAAGAGAGTTGGTCGCTGTTGCAGTAAAAAGGCCTGCAAACAGAAAAAAGGCTGTCATTTTCATGGCCAATAAAACTTTTCTTCGCCATGGAACACAAAAATTCCATAGGCTGCATGCAAATTTTTTCATAAATTTGAAACGTTTTGAAGTTAGTAAATATCCGCTTCGTTAAGCGGTGTTTATGAATCACTGACAGGGACCGGCCCCCACCGGCCCCTGTTTTTTTATTCCATATTAATTGTCTAGTTCTACCCGGTTGCCATCCACATTATACTTAATGCCCGTAGATAAGCGTAACATATCCAAAGCTTTAAGGATCGAGTTATCTAGCCGGATGGTTCCCCGGTAACGAAAACTTTTCAATGTGTCACATTTGTAATGAAAATTAACATCATACATTTTTTCCAGTTGCTTTGTAATGGTCTCCAGCCTTTCGTTCTTAAAGACAATGTGACCACGGTGCCACGAAGTATAAAGTTCGGTATCCACCATCCGGCTGGTGATCTTTTCACCGGATACCAGGGCCTGCATTCCCGGCTTCAAGTCTATCTCCTCATTACTGCTATTTATCCTGACCAAACCTTCTTCAAGCGTCACCTTTACAGGCCGGTCATCGTCATGAGCATCAACATTAAACGCTGTGCCAGTAGCGGTTATTTCAGCATCCCGGACTTTCACCATAAAAGAAGATCTTTTATCTTCAGCAACTCGAAAAAAACCTTCCCCATCAAGATGGATCGTCCGGTTATCCGGGCCATATTTGGAAGAATAACGGAGGCTGCTCTCTCCATTGATCCAGGCCTGCGAACCATCGGGTAATGTCACATTGGAAGACTGCCCCCGGTCTGATGAAACCGTATAAAACACCTCTTTCTGAAACAATCCGGTTTGACCGGCATACCAAACACCGGCTGATGCAAAAAAGATGATCAGAACTGCAGCAGCAAGTCGACTCCAGGTATAAAACCGTCTAATAAAAGTATCCTGTTTTTTACGCTCTTCTTCTTCCAGGAAATTAACGGAATGATGAATCTTATTCAGAATGGAATCAAAATCAACATGGCCAGATTCTTTTGCATCATCTTCATTTATCTCATACCAATACTTTTTCAGAAAACAGAGTAATTCTCCGGTAGGGGCTAGATCACTTAACTTTTCCTGAACAAGGTTTTTCTCCTCTGCGGTGCACTTCCCTTCGGTATATTTTTTGAAAAGTTCTCTCATCAATTCAATAGATTGTTAGATTTTTAGATTTAAGATTTAAGATAATTCACATGCTATGGATAATCCGTATTTTAACACAAACAACAATTGAATATTAAACAATTGATTAATATATACTTACAATAGTTTACCACAGTATTGCTCATGAATCTTAGTCCTGTTAAAATATATTTTGAAGTTACAATATTTATATAATAGGTAAACGCATAAATCGATAAAACCCCCGGTGTCTTTTTTTTATTTTTTTACATTTATTACAAGCATCTGTTTCTTTACTATTTTAACCCGTCTCGGACGACAAGCATTAAAAGCACAAACAAACGTAACAAGACAAAAACATTTTCATTTTATCATCTGATTAAATATATGTTAAATATATGTTTACTGGTGTCCGGTAAAACAAATAGAGATTGCTTCACTTCGTTCGCAATGCCTTGGATGCAGCGGAATTTAAGAATGGGATGGGATCATTGCGAACGAAGTGAAGCAATCAACCACAAGTTTGAATAAATTCTCCAGACAATAATGATATTCGTTATTTTACAGTTTAATACAACCTTATATAAAATTTACTTCACAATAATTTCTTGTTTTCTGTTGTTTTTTGTATATTTCAATAAAAAACCAACCACATGCCAATGATCCAAAATGATAAAGATATGGTTGACGGTCTCAAAGAGGGCAACAAGACCGTTATAGACCAAATATATTACTCTTATCACAAGCGTATCTATGCTTTTGCTTTATCGCTGCTGAAGTCAGAAGAAGATGCTGTGGACATCGTGCATGAAGTATTTGTTAAGCTTTGGAAAAAACGCCGCGATCTTGAAGACGACACCAAAATAGAACCCCTGATTTTCACAATTACCCGGAATACCGTTTTGTCCCTGTTCCGGAAAAGAGCTTCCGAAAATAAATATTACGACCAACTTGCAGGTACCTCCGATATGCAAAACAATGCGAGCAACACGGAGGAGCAGGTAAATTATACATTTCTGAGAGAACAAGTGGATCAGCTGGTTGAGCAACTCCCTGACAAAAGCCGCCGGGTTTACCTCCTCAGTCGCGAAAATGGTCTTTCAAACAAAGAAATATCCCAACAACTGGGCATTGCCGAAAAAACCGTGGAGGATCACATCACCAAAGCACTAACATTTCTGAAAAAGCACCTTAAAGACATTGGTATTATGGGTACGTTATTCTGGTACCTCTTTGTTTGGTAAAACCGCGCAATGCCCCTTCACACACATATCATCCCTTCCATTATCTCTTCCGCCCGTCTCAGCAATTACGGAGCGGGAATCTTTCCGGGGTTACCCACCCGCTCTGCCTTTAAAAAAGCCATAAAACGCGGTGAAATCTTCGTAGATGGAAATCCCGGCACAACGGGCCTCATGGTCAATCCTGCGCAAAGGATCACTTGGCAGGAACCGGAAAAACTACCCGGACGAATTTTTCATATTCACCTGAAAGTGGTATATGAAGACGATCACCTGGCGGTGGTCAACAAACCCGCGGGTGTTGTGGTCAGCGGCAATCAGTTCCGCACTCTTGAGAATGCACTGCCAGCTCACCTTTCGCCTTCATCATTGCCGGACGCGCTTCCTGCCCCGAAGGCCGTTCATCGTCTCGATGCACCCACAAGCGGGCTTATCATCATTGCCAAAACAAGCGCTGCAAGAGTTGCCTTAAGCCGCCAAATGGAAAATAAGGAGATACAAAAAAGCTATCATGTGGTGGTCATTGGCAATACCCCTTCTTCTATGGAGATCAACGATCCTATTGAAGATCAACCCGCCCTTACCACTTTCGGAAAAGTACAGACTGTCCCTTCTCTGCGCAGCGGACACCTTACACTACTGAAGGCCAAACCGGTTACCGGCCGCACCCATCAGATCCGGAAACATCTGTCCTCCGCTGGTTTTCCAATTCTGGGCGACAAACTCTACGGAAAAGAAGGCCTGATCATGCGTGGAAAAGGGCTCTTTTTATGCGCCACGGAAATCATTTTCAATCATCCACATACAGAGGAAAAGCTGCACCTTCAGATCGAGATGCCTGCAAAATTTGAAAAGTTTATGGAGGGGGAAAAGAAACGGTTTTTTAAGGCGGAATGACAACAGCATTTTTGCAGGGTAAGAATAGCATGAAAGATCCCCTAAACCTTGATGGAGATTCTTCGCCGAGCTCAGAATGACCTACCAACCTACTGAACTACCAAGCTGGTGAGCTGATGAGCTGATGAGCTGATGAGCTGATGAGCTGGTGAGCTGATGAGCTGGTGAGCTGGTGAGTTGGTGAACTTATGAGCTCGCCCTAATGACCTACCGACCTACCGACCTACTGGCCTAATGACCTACTGGCCTAATGACCTACTGGCCTAATGACCTACTAGCCTAATGACCTACCGACCTAATGACCTACTGGCCTAATCACCTACTGACCTAATCACCTACTGGCCTACCGACCCTATCCCCTTTTCAGCTTCGTAAATTCTTTCAGTTAAAAATGAAAAAGATGTATAGGCAATCAAAATGAAATTTAGTAATTTTGTACCAGTAATGGTACAAAAAATCTAGCTATGAAGATCGTAACAAGCCGGGAATTTCGAGACAATCAGAAGAAATATTTGGATATGGTTGATAAGCAGGAACAAGTTGTTTTAAAACGGTCTAAAAACCGTGCTTATAAAATTGTTCCTGTCACAGAAGATGACATGCTGGTTGAAATACCTAAAGAATACAGGTGTAATCCTTATGAAATTAGTCCAAGCGGTGACCCCTTTTGGGCAGATAAGCGAAATGTGGAAAAGGTCAAAAAAGCCATTGAAAATAAAGATCAAATTGCTGAAAAGTTTAATTCCGTGGAGGATATCAAAAAATTTTTAGACGAGTTATAAGCCATGTATACACTCCACATCACTTTGCAGGCAAAAAAAGATATCGCATTTCTGAAAAAGAATGGTGAAAAGGCTGTCATAAGAAAGATTGAGAAACTCTTGACAGAATTAATGAAACATCCAAAGTCCGGAACAGGCAAGGTGGAGCAGCTAAGGGGTGACAGGCAGGGGCAATGGTCAAGGCAAATTGACAAAAAGAACCGTTTAATTTATACCATTGACGATAAAGTGGTGGTTGTTGAGGTCATTTCCGCCAGAGGTCATTATGATGATAAATGAGCTAAATAACAGTTGGAAGATATTCTTCGCTGACTCAAAATTATGGCCTATATATCAAGGCAATTCTATAGAACAATCGACAGGCCCGGGCAAACAATTCTTGCAAGCAAGCGGCAGAGCCAAGAAGAACAATGCACCAGGCACAGATTCTTCGCAAGCTCAGAATGACCCTACCAACCTACTGAGCAATGAGCTGGTGACCTACTGACCTAATGACCTAATGACCTAATGACCTAATGACCTACTGACCTAATGACCTAATGACCTAATGACCTACCAAGCTGGTGAGCTGATGAGCTGATGAGCTGATGAGTTG
>JAWOCV010000071.1:0-26539 GCA_046483585.1 Marinilabilia sp.
GACGTTTTATGAAAAAGAATCCATGTGTTCCAAAGAATTTTCCTCAGAAATCAGGATCTTTGTTGCATCAACCCGGCAGGCAGGCCTGTCTGCCGTTTTATGTATATGGAACCATCAATTTTAATGTTTTAACATCAAAAATCCAGAATGTTTCTGTTTCATAACCCGCCAGGCAGGCTTGCATTCATCAACATTTACATGGTCTTTTGAGACCTTGATGGTCATGCAAGTTTCATCAGTATAAAATTTGTCTAAGTTATTGGTCTGATGGAACCTGCCTGACGGGTTATGTATATGGAACCATCAATTTTAATGTTTTTGCATCAAAAAAACCAAAATGTTTTTGTTTCATAAGCCGCCAGGCAGGCTCGCATGAAAGAATTTATATATTAAATTTTGTGACAACTCCTGTCATGTTCATTCCATAAGGGAAATAATTTATGAAACGAAGTTGGACAAAGTCAATAGTTCAGGTTAAAGGTATTCATTATCTTTGTGCTGTTTTTTTATTTCGAAATCAAATATTCTGTTTTCCGGGAAAATGGTTTCATCCGCCAGTTTCTTTACAAAATGGCATCCCCGGAAAGAGCAGGATATATTACGAAACCAGATTTGGCACTATAAAAAAGAGCAGTCTGAACGACTGACACAAACAGAGCAAATTTATGAGCAATCCGGAACTAAGCGAACAAGAGATCATCAGACGAGACAGTCTGAAAGAACTGGAGAAACTGGGCATCAACCCATTTCCGGCTGAGGAGTTTCCTGTCACCCATTATTCTGAGGACATAAAAGAAGGCTTTGAAGAGCATCCGGAAAGTTATCAGGAAGTAAGCCTGGCCGGCCGGATCATGCAACGCCGCATTATGGGGAATGCCTCATTTGCTGAACTGCAGGACAAACAAGGACGCATCCAGATATATCTGCGCCGGGACGATCTTTGCCCGGGAGAGGACAAGACGATGTACAATACGGTATTCAAAAAGCTTTTGGATATTGGTGACATCATCGGGGTTAAAGGTTATGTTTTCAAAACAAAAATGGGCGAGACATCAATACGGGTTTCTTCCCTGACGGTACTGGCCAAATCCCTTCGGCCTCTGCCGGTCGTTAAGGAAAAGGACGGACAAGTCTATGACGCCTTTTCTGATCCGGAACAAAGATACCGGCAACGTTACGTAGATCTTATCGTGAACGACCATGTGCGCGATATCTTTCGCAAACGGACCCGACTGATCAACTCGATGCGGGAATTTTTCAACGAAAGAGACTATCTGGAGGTGGAGACTCCCATTCTGCAACCCATCCCCGGAGGGGCCGCGGCACGACCATTTGTAACCCATCACAACACCCTCGACATGTCTCTTTACCTGCGCATTGCCAATGAGCTTTACCTGAAAAAACTTATTGTAGGCGGTTTCGAAGGCGTTTATGAATTTGGCAAGGACTTCCGGAACGAAGGAATGGATCGTACACACAATCCGGAATTCACAGTCATGGAGATATATGTGGCTTACAAGGACTACAAGTGGATGATGGATTTTACTGAGCAGATGGTAGAGAAAGTTGCTCTTGATCTGCACGGGACCACAAAAGTTGAGACCGACAACAAGATCATAGACTTCAAAAGACCCTATAAAAGGATCACTATGGCCGAGGCCATAAAAGAGCATACAGGCATCGATATTTCGGGCATGAATGAACAACAACTGAGGGAAGCCTGTGATCAACTGGGCATTGAAAATGATGAATCCATGGGTAAAGGAAAACTCATAGACGAGATCTTTGGGGAAAAATGTGAGAGTGCCTATATTCAGCCGACCTTTATCACCGATTATCCTGTAGAGATGTCGCCTTTATGCAAGAAACACCGCGACAATCCTGAGCTGACAGAGCGTTTCGAACTTTTGATCAACGGAAAAGAGCTCGCCAACGCCTATTCAGAGCTAAACGATCCCATTGATCAGCTGGAACGTTTTCAGCAACAGTTACAACTTTCTCAAAAAGGGGATGACGAAGCCATGTTTATCGATCAGGACTTTGTCAGAGCTCTGGAGTATGGCATGCCCCCAACTTCAGGAATGGGTATTGGCATCGACAGGCTGACCATGCTGATGACGAACCAGGACTCCATTCAGGAAGTTCTCTTCTTTCCCCAAATGCGTCCCGAGAAGAAAGAAGAACACGACAGTGAAGAAAAATTCACACAACTCGGGATTCCCCCCGAATGGGTTCCAGTCATAAATAAGGCAGGGTATCTCAAAACCAGCGATCTGAAATCGGCCAATCCCAATAAGTTGTTCCAGGAGTTGTGCGGCTTTAACAAAAAGCATAAACTGGGATTGACCAATCCCAAACCCGAAGAAGTCAAAAACTGGGTGGAACAGTAGCATTTCCAAAACAGCAAAGAATATTAAGGAATCCGGGCGGCAAAAAAACCTACACCACTTTTGAGTGACAAAAATCGTTGTTTTAACCGGGTCTCAATTTGTAACTTTATAAAAAACAAAAAAGCAAAAGCATGGATGAAGAATCGACCATTGGCATAATAGGAAGTGGCAGCTGGGCCACGGCTATTGCAAAAATGGTCCTTAACAATTCAGACAGGCTGAACTGGTACTTTCGTGAACAAGACGACATCGACCGGTTCAGGCAATTGGGCCACAATCCTCATTATCTGACCTCGGTTGATCTTAACACGAAAAAGATCTTTTTTTCTACCGATATCAACGAAATCGTTGAACAATCGGATGTGCTCATTTTTGCCATTCCCTCAGCTTTTCTTAAAGAGGCATTGGTTCCATTGGAATCATCCCTCAGGGATAAATTCGTGGTGTCGGCCATAAAAGGACTGGTTCCGGATGAAAATCTGATCATTGGAAATTATTTCAACAAACATTATCAAGTCCCCATCCCGTCGATTGCAATCATTTCAGGACCATGCCACGCGGAAGAGGTAGCGCTGGAAAGATTATCCTATCTCACCATCGCCTGCCAGGACACGAAAGCCGGTAAAACATTTGCTTCCCGGCTCGATTGTGCGTATATTAAAACCACCGTAATCGATGATATTTACGGAACCGAATATTCCGCCGTTCTGAAAAACGTTATGGCCATTGCCGCCGGCATATGCCATGGACTCGGGTATGGAGACAATTTCCAGGCGGTCCTTATTTCAAACGGGATACAGGAGATCAAGCGATTTGTCGATACCATACACCCCATCACACGTGACATAAAAAGTTCGGCCTATTTGGGCGATCTGCTGGTAACTGCCTACTCACAATTTTCGCGTAACAGGACTTTCGGGAACATGCTTGGCCAGGGATATTCTGTAAAAAGCGCCCAGCTTGAAATGCTCATGATCGCCGAAGGTTATTATGCTGTCAAAAGCATCATCGATATCAATCGCAAATACAAAGTCAGCATGCCGATCACAGAGGCGGTCTACAACATCATTTATGAAAAGATATCGCCTGCCATCGAGATAAAATTATTGACAGAACAATTAAGATAACCATTTGAAAACCACAAAAGCAAGATACACTATGAAAAACCTGACCATTGACGTTTCTCAGGCATCCCCTGAAGTAACCGGCGATATGATAGACCGGGAACAGGAAAAGGTTATGGAACAATTGAGAACGCTCTCCGGGAAGACAGGCAAGGGAAATGATTTTCTCGGATGGATCGACCTGCCTGACACCATCAGCCAGGATCACTTAATGTCCATTGAACAAACCGCCGCCCGTCTCCGCGGAAAAGCAGATTACGTTGTGGTGGTTGGCATAGGCGGAAGTTACCTTGGTGCCCGCGCTGTGATAGATGCCCTCAACGATTCCTTTGATCATCTCAAAGGGGGAGGGAAAAACCCGGCCGTTTTGTATGCCGGGCACAACATCGGGGAAGATTACACATACGAACTGCTCGACCTCCTCAAGGACAAGTCTTTCGGCATCATCGTCATATCCAAATCGGGAACCACCACCGAACCGGCCATTGCTTTCCGCGTACTGAAAGAACTTCTTGAAACCAAATATGATAAAGAAGATGTCAAAGACCGTATAGTGGCCATCACCGATGCCAGCAAAGGTGCCCTGCGTACCCTGGCCGACCAGGAAGGTTATGAGAGTTACATTATCCCCGACGACGTAGGCGGTCGTTATTCCGTTCTTACTCCCGTGGGCTTGTTACCAATCGCCGTTGCCGGCTTCAGCATAAGTGAACTGGTACGGGGCGCCCGTGAAATGAAAGCCATCACCGACCCCGAAACATCATTTGACAAAAACCCGGCCGCCATCTATGCAGCCACGCGGAATCTTCTCTATCAAAAAGAGAAAAAGATCGAAATACTGGTCAATTACCAGCCCAAGCTTCATTTTGTAGCAGAATGGTGGAAGCAACTTTACGGTGAAAGTGAAGGAAAAGAAAATAAAGGCATTTTTCCTGCAAGCGTTAATTTCACAACCGACCTGCACAGCATGGGCCAATGGATACAGGAAGGGGAACGTTCGATTTTCGAAACGGTCATCACCGTCGGTGCCTCACGTCACCGGGTCCTTATCCCGAGGGATGAAGACAATCTCGATAAGCTCAACTATCTGGCGGGGAAACGTCTCGATGAAGTAAACAAAATGGCTGAACTGGGTACACAAATTGCCCACAGGGACGGAGGTGTTCCAAACATCAAAATAGAGATCCCTGAACTCAATGAATATTATCTTGGCGAACTGCTCTTTTTCTTCGAAATAGCCTGTGGTATAAGCGGTTACATTCTTGGGGTCAATCCATTCGATCAACCGGGTGTAGAGGCTTACAAAAAGAACATGTTTGCCCTCCTTGGCAAACCGGGTTTCGAAAAAGAAACCCAGGCCATCCAGAAAAGACTCTAAAACAAAAAAGCTGCCTGCATTGCCGGCAGCTTTTTTTTCACCCGGAAAATTAAGCTGCGCGGGGATTGTTGCCAGGGATATTCTGATTTTCAAAGTTCCTCCATAAAATAGACACAGCTATTATTGCGAAATGCTCTCTTTTTCTTAATTTTGCGCTATTCCTTTGACTAAAACCATTTTTAACAATGACGGCTACAAAAAAAATAAAAACTGCTCTTATTTCGGTTTATCATAAAGATGGATTGGATAATATCATTAAAGAACTCAACCAACAAGGCGTTGAGATATATTCGACAGGCGGGACACAATCATTTATAGAAAGCCTGGGTGTTGAGGTCAAATCGGTGGAATCACTCACAGGGTACCCTTCTATTCTGGGCGGTCGTGTAAAAACCCTCCACCCTAAAATTTTCGGCGGTATTCTCGGACGCCGGGAAGATAAAACCGATCAGAAACAAATGGCAGACTTTGAAATACCCGGCATCGACCTGATCATAGTTGACCTCTATCCCTTTGAAGACACCGTCAATTCCGGAGCAGCCCATGCCGACATCATAGAAAAGATCGATATCGGCGGGATCTCTCTGATCAGAGCGGCTGCCAAAAACTATAATGATGTGGTAATTGTTCCTTCAAAAGAACAGTACCCCAAACTTCAGGAAATTCTGGAAAACCAAAACGGAGAAACCTCCAAAGAGGATCGTTTTTATTTTGCAACCGCTGCATTCGCTGTTTCTTCCAACTACGATGCAGCTATTTTCAACTATTTCAACCAGGAGGACACCTATCCGGCCTTCCGGAAAAGTGTTAATGAGAGCAAACCATTGCGATACGGTGAGAATCCGCATCAAAAGGGTACCTTTTATGGCCGTTTTGATGAATTGTTTGACCAGCTGCACGGAAAAGAAATTTCTTACAACAACCTTTTGGATATTGACGCGGCTGTCTCCCTTATTTCCGAATTTGAAGAAACATCCGTGGCGGTTCTTAAGCACAACAATGCTTGTGGTCTGGCTTCCCGCGAGAACATGCTGGATGCCTGGAAAGATGCTCTCGCCGGCGATCCCGTATCGGCCTTTGGTGGCATCATTATTGCTAACAAATCAATTACGCCCGATGTTGCCAGCGAAATGAGCAAAATATTCTTTGAGGTGGTGATAGCTCCCGGCTATGACAATGAAGCACTTGACATTCTGAAACAAAAGAAGAACAGGATTATTCTTGTGCAGAAACCGGCCGAATTATCAGGATACAATACGCGCACATTGCTCAACGGCATACTGGTTCAGGAGAAAGACCTCAAGGTCGAAACGAAGGAGGACCTGAAAACAGCCACAACCAAGACACCGACCGACACAGAAACCGAAGATCTGCTATTTGCCAACAAGGTTGTTAAGCATTCCAAATCAAATGCCATAGTCCTTGCTAAAAACAAACAGTTGATCGGAAGCGGAATGGGACAAACATCCCGTATCGATGCTCTGAAACAGGCCATAGCCAAAGCTCAGTCATTCGAATTTGACATTACCGGAGCCGTAATGGCATCGGATGCCTTCTTCCCCTTTGCCGACTCGGTAGAAATTGCCCACGAAGCTGGTGTGGGGTCAGTCATCCAGCCCGGCGGATCGGTCCGCGACAAAGACTCGATAGAATTTTGCAATTCAAACGAAATGTCCATGGTATTCACCGGCATCCGTCACTTTAAACATTAATAAAACACGAACCAATGGGGATGTTTTCATTTTTATCTCAGGAGTTGGCCATGGACTTAGGAACAGCCAACACCATTATAATCCAGAACGATAAGATCGTGGTGGATGAACCCAGTATCGTAGCACTTAACCGTCGCACCGACAAGCTTGAAGCGATCGGCGAAAAGGCCCGCCAGATGCATGGGAAAACACACGACAACATATATACCATCCGTCCTTTGCGTGATGGTGTGATCGCTGACTTCAATGCCGCAGAACAAATGATCCGGGGCATGATCAAGATGATCAATAAAAAAGCACCCATATTCACACCTTCACTTACGATGGTGATCTGTATTCCATCGGGAAGCACAGAGGTTGAGATCAGAGCTGTCCGTGATTCCGGAGAACATGCCGGCGGCCGTGAAGTTTTCATGATCTATGAGCCCATGGCTGCAGCTCTGGGCATAGGCCTGGATGTAGAAGCTCCTGAAGGAAACATGGTTGTAGATGTTGGTGGCGGAACCACAGAAATCGCTGTTATCTCGCTTGGCGGCATTGTCACCAATAAATCGATACGAATTGCAGGAGATGACCTCACCATTGATATAATGGAATATATGAGGCGTCAGCATAACATCAAGATCGGAGAACGCACGGCTGAAGAGATCAAGTTCCGGGTGGGGTCGGCCCTGCCTGAGCTGGACGACCCGCCTGCCGATTACATTGTACAAGGCCCCAATCAAATGACAGCACTCCCCATTGAAGTGCCCGTTTCCTACCAGGAAATCTCACATTGCCTGGAAAAATCCATCTCCAAAATGGAAACGGCCATTCTCAATGCACTGGAGCAAACCCCTCCGGAGCTCTATTCAGACATTGTCATGAACGGCATATATCTGGCCGGCGGCGGAGCCTTGCTGAGAGGCCTTGACAAGCGGTTGACGGACAAGATCAACATCCCCTTCCACATTGCAGAAGATCCTTTGCATGCTGTGGCAAGAGGTACAGGCATCGCCCTGAAGAACAGAGATAAGTTTTCATTCCTGATGAGATGACCAGAATCAAAATAGCAAGATGAGGAATTTTTTCCGCTTCATCAGCCGGTATCACTTTTTGCTGTTGTTTCTTTTACTCGAAACACTCAGCTTCTATTTTATATTTAATTACAATCAGTACCAAAGAAGTGTTTACCTGAGTTCCTCCAATCAGATCAGTGGTTATCTATACGAAAAATTCAGTTCTGTTGCCGAATACTTTGAATTAAAACAAATCAACGAGGAACTGGCCAGGGAAAATACACGGCTGAAAAACGAGCAGCATGGTATCTCAAATCTAAGTATCACCCCTTTTGACTTTGGATTCAATACGGCGGCCAACGATCATTACCGCTACACTTCGGCAAAAGTCATCAACAACTCTGTCAACAGGCATTTCAATTACCTGACCCTTGACAAAGGAACGGATGACGGGATCAAACCGGATATGGGGGTTATCTCCTCACGGGGTATTGTCGGTGTTGTTCTCAATTCTTCAAAAAATTATTCCACAGTCATTTCTCTCCTCAACACGCGTCTGAAAATTTCAGCGCGTCTAAAGAAAACCGGATTTTTTGGGTCGCTCGAGTGGGAAGGTGGCTCCTACCGCCGGGCCACTCTCACCGGTATCCCGGAACATGCCTCTCCCACCGTTGGAGATGCCGTGGTTACCAGCGGGTATTCATCCATTTTCCCGGAAGACATTCTGATCGGCACCATTGAAGAAGCAGACATTGCACGAGGAGGTGGTTTTTACAATATCAAGGTTCTTTTATCCGTCGATTTCAAAAAGTTGCACTATGTTCAGGTGGTCGACAAAATAGGGGCCGAAGAACAAAGAAAACTTGAAAAGATGAGTGACGATGATTAATTTTCTGCCGCGATATATTTTTAATTTTGCTGCACTGATACTTTTGCAGGTGCTGATATTGAACAATCTTCAGTTC
Organism: Marinilabilia sp.; assembly: GCA_046483585.1. Classification (GTDB taxonomy): domain Bacteria; phylum Bacteroidota; class Bacteroidia; order Bacteroidales; family Marinilabiliaceae; genus Marinilabilia. The sequence goes on from JAWOCV010000071.1 coordinate 8,568, forward strand.
AGTGGTTCTTTGAACCCTTATCTGTATGTTTTGTTCATTATCTCACTTCCTTTTTCCACACCGCGGTGGTTATTGTTGGTGCTGGGGTTTATCACGGGCATTACGATTGACATCTTCATGAATACCCTGGGCATACATGCTGCAGCTACTGTTTTTATGACATTTTTGCGGCCGTTTTTCCTGAGTTCTTTCGCCCCCCGCGACGGGTACGAACCGGGTACACGTCCCGTACCTGCCGATTATGGTTTTGGATGGTTTTTCAAATATGCGGCTCTGATGGTGGTGACCCATCATTTGTTCCTTTTTTTCGTAGAGGCCTTTAGCTTTAAATCATTCCCCGCCACCTTATGGAAAAGTATTCTGAGCAGCTTTGTTTCCATTGTTTTTATTTTCATTGCCATGCTGTTCACAAACAGAAGATCGAAAACCTACTAAAGGGAGATACCAGTGGGAAACATAAATAATCGTACTATAATAATAAGTTTGATCATAGCACTCTTAGGTGTTATATATGTGCTCAGGCTTTTTATGCTTCAGGTTTACGATCCCTCTTACAAATTTTCGGCCGAGAGCAACGCACGACGGAAGATCACAGAATTTCCGTCACGTGGGCTTATATACGACAGAGATGATGAGCTTTTGGTTTCTAACCAGGCCGTTTATGACATCATGATGGTTCCCAACGAAACCGAACCACTGGACACCATGGAACTGGCCAACAATATGGGGATCACCATCTTCGAAGTACGGGAATTGTTCAGAAACATCAGGGAGGACCTTCGTATACGCAAGATTTCTTCGTTTCAGCCGACTGTTTTCTATAAACAAATGCCGGCCGAGCAGTATGCTGAATTTCAGGAAAAGTTATTTAAGTTCAAGGGTTTTTACGGACAACGAAGGGTCGTCCGCAAATACGAATATCAAAGTGCCGCCAATGTTTTGGGATATGTTGGTGAAGTCGGGGAAAAACAACTTGAAGATCAATCCTATTATCAACAAGGGGATTACTGGGGCATCAACGGTGTGGAAAAGACCTATGAAAAAGCGTTGCGCGGCGAAAAGGGAGCCCGGTATGTTATGGTTGACGTCCACGGCCGCCAAAAAGGATCTTTTCAGGAAGGGCGTTACGACACGGCAGCCGTTTCAGGAAAAAACATATCTCTGAGCCTGGACCATGAATTACAAGCCTACGGAGAAAAACTGATGCAAAACAAAATTGGCAGCATTGTGGCCATTGAACCCTCAACCGGTGAAATTCTGTCTATGGTCTCTTCTCCCTCTTACGATCCTTCATTATTGGTGGGCCGCCAGCGAAACCAAAATTTCCCGAAACTTGCCAATGACTCCCTTTATCCGCTTTTCAACCGGCCCTTGCAGTCGGGCTATCCGCCGGGGTCAACATTTAAAACTATAATGGCCCTGATCGGCCTTCAGGAAGGGGTGGTGCAACCATCGACCGAATTCGGATGCCAAATGGGGTACCATACCCGGGCATTGTCTGTGGGGTGTCATCAACATCCCAGCCCCCTTGATCTTGTCCCTTCCATTCAGATGTCCTGTAATGCCTATTATTGTAATGTTTTCCGGAGAGTTCTTGACAATCCGGAATACGGATCACCCAAAACAGGGCTTGACGTATGGAAAGATTATCTCGTGGATTTCGGTTTTGGGTACCCCCTGGGAATCGATTTGCCCAATGAAGGCCGGGGGCTTGTCCCAAACAGCAATTATTACGATCAGATATACAACGGGAGCTGGGGATCACTGACAGTGATCTCACTGGCCATCGGGCAGGGAGAAATACTGACCACCCCTCTTCAGATGGCCAATATGACAGCAGCCATAGCCAACCGGGGGCATTGGCACGTGCCACATGTGGTCCGTGATATAGAAGATGGCAGCCTTCCCCCCAGATTAAAGGAGCCAAATCATACCGGAATTGATTCCGTCTATTTTGAGCCCGTCGTTGAAGGGATGGAACAGGCTATCTGGGGCGGCGAAGGAAGCACAGCCCGAATAGCGCAAATACCCGGCATCACTATTTGCGGAAAGACCGGTACAGCAGAAAACCCCCATGGTGACGATCACAGTATATTCATTGCCTTTGCCCCCAAAGATGACCCACAAATTGCGATTGCCACCTACGTTGAGAACGGAACTTTTGGTTCTACCTATGGAGCGCCGATTGCCAGCCTGATGGTAGAGGAATACCTGAACGGAGAAATAGATCGCTCTCGCAAATGGATAGAGGAGAGAATGTTAGATGCAAATCTGCTTCCCAAAAGTGATGAAACCAATATCATACCCGATGGTGATGATGCAAACCTGATTCCTGAAAGTGGCAATACAAACTTAATACCGGAGAACGACGATGAGAGTGACGATTAGACCATATAAAAATATAGACTGGTTTGCAGTGGCCATTTATGCCCTGCTGGTCATTTTTGGCTGGCTTAACATTTTTGCCGCCAACTACGAACCGGAAGCCGAATCGCTTTTCTCCCTGTCAGGAGAACCTGCCAAGCAATTGTTATGGATCGGTCTCTCTTTGATCATGATCGGAGCGTTGTTTCTTATCGACAGTAAATTTTTCGTTGAATTCGCCTATATCTTTTATGGGTTTTCCATTTTGTTGCTTTTGATTGCCTTGTTTTTCGGCAAAGAGATCAACGGCGCAAAAGCATGGTTCGAAATAGGTCCCATGCGATTTCAGCCCGCTGAGTTAACCAAAGTAACGGCAGGTCTTGCCCTGGCCAGGGTTATGAGCCGGTACAACTTTAAAATGGACAATATCCGATACATAGTGAAAATGGGGGCTGTATTGGTGCTGCCAGTCCTGATCATCCTTTTACAAAACGACTCCGGTTCAGCTCTTGTTTATGCCGCCTTTTTCCTGGTATTCTTCAGAGAAGGAATGTCGCCAGCTGTTTTGTTACTGGGAGCAGTGGCCATTGTGATTTTGATTTTATCTCTTTTATACGACACTTTATTTATCTCAGCAGGACTTTTTGTGCTTTTCGCCCTTTATATTTTTTCCATAAGAAGGCGTAAAATGGCTGTCATATCGATTTTATTAGCAGCCACCGCTTCTGTCATAACTTATGGATTGCTCAGCATCCCCGACGGGGAAACAGGATACATGATCCCCTTCATTTCGGGTGTATCAGCAGCGTCTCTTTATCTTCTCATTACCGCTTTAATTAAACGAATACCCCATATCGGACTCGCCCTGTTGGTCTTTTGGGGCATGATAGGCTACACCTATTCAGCCCACTATTTTTTTGACAATGTTCTTTCCGACTACCAGAACAATCGCATCCAGGTTATGCTGGGGCTCGCCGATGATCCACAGGGGATTGGCTACAACGTAAACCAGTCAAAAATCGCGATTGGATCCGGTGGATTGCATGGAAAAGGTTTCCTGGAAGGCACACAAACCAAATTTGATTTTGTCCCCGAACAGAGCACCGATTTCATTTTTTGTACAGTGGGTGAAGAATGGGGATTTTTGGGAACATCTGTCGTTATCTTTCTGTTTATTCTGCTTCTGTTAAGGATAATCTTTCTTGCTGAACGTCAACACTCCAGTTTCAGCAGGATATACGGTTACGGGGTGGTGGCCATTTTCTTCATGCACTTTGCCATCAACACCGGTATGACCATCGGACTGGCCCCGGTGATTGGCATCCCTTTGCCTTTTTTCAGTTACGGCGGATCTTCACTTTGGGGATTTACCATATTACTGTTTATTTTTCTGAAGCTGGACACCAACCGGGCAGAACTGATCAGATAATTTTCAGGTTATTGCCGGAAAAGGAAGACGCAAGATGAAAAGGTTCCTCTCAGCCATAAAAAATTGATATCCACGGTTACGAAATAATAGGCATATCGCTCCACCCTGGTATTAAAGAATGCATGTCAAAAAAAATATCTACTGCAAACTTCCTGATTTGCATTAAATAAATTTTTCAATTCAATTTCGGGTTGCGTCAGATTTTTCCTTTTGACTATATTTGGAAGAATTTTCAGCAAAAGATCATGACTCCCCGGCCAAATCCGGAAACTCCGGAGAGACCGGGAAAACCGGCCAGCCAGAGAGCTATAGATGACATACTCTTGTGGCCGGCAGAAATAAATGATAAAACGGCTCCTTCCGGTGCCCGGACTTTTCCCGAACGTTTTATCAATCCCACAGAACTGATTTTAGGAAAATCTTAAATTAACGAGAGGCAATATTATATGGTGCAGAACTATTCGGAAGAAACCATACAAACACTCGACTGGAAGGCGCACATCAGACGGCGGCCCGGAATGTACATTGGCAAACTGGGCGATGGAACATTCGCCGACGACGGGATATATGTCCTGCTCAAAGAGGTGATGGACAATTCCGTTGATGAATACATGATGGGGTTTGGAAAAAAGATCAATATCAATCTTACCGAAAAAAAGCTTACCGTCCGCGATTTTGGCCGCGGCATTCCCCTGGGAAAAGTGATGGATGTGGCCAGTAAAATGAATACCGGTGCCAAATACGACAGCAAGGTTTTCAAAAAATCGGTTGGCCTGAATGGCGTAGGAATTAAGGCTGTTAATGCTTTGGCCGAACAATTCATCATTCTGGCTTTTCGCGACGGGGAGAAAAAACGTGTCATTTTCAGTGAAGGAGAACTGATCGAAGACTGTCCAGTAGAACCCACAAAAGAGCCAAATGGCACATATGTGGAGTTTGTTCCTGATCAGAGCATTTTCGGTGAATTTTCTTTCAGAGAAGAATACATCCACTCACTTCTGAAGAATTACACCTACCTCAATGCCGGTCTGGCCATCCATTTCAACGACCAGGTGTTTATCTCCAAAAACGGCCTGCTGGATCTGCTCGACGAGCAAATGACCGAGACAGGCCTTTACCCGATCATACATCTCAAAGACGAGGATCTTGAAATAGCCGTGACCCACTGCAACCAGTACGGTGAAGAGTATTATTCCTTTGTCAACGGGCAGCACACCACTCAGGGGGGAACACACCTTCAGGCTTTCAGGGAGGCTTACGTTAAGACCATACGCGAATTTTACAACAAAAACTTCGATGTATCGGACATCCGAACGGGCATCGTTGCAGCAGTCAGCATAAAGATCGAGGATCCTGTATTTGAATCCCAGACCAAAACCAAACTCGGATCGAAGGATATGTCACCCGACGGAACATCCATCCGTAACTATATGCATGAGTTTGTTAAAAGCAAACTCGACAATTTCCTGCACAAACACCAGGAAGCGGCCGACATCCTTCACAAAAAGATCCTGGAATCAGAAAAAGAGCGGAAGGCCATCTCAGGCATTCAGAAACTGGCCAAGGAACGGGCCAAAAAGGTAAGCCTCCACAACAAAAAGCTCCGGGATTGCCGGGTGCATTTCAACTCCAATCACGAGCGCAAGCTGGAAACCTCCATTTTCATCACCGAGGGTGATTCAGCTTCCGGTTCCATTACCAAAGCCAGGGACGTGAGTACCCAGGCGGTGTTCAGCCTCAAAGGAAAACCGCTGAACACTTACGGCCTTACCCGAAAAGTGGTTTACGAAAATGAAGAGTTCAACCTGCTTCAGGCCGCGCTCAATATAGAAGAAGGCATAGAAGCATTGCGCTACAACCGTGTCATCATCGCTACCGATGCCGACGTGGATGGAATGCACATCCGCCTGTTGCTTTTAACTTTTTTCCTTCAGTTCTTTCCCGAACTGGTAAAAAACGGTCATCTGTTCATCCTGCAAACCCCCTTGTTCAGGGTACGCAATAAAAAAGAGACCTTCTATTGTTACAATGACCATGAACGACACGAGGCCATCAAAAAGCTCGGAAAAAACGCCGAAATAACACGATTCAAAGGGCTTGGTGAAATTTCACCCGACGAGTTCAAACATTTCATTGGCAAGGACCTCCGGCTGGAGCCCGTCAGTATGAAAAAGGAAGATGCTTTTAAAGAGTTGCTGGATTTTTACATGGGTAAGAACTCACCCAATCGCCAGAATTTTATCATTGACAATCTGGTAGTTGACGAAGAAATGCTTTAAACAATGAGTGACGAACACAATCAGTATCCCGAAATACCTGAAGAAAACAGCGGGGAGAACGAAGAAGGGGCAAATCCCGTTCCCGCAGGGGAAGAGCACGGCGACAGCCATGATGATGTCAAAGTGACTCCCTTGCAGGGCATGTATCGTTCGTGGTTTCTGGACTATGCATCTTATGTTATTCTGGAAAGGGCGGTTCCGCACATCCACGACGGCCTGAAACCGGTTCACCGGCGAATTCTGCATACCATGCGCCGGATCGAAGACGGCCGGTACAACAAGGTGGCCAACATCATCGGCTACACCATGCAGTACCATCCCCATGGCGATGCATCTATCGGAGATGCCCTGGTCCAGTTGGGCCAGAAAAACCTTCTCGTCGATACACAGGGAAACTGGGGAAATATTTTTACCGGCGATAGTTCCGCCGCACCCCGTTATATTGAGGCCCGGCTCACCAGATTCGCCCTTGATGTGGTCTTTAATCCCAAGATCACAGAATGGAAAACCTCCTATGATGGCCGGAACGAGGAACCGGTGACCCTCCCGGTCAAATTTCCGCTGTTATTGGCCCAGGGGGTGGAAGGAATTGCCGTCGGGCTGGCCTCCAAAATATTGCCCCATAACATCTCTGAACTCATCGATGCTTCCATTTCTTATCTGAAGGGGCAATCTTTCGAACTCTACCCGGACTTTCCTACCGGTGGGATGATCGACGTCTCGCGTTACAATGACGGGCTGAGAGGTGGAGCTGTACGCATCAGAGCAAAGATCAGCAAAATTGACAACCGCACCCTTGTCATCTCCGATATCCCTTTTGGGAAGAACACAACGACACTTATAGAATCAATATTAAGAGCCAATGAAAAAGGCAAAATCAAAGTCAAGAGAATCGATGATAATACAGCCGAAAAGGTAGAGATTAACATTCAATTGCCGGCCAACACATCTCCCGACAAAACCATCGACGCCCTCTACGCTTTCACCGACTGTGAACTCTCCATATCCCCCAACGCCTGCGTGATCCGTGACGAAAAACCGGAATTTCTTACCGTCAGCGAGATCCTGAGATCAAACACGGACCGTACCGTTCATTTGCTTACCCGCGAACTGGAGATCCGGAAGGGAGAGCTGGAAGAAGCCTGGCACTTGTCATCTCTGGAAAAGATCTTTATTGAAAATAAGATATACCAGCGCATTGAGGATTGTGAGACTTACGAGGCCATCATAAAAACCATCGACCACGGGCTGGAGCCCTTCAAAAATCTCCTGCGGCGAAAAATCACCCGGGATGACATCATCAAGCTGACCGAGATCAAGATCAAAAGAATATCAAAATTCGATGCAAAAAAGGCCGATGAATACATCGCTTCACTGGAAGAAGAGCTGGAACAGGTCGAATACAACCTCAGCAACATTATTCCATATGCCATAGATTATTTCAAAAAACTGAAGAAGAAATACGGCTCCCACTACCCGCGAATGACGGAGATACGGAACTTCGAGAACATAGAAGCCTCCAAAGTGGTGGTGAAAAACGAAAAACTTTACATCAACCGTGAAGAGGGATTTGTGGGAACAGCCCTGAAGAAAGACGAGTTTGTCTGTAACTGCTCCGATATTGACGACATCATTATCTTTTACAAAGATGGCCGTTATGTGGTAACCAAAGTTCAGGACAAAGCATATGCGGGGAAAAACATCATTCATATTGCCGTATTTAAGCGCAACGATTCCCGGACCATTTACAATGTGGTTTACCGTGACGGCAAGAAAGGCAGCACCTACGCCAAGCGATTTGCAGTAACCAGTGTGACCCGCGACAAAGAATACGATCTTACCAAAGGAACATCCGGCTCAGAAGTGCTTTATTTCAGTGCCAACCCCAACGGTGAAGCCGAAACACTGCGCGTCACCTTAAAACCCAGACCACGGTTGCGCAACCAGATATTTGAATTCAACATGGCCGAGCTGGCCATTAAAGGGCGGGGTGCCCAGGGAAATATCCTGACCAAATACGACATCCACAAGATCCTCCTGAAGAAGAAAGGAGAATCAACCCTCGGGGGCCGTAAGATATGGTTCGAGCCCGAAATTATGCGATTGAACGTGGAAGGCAGAGGCAAATACCTGGGAGAGTTCCATACGGGCGATCAGATCCTTGTCATGACCAGGGAAGGGTATTTTTATCAGACCAATTACGATCTGGCCAACCACTATGAAGACAACATTCTTTACATCGAAAAATTCAATCCCGATGTGGTGTGGTCAGCCGTTTACTATGATGCCGATCAGGACTATTATTACCTGAAGCGCTTTCAGGCAGAGCCGGTCAGCAAACCCCAGCGATTCATCGGTGACAATCCCGATTCCCGCCTGATACGTCTGACCCATGTAGACTACCCAAGACTTGAGATCAAGTTCGGAGGGGAAGACAAAGACCGTGAAAAAATGATCGTGGAAGCGGCCGAATTCATTAATGTAAAAGGTTTCCGGGCCAAAGGCAAGCGACTCACCACTTACCAGGTTCATAAGATCATGGAACTGGAACCGGCCATTCCTGAGGGGCAAAAAGAGGAAGCAGAAGAAGATCATAGCAATGACGCAGGTGATGAAGAGAAGGACAACGGACAAATGTCCATGTTTTAGTTGAGTCTGATGCAAACCAATATTGTATACCTGACAGGATTCATGGGGAGCGGAAAATCCACGCTCGGCCACATTCTCGGCCGTATGCTGAAATATCAGTTCATTGATCTGGACCGGCTTATAGAAGAAAAAGAACGAGCCACTATTCCCGAACTTTTTGCAAGGTTTGGCGAAGAGAGATTCAGGGAGCTGGAACGGCTGGCTGTACATGAAACAACGAAAATGGCCGGGACCGTTATCGCGACAGGTGGCGGGGCTCCATGCTTTTTCGACAACATGGAGGTCATGAACAAAAACGGCACCACTGTTTACCTTCAGCTTTCTCCCGAAACCCTTGTCCGCCGTTTACTTCCGGGGCAGGAATCACGCCCCCTTATTGCCGGCAAATCGGAAGATGAATTGCAGGCATTTATCCGGGATCGATTGAAAGAACGGGCCCCTTATTATCAGAAGGCACACATCATAGCCGACACCGATAAGCTTTCTCCCGAAGAAACAGCAAGAACCATTGTTCAGGCCATGAAATGGTCCCAATGATGTTTTTCGCATCCCATCGTTGAAAAACGACGCTTTAATCAATATTTAACCGTTGGGTCATGCTTTGTTGAGAGGAATCTTGTATTTTTGCTCAAAACCCTTCGTTTTCAATGATTAAGATCCGAATATTCATCTCCCTGTTATTATTGGGCACCCTCATCTCTGTCCGGGGACAACGGTACGAACAGCCCAAAATTGGTCTGGTGCTTAGCGGCGGTGGCGCCAAAGGACTGGCTCATATCGGTGTCATGAAAGTTCTGGAAGAAGAAGGTCTGGTTCCCGACTACATCACAGGAACCAGCATGGGCAGCATCATCGGTGGCCTTTATTCCATTGGCTACAGCCCGGCTGAACTTGATTCCATTGTCAGAGATGTTAGCTGGGGCCGCCTTTTGTCCGACGATATTCCTTTATCGGCTGTTTCTCCTCACGAAAAAGATGAATATAACCGGTATCAGGCCGAATTCACCCTCACCAGAAAGGGGGTTAAAATCCCCTCCGGGCTGATCCGGGGCCAACAGATCAACAATCTTTTGTCCGGTTTATCCTGGCATATGGCAGATGTTCAAAATTTTGATGATCTGCCGATACCCTTTCGCTGTGTAGCCGCCGATCTGAAAAGCAGACAGGAATATGTCTTTGAAGAAGGTGATCTTGCCAGTGCCATGCGTGCAAGTATGTCCATTCCCACTGTTTTTTCCCCGGTCAGAAAAGACTCTATGCTCCTGGTTGACGGCGGTGTATTAAACAATTTTCCCGTGGAACTTTGCAGGGAGATGGGAGCCGATATCATCATCGGAGTCAATGTGGGATTCAAAGATGAACCGGAAGAGGAGGATATGGAAAGCTTTACTGAGATTTTGATGGCCGCAGCAACCATAAGTGGTAATATCTCTTATCAACAGGCGATCGAGCAAACCAACCTGCTAATTTCTCCCGACCTGTCGGATTACAGTACGGGAAGCTTCTTTGATGCGGGCAAGATCATTCAAATTGGCGAAGAAGCCGCCCGCGAGAAGCTCGGGATGATACGTTCAGTTATGGACTCAGCGGGCATCCGCCCACGACAACCACTAAGCATTGACAAATCGATCAATAAAGAAATACATGTTTCCCAGATCAGGATCAACGGACTGAAGAACCTCAACGACCGGATTCTCCTGGGAAATCTCGGGATACAGCCGGGCGACACCATTACCACGACCATGATAGATGACGGATTACGAAGGGCCATGGGGAGCCGGCATTTTGAAAACATCAACTACCAACTGGAACCCATGAATTCAGGTCATCTTCTGGAACTCAATGTAGAGGAAAGCCCCATTGCCAAAATAAAATTCGCCCTGCACTATGACAATGAATACAAAGCGGGCTTGATGACCAATGTAACCGCCCGGAATTTTGTAGGCAGATCATCCCGGACATCGCTGACCATAGATATATCCGAAACTCCCCGGTTTGGGTTTTCACAAATCAATTTTCTTGGCGAAAAACATGTCAATGCTGCTAAATTTGAAGTGGACCATGAAAACAATAATCTCCCGATCTACCTCGACAACGGATCAAAATACGGGACTTTCAAGCATGAATATACGGACCTTCGGGGCGGTTTTATGACAACGCTCGGCACCCGGTGGAAGCTGGACTTTTATGCCAAATATGCCAAATCCACCCTTCAGAATAAAAGTGGATTTTCCGACATTTTTTATGCGGGGGTGGAACAATTCGGAAACACCTTTTTGTCTTCGGCATTTGATTTCACCTACAGTTCTATAGATAGCCGGTATCTTCCGAAAAAAGGCTCTCATCTCGAACTGAATTATGATCTCAGTCTTGACATCCGGGAAGAATATGACGGGACACAAGAAGGGCAAGAATTGGTATCAGATCTCACCCATATTCCCCATAGCAATTATTTTTCATTATCAGGAAAATACAGGAAGTATTTCTCTGTTAACCGGCATTTCACAACGGGCCTCAGGTTGTCGGGCCATTTCACCAGCCAGTCGCCTCCTTTCCTTGGCCTTACCTTCATTGGGGGATTGCCTTTCAACAACCGCAGCAATGAGGTGCCCTTCATCGGATATTCATTCCGGGAAAAGCTGGCTGAGGATTTTGCACTGGGGGAGATCAATCTGCGGTATCAACTGTTGAAACAGATTCATATAAATGCCATGGGAGGCATGCTTCTGTCCAATATAAATCTCCCTGACGTCATCGAACCCATCGGGCTGGACAAAACAGAACGTGTGCTGGGATACGGAGTTACCATAGCTTACCAAAGTTTTCTCGGACCCTTACAAGTCGGTCTCGGGAGCAATGATACAGATAACCGGCTGAGGTGGTATTTCAATTTCGGATTTAATTTCTGAACAGGGCTATATCAGTCCCCTGGCCTTAAACTCCAGATACTTATTCATGGTAGAAACAGTCAGCTTACCAGGTTCACTCAAGATGGCATGAATACCATTCTGCTCAAGTTCTTTCACGATCAATTTTTTATCGAATATAAATTTTTCGGCAATGGTTTGCCGGTAAATATCTTCCAGATCATTGGCCTTGTTATGGATCAACTGTTTCACCTCAGAGTTTTCGAAAAAAACAACCAGCAGGAGATGGTTGGCAGATATGCGCCGGAGTAAAGAGATCTCCCGGCGGGCAGATTTCAGGCTTTCGAAATTGGTATAAAGAACAATCAGACTGCGTTGCGGGATGTTGTAACGAATGGAAGTATACAGAGCTTCCAGGTTGTGCTCCATAAACCCCGTTTGCTGATTGTAAAGCATCTCCATGATGGTCTGAAGATGGCGGGGTTCACGTCTGGCCGCCACCATACAACGCACTTTTTCATTGAAAGTAATGAGTCCGGCCTTATCGTGTTTGAGCAATGCAATATTGGAGAGGACCAAAGAAGTATTGATGGCATAATCGAGAAGGGTTGTTCCGTCAAAAGGCATTTTCATAGTGCGGCCCATATCGATCACCGAATAGACCTGTTGGGATTTCTCATCCTGATACTGATTAACCATCAACTGATTTCGTCTTGCCGTGGCTTTCCAGTTTATGGTTCTGAGGTCATCCCCTTTTATGTATTCCCTGATCTGGTCGAATTCCATTTGATGACCGAATTTCCGAACCTTTTTAATGCCCATATCACTGAGACGGTCAGAAATGGCCATTATCTCAAACCGGCGCATTTGCAAAAAGGAAGGATACACCTTAACCTTCCCCGGTTCCACAGGCCTGAAACGCCGCGAAACCAGACCTAGCCTTGTCATAACAAACACATTCAGATATCCGAAATGGTACTCTCCCCTTTCAACCGGTCTCAAAGAATAAGAAAAACGCCATGAAGTACCGGGTCTCAGACGATTCTTACGCAGGAAGTCCCTGATCCGGAACTGGGCGGGCAGTTCTTCAATCACTTCTACAGTCACATCATAAGGGAAATAACTGACAATCTCGAGGCTTACCTGGTTTTCATCACCATTACTGAATCTTTCGGGGAGCATGCGATCTGCTTCAATTTTCCGGGGCATTTTACGCAAAAGCATTAACAGATCGACCGCCACCAATAAAAAGAAAGTCGTCATCGCCACAAACCCCAGCACAAAGAAAACATGCCAGAAATGCCCCAGTAAAAAAAGGGTTACCAGGACCGATAATCCGTAGTAAAAGCGTTCACGGGGATATATAGATTTAATGGACATTGGCAATGAATCTTTGGCCTGAAACACAGTGTCTACTAACGGGGAACATCCACCGAGTCAACAATTCTTCTGATCACACTCTCGGGCTGCAACCCTTCCATTTCCTTCTCGGGTGTCAGCATCACCCGGTGATTAAGTACGGGCACCATCATTTCCTTCACATCCTCGGGGGTTACAAAGTCCCGTCCCTCCAGAGCAGCAAAAGCTTTAGCCGACCGGAGAACTGCCAGAGACGCTCTGGGACTGGCCCCCAGGAAGAGGCTGCTGCTGTTTCTGGTTTTATCCACAATACGGGCAATGTAACTGAAGATCTCAGGCTCCACAGTTACCTTTGTCACCAACTCCTGAAAATCGATAACATCTTCGGCAGATATGACAGATGATACCTGATCGGTTTCCATCTTAATACCCCTTTCCTGAGCATTTTGAAGTATGGATATTTCCTGGTCGAGGGAGGGATAATCGATTTTGATCTTAAACAGAAATCTGTCAAGCTGCGCCTCAGGCAATCTGTAGGTGCCTTCATGCTCCACGGGATTCTGAGTGGCCAGCACCAGGAAAGGCTTCTGCATAGGCCAGGAAACACCATCAACAGTGACCTGACGCTCTTCCATGACCTCAAAAAGTGCCGCCTGGGTTTTGGCCGGGGCCCGGTTCACTTCATCGATCAACACGATATTGGAAAATACAGGCCCTTTGTTAAACTCAAACTCAGAACGTTCCGAATGAAACACCATGGTTCCCAATACATCAGAAGGCATGAGGTCGGGGGTAAACTGAATACGCGAAAAGCCCGTATTCACACATTTGGAAAGCAATTTGGCGATCATGGTCTTGGCTATTCCAGGAACGCCCTCAAGCAGTACATGCCCGTTGGCAAGAAAAGCAGTAAGCAAAAGGTCCAGAACCTTTTCCTGACCCACAATCACTTTCCCGATCTCATTCCTGACCCTGAAAGCGGCATGGTTCAGTTCCTCTACATTAAGACGGTTGTCAAACAAAGAATTTCCGTCATCATTGGATTGATTGTTCCACTCCATAATTATCGGCAGTTATTGTAAAAAAATTCTATTTGTCGGTTAAACTGTTCCAGGTCTTCGCCCGTTATTTGTGTCATTCGCCAAAGTTTATTGCCCATATTAAAGAGGGCAGCGACCGAACGTTCTGAAACTCCGGATTTTCCGGACACTTCAGCAATCACGCGACTTTCCCTGGCCGCAGTATTAATGTAATAGCGGGATCTGATATATTCCAGAAAATAGGTGAAACGCTTCCGGGCAATATCGAGATGATCTTGCCGGCTGTAATACAAGCCAGCCACAGTATCCACAAAACTAAGGGAAGTATTCCGGGGTTTGCTGACCACTGGAATGGCTCGTTGTTTGCGCCTGGCCCCGAACACCAGCAATATCAATATCCCAAAAACCACGACATACCAGGCCATGCGTAATGAATCATTATTCAATACATAATCAAACAGGCCTTCCTGATGTCGGGAGCGGGGTTTGTAATATTCATCCCAGACCGTTCTCCGCACAGGAAGATAAGAAAGGGCTTTAAAAATATATTCGCTGTTATTGCGCGATAGCAGATGATAATTTGTAAATACAAGGGGATTGCTGTGAAAATAAAAAAAGCCTTCACCGTGCCTGACCCGTATAAAATTGACATCTCCTCTGTGGTCATGCCCTAAAACAGTAGTGCGGGCAGAATCATATTGATCAAAATAGAAACGGGTCATCCACCGGGGATGCCAATACCCGAAAGAAGAACGAAGCTGATCATTTGTGAAATGGAAACCGACCGAATCTTTGTCGTAAAAATTCTGTCCGGGTACCACATGAGGTTTGTAATCAATATCAAAAGTATCGGCCAGTTGCCCCTTTACATGCTCTGCTGCAACAAATACCTGACTTCCGGCCGAAACCGTTTTCAGAAGCTTTTTGGCGTCTTTTTCATTCATTTCGATCCGGCCGTTTATGAAAATAAAATTTGTGTTCCCTGAAATATCCTCATCCAGGAACGAGTCGGGGGAAGTCCATGAAGTAACAATCTCCTGACCGGGAAAAACTTCCGGAAGGAGCTCGAAGACCAAATAATTGCCAAAAGGTATCTTATCGTCCCGGGAAAAGCTGTAATGCCAATCGATGGGAGCGGGAGCAAAAATCGCTGCAACGATGAGCACCAGGAGGGCAAGGCCGGTTACCCACATAAATATCCTATTGCGGCGCTGGATCTTTTTCATACGCCACCCCTCCCTTCTGTATCTTTGCCAAACGCTTTTTCCACCTCCCGGTATTGAAAAGACGAAAGCTCGGCATGGCCGTACCAAACGATATCAAAAAGACGCCTGCGTTTCAAAAACACCTCTTTCTCTTTCTCAGAGGTTATCTCACTAAAGTAATCGTAATTGGTTTTAAAATGTTGAAGGGTGATCATGCCCCGATCATGCAGATCTCTAAGATAAAGCAGGAACATCATTCTCACAGCATCCCTGTAGGCGCCATTCTCACGAAACATTCGAAACATCTCCTTCAGTTTGGAAGAAGAATGGTCATAGCCGTCATCAGTAAATTTTAAAGTAGCATGTTCGGGCTGACGTGAAATAACCAGGAGCCGGGAAACCGGAATATTGAAAAACCTCAGCAATAATAACAAAACAAGAAGGCCACCGATGATCAAGGCCAAATAAAAAAACCATGACCGGCCTTCGGCAGCGTTGAAGAGCCAATACATTAACCGGGAAACCACGTAATTCCACCATCCGGGACTCTGCTTCCTGTCGTATTGAAAACGGGCATCAGCCTTCCAGTCCCTGATCTTGTCTGCGGGCGGAGGCCGGTAATCGACCTCGCCATGGTCCCATGCTTCCACATGGTCCATCGCGGCAGAATCGACCTTCTCCACAGCCCGGGAGCTTTCTGGAAGCACAAACAGGATCAGAAGAAAAAAGAAAACCAATGGTCCGAATCTCAGCATCACTCCTCTTCATTTATAGCAGAAACTTTTTCCATCAGACTGTCACGATCTTTCTGTTCTCTGAGATTATAATATTGAAAAGCCAGAATAATATATAACACAGGGTAAAGAAGGTATTGTCCAAGTCCGCCAACAACAGTTGTAAGAATAACAGCCAGTGAATTGGCATCCAGGGCTTCCTGCTGTCCCGAGCCCACCATAAATCCTTCAATACCGGCCACAATCGCAGCCGGCAATGAAAACAAACCGGTGATTATACTCATGATAAGATAAGCCAAAACAAAAATGCCAAATGTTTTCCACCAATTGTTACGGATCAACTGGAAACAACGTGAAAAAACAGATCCAAGGGATTTCTCTTCAATAAGCTTTACATACAAAACAAAAGAAAGCGGAACCCAAAGATAAATTCCCGGAAAGATTAGCAATCCAAAACCAACAATAACCATAAATGCTGCCAACAGGCTGTATCCGATAATGGCCCCAAAGTTTGTGACAAACCGTTCCCACACGTCATCAGCACGAAAACCATCTTTCCCTTTGGCTTCATATTCAGCCACGTAAGCCGGAATAAGACCGGCAATAAACAACTGGGCCAGCAAGCTGAACAAGATGGATAAGCCTGTCAATAAGTTATCAGGCTCGCTCATGGCATTCCCGCTGCTCATGATATTAAAAACGGAAGACATTGTATCCTGCGCATAGTAGGCATTCATGATGACGGCGATAATGATCGGCACACCTGCATAAAGGCCAACCACCCTCAAAAGTCGTCCAACCTCCTGCGTCACGAAAGCAAAAGAAGCATTAAAAACATTGGAAAAATCCCTCTCTTTTTTTAATTGAATTTCAGGTCGGTTCATAGTAGCCGGGTTTAGTTTGGGTTAAACTTCTGTGGATATATAAAGGATATAAAATAAAATAACCAATAATCAGGACCAAAGATAAGCCAATGATCAGGATTCCGGCAAACAATGACATTTGATCATAATACCGGGTAATAAAGCTCTCAATAAAACCTGCCACGACAAAAAACGGCACCAGGCCAAGCATAATTCGGGTACCCTGCCTGACACCGCTCAGAAATGCGGCCTTTCGTGGCAATGTACCGGGATACAAAATGCTTTTGCCCAGCAGAATACCCGCCCCTCCGGCCAGAACAATAGCTGACAATTCCAGTGTTCCGTGCAAAAAAATGGAGAGTGAAGATACCGACAACAAAGACTGTTGGTAAAAAAATGCCTGAAATGCCCCGATCATGACCCCGTTGCGGAAAAGATGAAACGCCGTCCCCAGGGGGGTCAGCAATCCGAACAAAAAAACGACAAACGAGACCCATACATTATTTCCGGTGATCACAACAAACATAGGCAATTCTCCCATCTCTCCGTAAACCGCAAGTGGATCACCCTTTTCTATATTTTCAAGCGTCATGTTCACATATTGATCGCCGAGCACAAGTCGCACAAAATCGCTGTCCTGCATGGCGGAGGCAACCCCGATCAACATAGAGATCAGGAATATAACCAAAGAGAGAATAAAATTGTAGCGCGATTTATAAATATCCTGCGGAAGCTCCCGGCTCCAGAATGTTTTCAGGCGGGTCGATTTTTCCTTTTTGTTTTGATAAATAAGGTGATAAGCTTTACTGCTAAGATTGTTGAGATACTGAACAATGGAGGATTGAGGATAAAACGTACGGGCATAGGAAAGATCATCGGTAAGCTGGATGTAATGATCAGCCAGCTCATCGGACGCTACATGCCGGGCGTCCGACATTTTTTCCTCGAATTCCTGCCAGCGTTTCCTGTTCCTGTTGATAAAAGAAATTTCCCGCATAAAGATCCCAATAAATTCTCCTGCCAATTTAATTAAAAAATCCTAAGCCAAAAGAAAGAACCTCTAAGATTTTGTTCATAAGACACCTTTAAAGGGATGGCCGATACACACAAAACAAACTGATAATCAAAACAAAATTATTTATCGCATAAAAATAATTTATTACATTTGTGGTGCCTTAAAACC
>JAWOCV010000121.1:0-8882 GCA_046483585.1 Marinilabilia sp.
ATGCTTTTGAAGATACTCTGGCCGATATAACTCCCCGGGATGTTTCTGTTGAACCAGAACACAGGATCGTTCACATCCGGAAAAAACCATATCTGGAAATAGAATTGATCCCTTTCCGGAAAGCTTCCCATAAAGAAGTAAAATGGGATAAATTGCTCAAATTTTCCGTGACCGTTTCATATGACAAAACTTCAGAAAAACCCGAAGATAGTCTCAAATCGGGTGCTTTGAAATATACACAAACATCCCGTCTTGCCGACGGAAAATGGGTGAAGATCGGAACCACCGAAAGGGGGGTTCATAAAATATCCTATTCCAAACTGGAGGATTGGGGTTTTTCAGAACCATCCAAAGTACAGGTTTTCGGCAATGGAGGAAGCATGGTCCCCATGGCCAATAACGAAGAGCGTCCCGATGATATCCCCCCCGTAGGCTGTCTTCACTCCGGCGATGCCTTGTTTTTCTATTCGCCCGGACCATGGGAATGGACGTGGGATAAAGGACAGAACCTCCTCAAGCAAAAGAAACACAAATATTCACCAACAGCCTTCTTCTTCCTCTCTGAGACCGATGAGGAGATCCGGGAACCTGATTCAGCAGAGCCCATAGAAGAAACAAACACCCACACCACAAACACATATGATTTTCTTCATTTTCATGAAAAAGACATTGAAAACTTATTAAACTCGGGCAATCAATGGCTTGGTGAGAAATTCAACCGATCGTCAGGACTGGAAAGAGATTTCAGCCTGGAGATACCGGGAGTGGTTCACGGAAGCAGGGCATTGTTGTTTACTCGTGTTTTGGGCCGTTCCAATTCGGAAAATGGTTTTGAGATAACCATCAATGACGAAATAAATAAAATCCTTAACATCAACACAGTTGTCATGAGCGATTACGAGAGGTATTATGCACGGTCAGCGCAAGACTCTCTCATTTTCACCCCTGATGGCAGTGGCATTAATATTTCTTACAGCTATTTCAACGATGCCTCCACATCAGTAGGTTGGCTCGATTATTTCATTATCAATGCCCGGGCGCATCTTAACCTGGAACATGGCCAGCTCGTTTTCAGAGACCGCTCCATTGTAGGAGAAGAAAACATCACTGATTTTCAGATCTCAGAACCCGGAGAAAACACCATCGTCTGGGACGTCTCGAATCCCCGTCAGCCCATACAATTACCTGCTCAAAAGTCAGGGGATCAAATCAGTTTCAAAGATCATTCAGATCATCTGAAAGAATATGCCGTCTTCGATACAGGCATGTCATTCCCATCCCCCGAATTCATTGAAAATATTGACAATCAAAACCTGCATGACACACAGCCGGCTGAAATGATCATTGTGGTGCCTTCCGATTTCAAAAGCCAGGCCAAAAAGCTTGCATCGCTCCATGCTCAGTATTCCAACCTGAATGTTACGGTAGCCGAACGGGACAAAATTTACAACGAGTTTTCATGGGGGCACCCTGATCCGGGAGCCATCCGCAGTTTTATGAAAATGCTCTATGACCGTGCGGGCGACAATCACGGCGAAACTCCGGAACTTTTGTTGCTTTTTGGCGACGGCACCTATGACAACCGGCATATCGACAATGAACCTGCTGCCCCGCTCCCCACCTACCAGTCAGATAACTCAATCTATCAGACCCAAACTTATGTAACAGATGATTTTTTTGGTGTGCTCGACGACAACGAAGGCAAAGACCTGCGAAATGACCGTTTGGATATCGGAATCGGAAGATTTCCGGTCAATACACGTGAACAGGCTGACAATGCCGTAAAGAAAACAGAATTATACCTGACCGGCCAGAAAAAAGACCAATGGAAGACTCATCTCACTTTCATCGGGGACGATGGCGATAATAGCCTTCACATGAAAGATGCCGACCGCCTGACCCGCAAGATTGAAAAAAATCAACCTCAATTTGATATAAATAAAATTTACCTTGATGCCTATGAAGTTTCTTCAGGATCATCCGGAAGGGAATTTCCCGGAGCCAAAAGTGATATTCAGAAAGCCATATCCGAAGGCACCCTTATATTCAATTATACCGGTCACGGCAGTGAAAACAACCTGGCCCACGAACGAATAGTCACAAAAAGCGACATTAAGGACTGGAAAAACAAGGACCGGCTTCCTCTCTTCGTAACGGCCACCTGCGAATTTAGCCGCTTCGATAATCACAATTACACCTCAGCCGGAGAAGAGGTGTTCCTGAATCCCAACGGTGGCGGTGTGGCCCTGCTTTCAACCACACGAATTGTTTATTCGAGCCTCAATTTCACACTAAATAACGCGTTTTACAATCACGTTTTCGAAAACGATGACAAGGGCCGCCCTCTCAGACTGGGTGAGATCATGCGCCGGACAAAAATTGAAGCCGGATCCAACACAAACAAATTAAACTTCACCCTTTTGGGCGATCCGGCATTGCGCCTTAATTATCCTGACAACGACGTTTCTACCACAAGCCTGAACGGGCGTTCTGTAAACGAGCAAGAGGCGGACACCATCAGAGCCATGTCAAAAAACACCATTCAGGCAACGGTCCAAGACCACGAAGGAAACAAACTGGAAGATTTTAACGGGACCGCCTACATTTCGTTATTCGACAAATCTGTGGAAGTCCAAACACTCGGAAACGGAGGTAGAGACACTTTCGAATATAACGAATATGCCAATGTTCTTTTTAAAGGAGAGTCCACCATAACCGATGGAGAATTCGAATTCGAATTTGTGGTTCCCCGGGATATCAGATATAACTTCGACAACGGGCGGATCAGCTACTATGCCATTGCTGAAGACGGCCGTGAAGCCATCGGTGCTTCTGACCAGTTTGTTGTGGGCGGAATCAGCAACAACCCCATTATGGATGAAGAAGGGCCGGAAATTAACATGTATCTCAACCACCAAAATTTCAAACCGGGAGGCAACACCGGCCCGCGTCCCATGCTTCATGCCGACATTTTCGATGAATCGGGCATCAACACTTCGGGCATTGGCATCGGACACAACATAACCCTCATCATCGACGGGGACAAAAACAACCCTATTGTTTTGAATGACGCATTTTCTGCCGCAACCGATGATTATCAGAAAGGAACCCTTACTTTTCAACTTCCGGAGATGAAAGAAGGAAACCATGAAATCACGCTCAAAGTATGGGACAATTACAATAATTCCTCTACCGAAACGTTAACCTTTAGGGTCACCGGTGACCATGGCGTCAATATCAGGGCGTTTAATTTTTGGCCAAATCCCGTAAAACGAGGAGAAGATGTTTTTTTCACTATGCAAACTGATATTCCGAATTCGGTAATCGATGCCACCTTTCAATTTGCAGATGCTTCAGGAAGAGTAACCGGCGTAATAAAGGATGAACTGATCTCTTCAGGAAACCGCATCGGGCCTTATAAATTACCGATGGACCACTCAGGCTGGAAACATTCAGGCATTTGTTTCGTAAGAATCATACTCGAAACCCAAAGCGGAAAAAAGACCTCAGTGGTAGCCAGGTTATTGCCTGCCCCTTAACATCAAAATTATTAAGAAAAAATTATTTCATGAAATCAACATTATTAAAAAAAGGGCTCTTGTCAGCATTGTTTTTCAGTTTTATTCCTTTGGTCTATGGACAGGAATTAGACCCCGGAGAACTCGGAGGCCGTCAAAACATCATCAGTACCGCCGTTCCGTTTCTGGAGATCGCCCCTGAATCACGTGGTGGCGCCATGGGAAATACGGGTGTAGCCATCTCTCCCGATGTTAACTCACAGCACTGGAACCCGGCCAAATATGCTTTTATCGAAAAAGAATCCGGTATTGCACTCTCCTACACACCATGGCTTCGGAAGCTTGTCAATGACATAAACCTCTATTATTTTGCCGGTTACAAACGGCTGGACGATATGCAAACCATTAGCGGATCGCTGAGATATTTTTCCATGGGAGAAGTGATCTTTACCCAGGAAGCCAACCCTCAGGACGGGGTTCCCGTAAAACCCAATGAATTCGCCATCGACGGAGCTTACAGCCGCATCCTCTCGGAAAACCTTTCAGGATCAGTGGCTTTCCGCTACATCCGTTCTGACCTGCAAATGGGGCTGGCCGGCACCGGATACGACCACTATCAACCCGGGAATTCCTTTGCAGCCGACCTGGCCTTCTACTACAACAATGAACTGGATATGGGGGGCCGCGACAGCAAGCTTGGAGCCGGCATCAACATTTCCAACATCGGGAACAAAATATCTTATGACGGAAATACTGATCAATTCATTCCTACCAATCTGAGACTGGGGGCATCCCTGACCACCGACATCGATGATTACAACCAGCTGACCGTTGCGCTTGATGCAAATAAATTGCTTGTCCCCACACCCGACACCACAGCCACGGACACCAACGACAGTTTTTTCCAAAGTGACGATGTATCGGTCGTGGCCGGGATGTTTCAATCGTTCGGTGACGCCCCGGGCGGAATGAAGGAGGAACTACAGGAGATCAACATCAGTGCCGGAGTGGAATATCTTTACAACCAGCAATTTGCCATACGGGCCGGATATTTTCACGAGCATGAAAACAAGGGCAACCGAAAATTTGCCACTGCCGGTGTAGGACTGAATTTCAATATGCTTACCATCGATGCTTCTTACATCATCCCCATGGTACAGGACAATCCGCTGGCCAATACAGTCCGGTTCACGCTGGGATTTGATCTGGCTCAATTGCGAGGGCAACAGGAAGAGAACTAAATTTTCCCAAAATATGCCAACCCGAATAGGAATGGGCTATGATGTCCACCAGCTGAAAGAAGGATATAAACTATCCATCGGAGGCATTGAAGTTCCATCAGAAAAAGGATCTGTGGGTCATTCCGACGGAGATGTCCTCATACATACCATTTGCGATGCATTACTGGGAGCGCTCAATCTCCGTGACATCGGGCATCATTTCCCTGATACGGACCCCGCCCTGAAAGGAATCGACAGCAAAATTCTTTTGAAAAAAACGATGGAACGAATCCGTCTGGAAGGTTATGAAGTGGGTAACATAGATGCAACGATATGTCTCCAGCATCCGAAGGTTAACCCACATATCCCGGACATGCAGAAAACCCTTGCCCAAACCATGAACATTGAGGTCTCGCAGGTTTCCATCAAAGCCACAACCACTGAAAAACTGGGGTTTGTCGGCGAAGGAAAGGGTATCTCGGCCTATGCCGTCGTCCTGATTACCAAAGAATAATCACCCTTTATTCACAATAGTCCGTTAAACTTTTGCAAGTGTTTGTTATTCAATTGTTTAAAATTATAGTATCCTTCATGTTAAAATACGGGTTATCAACAACATACGATTCATCTTAAATCTAAAAATCTAACGATCTATTGTATTCAGAAACCATCAAAAAAATGCTCACCATCCAATCACACTCACATTTCAGCGAAATTATCTCCCGGGAAGACGCTGTTCTGATATACTTTTCACATGATGAATGCTCGGTTTGCAAAGTATTGAAACCCAAAGTCAGTGAAATGGTTTCAGAAAAGTTTCCCAAAATGGCAATGGCCTATTGCAACACGAAAGAGCAAAGTGAAGTAGCAGCGCAAAACAGGATTTTCAGTGTTCCTACTGTGCTGGTCTTCTTCGAGGGACATGAAACATTTCGTTTCAGCCGCAACATTGGTCTTGAAGAATTGAATCAAGCCATTGCCAGACCCTACGCCTTAATGTTTTAGATCAATGCCGGAGGCCATTTCTTCTTCCACCAGCTGCCTTCCGATTTCCGCAATGTTATACAAAAGAACAAACTGTTGCTGCATGCCCCCGGGGAGATTCGACTGAAGTTTTTCCTGGATCTCCTGAACGATCATCAGGAGAGATTCTTTTCGCTCATGATCATGTTTCCTGAAATTTTCGAGCGCATCCAGTATCTTTCTTCCGGTTGTCAAAACCTCCTCCCCGGTTTTTCGTTCCTGCCGTCGATGAGCGCCAAATGCGGAAATAAAAGACAAAAGCGCATGATTAAGATAAGTCAGTTTAAAGGCTTGCTGCCGAAATTTCCGGAATTTTGCCGGTTCAGACTGCATATCCTGCCAGGCAAGGGCCAGGGCATTATCGGCCTGGTGAGCCTGCCGGCGGGCAATCCGGTAATCCAGATCGTCAGCTGATGGCGACTCATACTCCGCAAGCACCACCCGAAGATAGGCTGTATTCTTTGCCAGGGCTTCACTCAAAAGTTGAGGGAGTTTTTTGTATTGCCACTGGGGCCAAAGCAAACGAACCGTCACCAGCGCCAGGAAAGCACCGATCAGGGTATCCAGAAGACGGGGCAGCATTACCGCTATGCCCTTCCCCCCGATAAGATTAAAAGCACACAGAACAAAAATGGTAATAAAGACCACCGAAACCGAATACTGCCTTTTGAGCCAGGCAAAAAAGAAAAAAGCTGACACCAGCATCAAAAGAAGCTGGCCCGGCAAAGTCAATAGTTTCACCACAAGCACCCCAGCCACCACCCCTGTCATCGTTCCCAGCACCCGCTGATAAAGTCTGCGGCGGGTTGCGCTGTAAGTGGGCTGAAGAACAAACAACACCGTCAGAACGATCCATTCTCCCTTATCAATCTCAAAAACTTCACTGATCGCAAAACCTGCAAGAAAACACAAACCCAGCCTGATGGCATAACGCATGCGCGGATGCGAAAGACTCAACTGTACTTTAAATCTTTTCCACAAGGAGCGGGTATCTCTGGCCAGTCTTGGAAGAATGAGGCCTTCAGGAACTTCCGACAGCCGGCGGAACGAGCTTCCGGCCCTGACCAGGTTTGTCACAAGCAAAGCAAAAGGATGCGTCTTCTCCAGCTGCAGATTTTCTTTACGCTCAGACAATAAATTGATCATCCATTTGAGAGTGACGGGATACTGATAACGAACACCCGTAAGGATGCTTTGTGCAAACCGCCGTGCCGCATGGGCCAGTTCATGCAGAGTCTGACCCGCAATTTCAATAATCTCATGGTTGGCCGGATCTTTACTGAGCAGGTCGTAACGTTCATGGCTTGAAGCAGCCCGCTCATGTAATCCCTGTAAAACCATGAAATAATGAAAGTAGGGCCTTAAAGCATGATCATCCTCCATGGCATCGCGGAAACTGTTAAGAAGCTCTTTGATCCGTTCGAGTGCGGTGACCATGTCAACATTGAGCAATGCAAGCCGGGCCCGTACTTCCTCCTGCATGCGCTCATCACTCGGAAACAAGCGGGACTTCTCGTCGAGATAGATAGCCAGGGCAAGATAACCCCGCCCCAGTTGTTCCTGGAGCAATCGCCAGGGACGATGGTACAACAAAGCAAGGGAAATCAGACCATAGATCAGGGCACCTCCCGGGAGTAACAGAGGTTGCCAATACCAATCCGGACTGATATCGGTGCCGATCATGGTATAAATGCCCACAAGCACAGCCCCGAAAGTAACTCCGCGATATCTTTCGCCTATTCCGCCAACCAGAATAAAAACAATAGTAGAAAGCGCCAGCCCCAATCCCAGCCAAAGCGGCCACGGACGCAAAAACTCCACTGACAAAGCGGCGATCCCGAAAATCAGAACCTTCAAAACCAAAGATTTGATCCGCCCACGGGGATGATCATCTGTCTCTGACAAGGCACCTGCCAGAACACCCAGGGCCATGGTCACGGCAAAGAAAGAGTGATCGAGGATCTCAAGGGGAACTACAACAAGAGCCATCACAAGGGTAGCTCTTGCAGCCAAAAGCAAATCAGGATAACGCCAGAACGAACGCCGCCAGCGCATGAACCAGGGCTTTTCCAGAATAAAAAAAGGGATCAATCGAAAAGATTTCAGCCGGCTTAGCATACTCCTAAAGTACCACCATCATATAAACAATTGATAAAATCACGGCAAGCAGCACAAGGAAACCAAAAAAGCGGATGATCAGGTTCAGGTTACCAAGCAAAGGCATCTTTCTTGTAATACGGTCAAATGCACTTATGTTTGAAGAATCTTGCGGGGGAGCATCAAAAACACCCATCTCACGAACGATTTGCCGGGCCCTTTCAGCATCTCCGGAACGTACCTGCAACTTCATCCCACCCACAGCAATTGGAATATAAGTCTGGGCGCTCAATTCGTCCTTGACAAAACAATCAATGCCTTCGGACTCAAGCTTGCTCCTTACAAATCCCATCTCATGGGCATAACTGAAGGTTGCAACGGTTTCGAGCGGTTCTTCCATGATATATGAGTTTGTACCTGTTCAAAGGTCGTTAAACTTAATTGAGCCCCTGTTTTCCTCACCAGGAGCATAGCTGTAAATTTCGCGTAAAATACCGGCGTATTTATTGTAAATGACTCGCCGGCGAAGTTTCAATGTAGGAGACAACTCCCCGGAAGCTGCCGACCATGGTTCGCAAACCAGCCTGAAACGCTTGATCTGTTCTGTTTGTCCCAACTGTTTGTTACAATTTCCCACTTCCTTCCGGAAAAGTTTTTCCACTTCGGAATGAAAAACCAACTCTTCATTGTCACGAAAATGGATATGACGACCATGAGCCCACACGTGAAGATATTCAAAGTTTGGAGAGATCAGAGCGCTAACAAATTTTTCATTTTCTCCCACAACCATTGCCTGCTCAATGAAAAAAGACTCTTTCAGAAGATTTTCGATAAACTGAGGCGCAATATACTTCCCGCTGGAGGTTTTAAACATCTCCTTTTTCCGGTCGGTGATCTTAAGAAAACGTTTTTCCACAAATGTACCGATATCACCGGTATGAAGCCAGCCTTCCTTGTCTATGACCTCACGGGTATGCCTGGCATCTTTGTAATATCCCATCATAACACTGGGCCCTTTTACCAA
>JAWOCV010000173.1:0-2687 GCA_046483585.1 Marinilabilia sp.
TCAATGATCTCACCTGTTGCGCTCCACTTGTCTAATCGCCTTAACCGCGAATCCATAACATAGATAAAACCATCGGCGGAAAATTCTACATCAATAGGGTTTAAGTACTCACCAGGGCCTCTTCCAGGACTTCCAAAGGTAAAGTTTTCAGAAAGATTTTTTGTGTTTGCAACCCAGAATCTTGTATTTGGTGGCCCATTGTGAACAATGACTTGGTCATTACTTACAACGATAGAGAAGGGATTGAATAAACGGAGTGTATCTAATGATGCGATTTCATCAGGGGCACTAATTTTATCTGCAAAAACTCTCGACTCTGCTGTTTGAGCTTTTCCATGCAGGAAAACTCCAGTGCGACCTTGATTCTGTTTTTCATTGCAACTAATACATATACAGAGGATGGTGATTAAAAAACAATATTTCAATGTGTTCATTCTGTTTTTAAAATAAATCTTTGATCTCTAAAATTCGTAATATTCAGGTGCAGGGGGTTCCATAGTGTGACAAAACCAGCAGGCAGAACACCCATCTGATGTTGTACCGCAGACTGAGGAACAATAATAATAACCTTCTCCACACATAGTATAGCAAACAATATCTCCTTCAAGTGGCCGATCTGAACACCCACCAACATTAGCATTTGCAGTATTCATCAATGAAAAATCTGCATCCGTGAAGTTATAGTCTACAATAGCGTAATCATGATGATCGGCTGTGCTCTCATTTCTAAAAAAGAAGAAAAAATTGGCTTTATGCTGATCGGTGTGGGTAATCACAACGAATCAGTCGGCATGATTTTAGATTGAAAAGTTTCATAGATGGAACATAATAGGATTTTGTATAAGTTTGGCCACCTATCTGGTATTTTTTCCATGAAGGCAACTATCTAGTGAGAAAGTTTCTCAGGTAAATTCTACCTGTTTCTGTCTCAAGCTAGCAGGCCAAAGGCCTTCCACACCTCAGCTTGGGGCACTCGCCCCAAGGTTACGGTGGTAATCAATCCCCTGGCAGGCTGGCAGCCTGCGACAGCCCTGGGTTTAAATATTTTGTAAGGCATTCTCTTTTTCCGGTTCATAGTAATAAATACACACGAATTTTATGAGCCATAAACCCTATTACCAAAATGAACCAATCCCTTGCCAAACTCTATATACACCTGACGTTTTCAACCAAACACAGAAACCCGTGGATTCCACATACGATCAACACCGATTTGCATGCGTATGTGGCAGGAACCCTTAAAAATGTTGATAGTCCGGCACTCATTATCAATTCTGTTGATGATCATATTCATATGTTGTTCCGGTTATCCCAAAACATTGCCCTGGCCAAGGTTGTAGAAGAAGTAAAGAAAGGCTCCTCCAGATGGATGAAGCAGCGGACAGGTAATTCATCGTTTTATTGGCAAACCGGGTATAGTGCATTTTCGGTAAGCAGTTCGAGAGTAAACAGTATGACACGATATATCGCCCGTCAGCAAGCACATCATAAACACCTGAGTTACCGGGAGGAAATCGAACGATTTATGAAAGAATATGATGTGGTGGAG
Source organism: Marinilabilia sp. (assembly GCA_046483585.1). Classification (GTDB taxonomy): domain Bacteria; phylum Bacteroidota; class Bacteroidia; order Bacteroidales; family Marinilabiliaceae; genus Marinilabilia. Next base: position 1,550 of record JAWOCV010000173.1, read on the forward strand.
TACAATCCGGAGTATTTTTGGGAGTAGGGTATGGAATTGTGGGGGCTGTCTGTGGCAGGCTGTCAGCCTGCTGACGGGAAAGAGGCCCCTTTCAGACTTGGGGCGAGTGCCCCAAGCTGAGTTCTTTCAGGCCTTTCCCTTGGGATCCCTTCGGGACGGCCTTGGGATTATAGTGGATGGCCGGTAAAAAATTACTGCAAATACAACGTACCATCTTCTTCATCCAATGGAAGAAATGGCTAGTGGCAATGGCATATCCTCTTCATATTGTCAATCATTGATATTGAAATCCCCATACAAATCAACATAGAGCCTAAAATTTTCACATTGGGGTAAAATTAAGAGTGAAATGCAGAACCAGGCGTTGCCTTTTTAACTAACAAATCAGCCGGTTTAAACCGTTTTCCAAATTTCTCTGAAAACCGGTTCATTTGTTCGACTAATTCTTTCGTACCAAGGGAATCGGCATAGCGGAACGGCCCGCCGGTAAAGGGCGGAAATCCAAGCCCGAGAATAGCGCCCAGGTCACCATCGGTTGGGCTCAGCAGAATATTCTCCTGCAGACAATAAATGGCCTCGTTTACCATCATCAGCGTTAGCCGCTGCTGAATATCGCTGTCGTCCATCTCTTTGCGCGAAGTCCCTCCAAAAAAGGAGTAGATCTCCTGGTTTACTATTTTTTTCTTTCCATCGGCATACTTGTAAAAACCTTGTTCGTTCTTTCTCCCCTTGTAGCCGGCTTCCACCAGTTCAGCAGCTTTTTTGCTGGTTTTCGCACCTCTCTGCTCAAAGGTGTCACTAAGAACCCCGGCTACGTGTGCCCCCACATCAATCCCTACTTCATCGAACAGGGCAGCCGGCCCAACCGGGAATCCGAACTGCTTCATGGCGCTGTCGAGCTGATCAATGCTTACGCCCTCTTCAAGCAACAGCAGCGCCTCGTTCATAAATGGAGCCAGAATCCGGGTAGTGTAGAAGCCGGGCCCGTCGTTAACCACAATGACCGTTTTGCCCTGGTATCAAGTCCCCTTCGCGATGTTGCATTTCATCACACCGAGGATGCGGCTCTCATCGCGGGAGACGGGGGTCTTCTGCTTCTCTGGGATGGATTTGGTCTGACCGAGATCGACACCCCCTC
>JAWOCV010000228.1:0-4851 GCA_046483585.1 Marinilabilia sp.
GAATCTCCACCCTCAGGCAAATCACAAACCATACTGGTCCCCCACGGATTGCAACCGAACAGCCAGTCGCGTAAGGCCGCTTCCATCTCCTGAAACTGATCATCACCGCTTTCCCGGTGATACAACCGGGCCTGTGTCAAAGCAGCCGCCACGAGGTTATTGGAACACCAGATAAAGGGCACCCCGATACGAAACGGATCATCAGCAGCTTCTTTTTCAAGAAGATCAAGACCATCCTTCATAAAACCGAGGTACTTTTTCCGAAGTTCTCCATCAGCCTGACGAGCAACCAGATAATGACCTACATTCACAAAGGGATAATACTGATAATGACGTGCCCTGTGAAATTCAATCCAGGGCGTAACAGGTTCAACTTCTCCCCAGAAATCCGCTTTTCCAAGCCACTTTTCAAGAGAATCGGGCCGGATCAAGCCGATAGCGGCAGCCCCAAGTTCCAGATCATCTACATAATTCTCTTCTTCGTAGAAATAGGGCGACAAATAACAAGCGGTTTGCGCGGCACCGGGGTTGTCTGCGCCGAAAGCAAATGCTTCAACCGCTTTTTGTTCCATCTGGCGGGCCCATTCGGACTCTTCCTCCTTCAGAACATCACCACCCAAAGCAAAGGCAGAAGCAAATTTCCCGGCCGTGGATGCAACACCTGTAGATCGGTTTTTATGGGGCCCCAGCCCTTGTCGCTCACCGGTCACGAAATAAACCGGCCGGTATTGACCAAAACCATAATCCACCGAGTCCCTGTTGGGGAGGCGATATCCGGCATGGTCCCTGTCATCGGCAATCTGGTTGTACATTTCTTCCGGCGCAGGATTCATGCGCATGAGCCATTCCAATCCCCAAACGGCCTCATCCAGCACATCTGGTCGCCCGTTTTCCCCTTCATGACCGGAGGCATCATAATGATCTTCAAACGCAGCGGGATTTTCGCGATAGGCAAACAACATCTGAAAGACGGCATTGGCAGACGTACTGGTATATTGCAAATAGTCGGATGCATCGTGCCAGCCTCCGTGCACATCGATCTTTTCCCCGCTTTTTTCGGGATGATCGACAACAACCCCGTCATGTACGTGACAGCTGTCTTCGAGGAACGGATTGTAGCCACAACGCTGCTGACGCATATAATTCAACAGGAAATCAGCCGTGCCATCATAAACATCCGCCCCGATCCGAAACTCTGGCGAACGATGTTCCCCCGCCTGAATATAATAACGGCCTTCATCCTGAAACTTTGAAAAATCAAGCCGGAAGGCTTCAGCCATACCCCAGACAGAGCCATCCTCATCACGGACCGCCCCGGAATGGACAACCTCATCATCGGTGGCCCGCATAACTTCAAACGTGTCAAAATCAACGGACGTATCACCAATAAAGACAGCCACTTTTGGGGTATTGGGCAAATACCCCAGCTGATTGATGCGAATCCATCCGCCTGCATGAACAGACCCGGCCAGCATTAATGCCGCTACTAAAAGAAGAAGAACTTTTGGTGACCTCATAACTTTTATTTTATGTAAAAGACCAAGTCGTCAGGAATTTCTTCAATATCGCTTTTCGAGTTCGGCTCCCCGGAAATAATGAGACAGAATATCACGATATGAATAGCCTTTGGATCCCATCACAGCGGCACCAATCTGGCAAAAACCCACACCATGTCCCCAGCCGGCTCCTTTCAATATAAATTTGGCAGGGGATTGATCGTTTTCTTCTTGTTTGTCCACAACAAAAGCTGAGCTGTAAAGGTGAGATTCGGATAACGCTTTCCGTATCTCCAGCTCTTTGCCAATTGTCAATTCGCCTTTGGTTCCGGTAAATTTCAGACGGACCAAACGCCCGGAAGGTCCACGCTCAACCGGGGTTATATCCAGAATATCACCAAGGTCCAGACCGATTTTTTTCATCAGAAGTTTTTTGACTTCTGCCTGACTCAGGGTCACCTGCCATCTGAAAAAGTCGGCCGTCTCCTGGTCGTAATCGTTAAGGACCTGTGAAAGTACATTTTTATCCTGTGTATTACAAAAGGCAGGCGGGTTCCCCAAAATCCATGCGCGGGCAGCATCCTCTTTGGTAAGATCAAGGTCATAGTCCCCGGGTTTTGAATCATTGTCGACCACGCTCTGCAAATAGGGATGATCAACGGGTTCCCACACATTGCTGAACAACTCCGAAATGCCCCCGCAGGCTTTGGAGTAGCGGGCATCACAAATTTCATTTTCATAAACCAACACCTGCCCGAAAGTTTCGGCAATGGCATCTTCTACTTCTTTGGTAGAGGCCCTGGTAATTCCCTGATACCTTTGGCAATGGTCATCGGCACAAACATCGAAATTGGGGTGATCTTCCCGGTCGTACCATTTGATGCGCTCACCCTCTTCTTCGACAACGGTGACATATTCACCGCCTCCTTCTTTGAGCTTATTCTCTTTATCTTTTTGAGCCAGCAGCCAGCTTCGGGAAATAACCGCATGGGCCCGAAGAAGCTGGGGAGATGAAGTGGCACTCATCTCCGAAGATATGACACTGACCAGATAATCTTCCAGCGGGAGTTTATTTACCGCCGTCAGATGATCATCTTCGCTTATGATCCGGAGGGTTCCTTTAAATCGCTGATTTTCTTTCCGCTCCCAGTGAAAATTGATGCCAATCACCACATCCTCCAGTTCGAAACTGGCGGTTTCATAATCAACCGGTTCAAACTCAACCGGCAAATCGGTGGTTGCCTCCCGGTCTTTCATTTTCAGGTAAAATTGGCCGTTTTTCAGCTGAGCTTTACCGGAACCTTCAAAAGTCTCCCCGGTCGCCGAAAGACGGTGCAACCCCTTGAGTTTAAAAGAAAACTCCGGAGTAAACATGATCCCTACTTCAATATTTGGTTGCATTGGTTGCATAGCATTACAGATATTGGTTCACAAAAATATTCTTTACATTTTCCCAGTCGCCGTCACTAAAAGTGACCTGTTCAAAAATATCGGCAATCAGATTGCGGTTAAGCTTATTAAAGTCTTCTTCACGCGGAGTAATCAGCACACCTCCAAAGTCCACCGAGGCAGGGCTCAACAGGATCTGGTCATCACCCTCAGCATAATACTGACGTGGTCTGTGCTCCTTCCGGGGAAAGATAAACAAACGCCAGTGACCATCTTCCCACGAGCACAAAATATTGAGCATCGGCTCATCATCCCGGTCCTGGATGGCGTCAAGAAACCGATACAATTTAGTGAACCACTGCTCAATCAATTCCATATCGCTTCCCTCGAAAACGAGGGTTTTCCTGAAATACTTGTCTACCGCATGAATGCGAAGCACTTCCTGGTCGAACAACAGGTTTTTACCGGGATGCTTGTCGTACTCTTCTTCTATCGGCAAAAATCCTTTATTTCCCGCCTGAAAGTGAAAATGGTCCGGCGCACTGGCCCCGCAGCGGGGGCCGTTGTAGAAAAGCACAAAGCCGGGCAGAGACCGCGCCAGATTCATCATATCTTTGATGCGGCCTTTGATGCGCTGATCGGTATGCGAACGATGGGGAATGGTCAAATGACGCGGAAAAATGGGAAATGGATTAACAAGGACCAGATAATCATCCCCGAAAGAAACACCTTCCTGCTCCTCCGGAAGATTCTCCGGACACAAAAAACATTTCCGCTCCTTTATGGATTTGGCATCTACCTTCGCTGCCGAGGAACGGATCCGGCCCGGATTGAACTGTACCCGCATCTCGGTGGCAACTCCCATTTTCACAGAACGGATCTTAACGTCTTTCAGCCCCTCGTAGTTTTTTCGCGCCATGTCCCAGCTGGCCACCTGATCTTCAATCAGGCGATCAACCTTTTCACTGAACGAGGCTCCCTTTGCAATTTCCTGCGCCATATTCAATGCTTATTTTTTGCAATCCGGGCCCAAAGTTCCATTGTGCGCACCCGGTCCTTATAGAAATTATGATTGTTCATTTTTACAACGTCCAGGGATGCATCGGAATTGTCTTCCCACCGCCGGCACATATAAACAGGTTTATAGATACGTCCGATCTGGTAATCCCTGGAAATGGTAAGTCCAACGGCATAGTCTTCTCCGTAACTAACATTGGGGATCCGGATCCGCCGCAATACAGGTGTGTAAAAAGCACGCGGAGCACCCAGTCCATTAATGCGCAAAGCATTGTTTCTCCCGTTTTCAGGCGTCCACTCTTTGTGATCAATAATGCCCGGAGGGATCTCTTCCAGCTTGAAATTCACCATCTGATACGAACCAATGACCATGGCACAATTTTGTTCATAAAATGCATCTACTACAGTTTGCAATGTGTCATTCCCTGCATACAGGTCATCGCTGTCGAGTTGTACGGCAAATTTTCCACACAACTCATGCATAATGGCCATATTCCAGCATCCGCCAATGCCCAGGTCTGTACGTGCGGGAACCAGATGCACCAGCCGGTTGTCTTCCTCTGCCAGTTTTTTCAGCAGGTCAGTTGTGCCATCATCCGAATGATTGTCTACCACAATAAGATTAAATGAAAAAGACGTTTTTTGCTCAAAAACCGATCTTACTGCATCTTCAATGGTTTTGGCCCGGTTACGGACCGGTACGATCACTGAAGCTTCCACAGGAAATTCCTGCTCATCGAATGCCACCTTCTTAAAGGAAGGTTCGAGCCATCCGCCAATATCTTTCAAATGGGTTGTGCAGGCATTCTCCATTTCAACCTGAACCTCGCGGTTCTTAGGATCTACATAATCGAAGATTTTCTCCCCTGAACGCCGGGTATCGGTCTCCATCTCGGTATAAAGAAATTCGGGTAACCGGAACAGGCGATAATTTTGTGAAATTTTTAAA
>JAWOCV010000305.1:0-10899 GCA_046483585.1 Marinilabilia sp.
CGGCCTTCCTTTGAAGAGCCTCCGGGTTCTGGCAAAAGCGAGTGCAAAGATACATCCTTTTTTATTCCCGTCCAAAATTATTTTCCGGGTGTCTAAAAGGCAATCTTTATCCCATCCATCCCCTTCCGTCTTTCCCGCACTCTGCCCTAAAGCGGGTGCAAATATAAGTCTTAAATGGGCGGTTTTCCAAACAATAAAGCATCGAAATTTTAACAAAATCACAACGATCAGTTAATCAATGAGAACTAATCATGATTCTGATCCATCCTCCTCCTCTTCTCCTTCTCCGGAGCCTTCCTGATCGGCCTCATTGCTCTTTTTTAACTCTTCGATGCTTTCCGGGGTGATGATCTCTTTCTCTTTTAACAAATTATACCAGGCAAATACTTTTTTGATATCCGAGACATATACCCGGTCCTCGTCATAATCGGGCAAAGCCTCACGAAAAGCCGATTTTAGATCATTGGCAGAGGCCTTCTTGGGATTAATATCAATCCCCTGTTCAAAGATTCTGGCAAAAACATCGGCCAGGTTCATATCACCATCAAATGTAAAAATGGAGATATCTTCCAGCGAACTGATCTTTGAAGTGGCATAAGCCGGCATGCGCTTACCATCGATAAGCGACTCCACGATAATGCTGTTTTTGGCATTGGTAATCATCTTATACAGACCGGGCTTTCCGGAAATAGCAAGAATTCCTTTCAACATGTTCCTTCAGATTTAAATTTAAAGTTGGGTAACAAAAATAATACAAACACACAAAGATATCCTATTCTCTTATCAACTCAATCCCCGTTCCTTTTTGATTTTATTATAGGCCTCATTCACTTTTGCAAATTTTTCATTGGCAGATTTCTGAAATTCAGGTCCCAAATGGCTCACCTTATCGGGATGAAATCTTACAGCCATTTTGCGGTAAGCTTTCTTGACTTCATCATCGGTAGCGGAAGGCGATATCTCCAGAATTTTGTAAGCCGAATCGAGATTGTCGTAAAACATATTCAGCACGGCCTGATAATCCGGAGGGGCAATACCCAGCAACCGGGATATGTGTTCAATGGTATTAATTTCAACCTGACTGAGATGCCCGTCGGCCCTTGCCACGCCAAACAACAGGTGCAGCAGTTGAACCCGGCTGTCGTACTGAACATTGACCCGCACCTGATGGCACACATCAGCCAATGGAATGTCCTTTTTGATCAGGTTGCGCAAAACATTAAGAGCTTCCCGGGCTTTTTCAGCTCCCAGCAAATTTCGAAGGTAATTCTTGACATAATTGAGTTCCGACTGCAAAACTTTGCCGTCAGCCTTCATGACAGCCGCCATCAGAACCAACAGTGAAACCACAAATCCATCCCTGGCAGAACCCGATGAAACATGGCGGGTTTTGCCTTCAGCCGTGGTAGCAGCCTCCTCAGCCTGCCCACCAAGAAACATTCCAATCAAACCACCAATGGGGCCCAAAACCCACCAACCAATACCAAAACCAATTAATGATCCTAAAAATCCCATTATTCTGTCAATTCAGTATGTATTTGTAACACCTGGGGGACGACCAGATGCCGGTCATCGGAGAAAATTTCATAATCCGCATAAGGTCTGCGCTGATCATCCGTCCACTGATTATTTATTCGTTCTTGCACCTTCCCGGCGCTGGTTCCGTCACGCTCAGTAACACGCCGGATTCGTATTGACTCGGGAGCACTGACCAGTACGATCTTGTCCAGAAGTTCCTGTCCACCGCTTTCAAGCAATATCGCAGCTTCTTCAATGACATAAGGCGCTTCCTGACGCTCGAACCATTGCATAAAATCTTCCCTCACCACTGGATGAACCAACCGGTTAACTTTTTCAAGTAATGTTTTATCCGAGAATACTTTCTGTGCCACCACCGAACGATCCAATTGTCCCTCAACATAAACCGCTTCACCGAACAATTGCTTATACCCTTTTTTTATCCGGGAATCTGTCTCAATAAGGCTCCTGGCCCGCTCATCTGCATAATACACTGGTATCCCAAGAACTTCAAATATCTTACAAACAGTAGACTTTCCACTGCCGATACCGCCTGTTATACCAACTTTATACAATGCTATCTCCTTTTTTCAAGTAAATATTCCACAAATATGGGAGAAAAGCTGACAGATTCAACTTCTTCGGGAACCTTGTCGAGTCGCACCTTCAAGCGGTCGGGACGATCATCGTCCAATACCGGGTCCACGTCCACCACAGCTCTGAACTGAGATTCATCGACCGCTTCATACTTGCTGATACCTACCCGGAAGGACACCTGTATTTCTGACGGAAATGTTTTGATACGTAAACTATCGGGCAACCCGGCTACCTTTAGGGGAACACGCATGTTCAGTTCTGTGAAAGATTCAACGGGAATGGTTGCCGATACTTTATTTTCAGATGTCTCAATCCTGTCCGGCACGTCAAGAGAAACCATTGTCGATACAGTGTCTCTCAGCTCCTCAAAAACCAATGCACGGGTATTGATATGAGACATTGTATCTATGATCTGTGAAGGACCGGAAACCTCAACAGAATCCGGATCAAGAATAACAGGCCCCGCTTGCAGATGTTGCTTCGCAAACCCCAGATCTGTTTTTGCTCTAACGGGCAATCTGACACTGGTATGTTCTATGAGGGGAACAAATAAAGTGTCGGGTGAAATCTCGACCAGCTCCATTCCCTGTGACAACTGGCCCACAATCCGGTCTTGTTCTTCCCCGGTTAAAGCATACACCCCTTCAGTATTATTAATAGTGGCGGATTGCATATCAGAAACATCGAAATTCAGGGGCAAAAACGCATTGCTTAATTGATACCGCAAAATAACAAACCCCACAGCCCTGACCTCCAGGTCAATTTTTTTTTGCACATCCTCCGGAAGCATGCGTTCATCGGGCACGTTGACAAAACGAACCGGATAACTCAAAGTAGTGGTATATTCTTTACGGAGAGCATTAAGAAACCAAAACCCCGTAGCAATAACCAGAAAGACCAGAAATACGATCAGATCCCTGTTCTGACGTAAACGGTCGAACCACTTTTTCACCCAGAGTAAGGGTTGCTTTATATTTATTTTCTTCCACCCCATGAATGAAAATATTATGCGGGATATGTCCCAGTCTTCATTTCAACGAATGCCGACCACCTTTCGAGGAAATTTATGCCTCCCTATTCCGGGATAAACATGCCACCTCTGCATCAAAAAAAGGCCAATGATCCACAAATTTAATCATTGGCCCGCTATAACAAAATCTTTTTATCACTTACCCCGGACCGCCCGTACCAACATGCCTGGCCTCATCCCCACAAGATCGGTATACAGATAAAACGTTTGCCCGTGAGAGAAGAAACAATACGCATTTAAACGGTCGATCCATGGTATTATTTTTTAGTTGCATCAGACATGTCCATAATAATGCCGGCCTTATCGACTTTAATATTGACATTATCTGCAATTTCCATAACCACATGGCTTTCTTTAACCTCGCTCACTTTCCCGTATATGCCACCGGTTGTCACGACTTTATCACCCTTTTTCAGATTCTCGCGATATTTCCTTAATTCTTTCTGCCGTTTAACCTGAGGGCGAATCATGAAAAAATAGAACACCACAATGATCAAAAGGAATGGCAACAACTGCATGATCATATTGGGGCTTCCTTCTGAGCCTCCGGCCTGTAAAAATAAACTCATCATAATATTACAAAATTTTGGTTCTTAAATTGATTCATTTTATGGTTCGCAATATAACTATTTTTTAACGACCTGGGCAACCACCGAGAGGCGAACAGGTTTGCTGAGGCCCTCAAAATACACTCTCGCATTCTGAAACTGAGCGCCGGATTTGCCCCGGCTGTCGAAGATGATCTCAACGAATCCGGATTCTTCCGGAGGTATTGGACCCTCCGAATATTCGGCCACAGTGCAACCGCATCCGGTTGATACCCGTTCGATGATCAATGGCCCTTCGCCCTGATTTTCGAAACCAAACCGGGCCCCTACTTCTTCACCCCCGTCAAGCTCACCAAAATTGTGCTCCGTTTTTTGAAAAACCGGCTCACCCTCAGGTTTTTCGCCGGCATTGGCAGAGGCATCAGACCCACCGGAAGCATCTTTCCCTCCCCTATCTGCTGAATTGCAGGCCACAGACAGGCTTAAAGTCAAGAGCAATAACAGAGGGACAAGTGACAAATTATTTCTCCATTTTCTCATCATAGTCATGATAAAGTTTGATAATTTGATCTTCCTTTTTCAAATGGTCTATCACTTTATCGAGAATGCCATTGATAAAAGTACCGCTCTTGGGCGTTGAATAATGTTTTGCTATTTCAATATATTCGTTGAGGGACACCTTCACAGGGATTTTGGAAAATTCCATAACCTCGGCTATGGCGATTTGCATAAGAACAATATCGAGATAAGCCACACGCTCCAGATCCCAGTTACGTGAGAATTTCCGTATCAGATTGTGGTAATCTTCATTATTCACAACAGCTTTTCGAAAAAGTGTTTTTACAAATTCACGATCTTCCTCATCTTTAAATTCATTCTGGAGAGGCTGATCTTCCCCTTTTTCTTCTTCAAATTCCTTCAGGGTCTTCACAACAATGCTCACCACAAATTCGGCTTCATCGTTCCAGTAAATACTTTGCTCCTCAAACAGGGCATACAGAGGAAGATGCTGCCCGATGACTTTTTCAAAAAGTTTAGCTGCAAACTTACGGTCCGCATCATATGAGTCTTCTTCAGAAACCATATACTGCTGATATAGTTCAGAGCCGGTAATAACCCCGTAAATGTCTTTTATATATTGCTCATTGTTCTTCCATGACAAACCGGTGGTCTCAATGTATTTAAGGAGTTGCTTGTTTTCACGCAACTGCAACAAAACCTTGTTATTTATAAATTTACGATTCGGATTGAGTTCCTGTTCTGTAGGACGTTTTTTGCTGAGACCCATATCAATGCGTTTTTCAGCGAAATCCCGGACGTCCAGTATCAACAAAAGGAGCAGATGATAAAGTTCATAGGATTTGGAAATACTGTGAAACAACTCTTTTTCGGTCTGTTGGATGGTGGCGTTCCCCCCCCTGAAATGACCATAAACCGTTTGCATCACTTTCACTCGGAGCAGTCTTCTACTAAGCATTCTTTAAAGAACTTTTGTTACTTCAGATAATTATTCAATCACAAAAGTAGGTGTTTTTTTATTTTAGACAAGACGTGAAAGATCAAAAAACGAAAAAGCCTTTTGCCATACTCAAAATAACCCAGCAAAAAATTGAAAAAGTGTCTCATAAACCATCCGTCCGGGTTATTGGTTCCGGCGGCACACAACGGGATGCCGTTAAAGAGTTTAAATTTTAAAATAATATTGTAAACAATCTTTGGTTATTTCAAAAAATTATTGCCATTTTTGAACCTGAAGGAACAAAAAGTTTTCTTACTCAAAAAAAATAAATTAATGATGGAAGGATTTGACAAAAAAGATGGTACAGACAAAAAGAGAACCGACAGGGACGACATCTTTTCGAAAGCGGTAAGAGCCGGGAAACGCACTTATTTTTTTGACGTTAAGGCCACACGGAAAAATGATTACTACCTGACCATTACAGAAAGTAAAAAACGGTTTGAGGAAGACGGACGTTTTCGATTTGAAAAGCACAAACTTTTCCTTTACAAGGAAGACTTCGAGAAATTTGCCGACGGACTGAAAGATGCCATTGATTTTATCCAGGCCGAGCAGGGTGTTTACAATGAAGAAGGTCAGCAGCAGGAACCCAAACAACAGCCCGAACAGAAACAACAAGAGCAGGAATCCGAGCAGGAAGAAACAGAAGAGGCTCTTTCAACCACAGAATACACCAACGTAGATTTTGAAGATCTCAGCAAATAACAGATCTTTTGTACTGCTCTGATATTTAAAATATAAAAGGGACTTTCTCCGAAAAGAGAGTCCCTTTTTTCTCTTTTAATACGTTGGTTTACGAAGAATCATTCTCCGGTTTCCCCAATCTCCAGCCTCTCTATACACTAAACAGTACCGGCATTGGTGTCGGCATTTTTTCCTTCTTTCTCCTTCTCGATCTTTGTCAGAATCTCTCCAAGCTCATAAAAGGTCAACTTTTTCACATTGGTCAGCACAAAATCATTGCGCAAACCTGCACCAAGCAGGTTGGATTCCGCGACCACGTCTTTCATCTTTTCATTCAGCGGAACATCGATGGGCACCAGTCCCCAGAATGTCACGAATTGCCCCGAAAAGGCAATAAATTCAAGCTTGCCGCCGAATTTTTCAAACACATACTCGGTCTCTCCCGAGATGACATGCTGACGTGTTTCCTCAAAAGCACTTCCGTCTTCGGAGAAAAAAGCACCAAAAAAACGGAGCTGCTGACCGCTGCCTCCGAGCCCGGTAGAAATAAACATGGGAGGATGTTCAAGCATGGAGGCCTGAAAGACCAGCTTACACTCCTGAAGAGCCAGATAAGTCCAGTCTTCCAATCCCTTATCCGGTTGGTCCTGGTAACTCTGAAGCGTACGGATGGCGTCCGGGGTTCCCAGCGAAGCCAGAGCCGCCAGGCGTCTGCGTTTGCTTTCCCGCGACGAATTCTCGTCCCACAATTCATATTTACCTGACATCACTATATGGGGCTGCAAATCGCTTTTTACCTCTTTCGACATCCGCATATATGCCATCTGGGTATCCAGTGAAACCTCCCGCTCCATGATCTGAACTTCTCCACCATTTTCTTTTACAACTTTCTGAAAATCTTCAAATGTTCCTGAAAAATCCATGGCATTATCTTTTTTATTAATAGTATCGTCTCCAATAATCTTACCAAAGAATAACCAAAAGGTTTCAATTATGTTTCAATCTTTTCGAAATGACTTTTCGTCACAAAAGAAAAATAAATTCTGACATTTTTGCCTGATGAAAAAACACACAATTATGCCAAATCGTCAAAGTTTTCATCGATCTTCACCAGCATTGGTTTTCATGGTAGAAAGACAAAATCCCCAAAAGTGGGGATTGGTGGGGTTTATTCAAATGATTAATTTTGAAGAATTTTAAATTGTGAGCATACTATAATGCGCAACATTCAATAACCGAGATACGATATATATGAACTTAGCAGAGCTGACAAGCGGACAGGAAGGCGTTATTGTGAAGGTGAAAGGACATGGAGCGTTTCGCAAGCGCATCATTGAAATGGGCTTTGTCAGAGGGAAAAAAGTGAAAGTTATCAAAAATGCTCCACTCAAAGATCCCATCGAATACAAGATCATGGATTTCAAGGTGTCTCTGCGAAGAACCGAAGCTGAGCTGGTCGAAGTCGTTTCCCGTGAGGAGGCCCGAAATATAGAAACAGGACAATACAACGGCACCATTACCGATGAAATATTGACCCGAACCGCCACTGAAAAACGGAAAACCATTAATGTGGCTCTTGTCGGAAATCCCAATTGCGGTAAAACCACTATTTTTAACCAGGCCAGCGGCGCCAATGAGCATGTCGGGAACTACAGTGGTGTGACCATCGATATTAAAACGGGTTATTTTTATCACAAAGATTATACGCTCAAGGTTTATGATCTGCCCGGCACCTACTCCCTCTCCGCTTACAGTCCTGAAGAAGTATATGTTCGGGAACACATCAACAGCGAGACCCCTGACATCATCCTCAATGTGGTGGACGCTTCGAACCTGGAACGCAATTTATACCTCACCTCCCAACTGATCGACATGGATGTGCGCACAGTGGTGGCCCTCAACATGTACGACGATCTCCAGAGAAAAGGTGATAAACTGGACTATTCACAACTGGGCAAAATGCTCGGGATACCTTTTGTGCCAACGGTCGGTTCAAAGGGAAAGGGAATTAGCGAACTGTTTCAGACCGTGATAGATGTTTACGAAGACAAAATTGAAGAAGCCCGCCGGGTTAAGATCAATTACGGCGAAACCATCGAAGAAGCCATTGAAACCATCGAAGCACTTATCGGCGAATATCCTGAACTCGTGAGCAGGGTTTCTCCCCGGTTTCTGGCCATCAAACTTCTGGAGCAGGACAAAGTATTCCATGACCAGCTCTTGCAGGGACAGTATCAGAAAATACTGCAGGAAACCAGGCGGCAAACGGAAAAACTGGAACACATCCTCAACGAAGATACCGAAACCACCATAACCGATGCCCGTTACGGATTCATTGCCGGGGCCATGAAAGAGACCTACCGGGAAAATCCCCAACAACGCCGGAGAAAAACCGACATCATTGATTCGATACTGACCCATCGTCTTTTCGGTTTTCCGTTCTTTTTCTTTTTCATCTGGCTGATGTTCCAGGCCACTTTCCGCCTGGGAGAATACCCCATGAACTGGATCGAAGACGGGGTATCGATGTTGTCACAATGGGCCGGTGCCACCCTTCCGGCAGGCCCGTTTACGGACCTCATCGTTGACGGGATCATTGGCGGTGTGGGAGGTGTGATCGTATTTCTGCCCAATATCCTGATCCTCTTCTTCTTTATTTCATTTATGGAAGATACCGGGTATATGGCCAGGGCCGCCTTTATCATGGACAAGGTGATGCATAAGATCGGCCTTCACGGTAAATCATTCATTCCACTGATCATGGGATTTGGGTGTAATGTTCCGGCCATTATGGCCACCCGTACCATTGAAGACCGCAACAACCGTTTGCTCACCATCCTGATCAATCCGTTCATGTCGTGCAGCGCCCGACTGCCGGTCTACATTCTTTTCATCGGGGCTTTTTTCCCCGATCATCCGGGAACGGTGCTGTTCCTCTTATATGCAACGGGCATTGCCATCGCCGTGTTCGTGGCCCGCATCTTCAAGCGCTTTATGTTCCGGAAATCGGACACACCGTTCGTTATGGAACTTCCTCCCTACCGGCTGCCCACCCTGAGGGCAACCACCCGCCATATGTGGTTCAAAGGCAGCCAATATCTGAAAAAGATGGGAGGTGTCATTATGGTTGCCTCTGTCATAATTTGGTTTTTAGGATATTATCCGCGCCAAAACGAAAAATCAATAGCTGTGGAAAAGAATAAGAGCGAACTGGTGCAACGTTACGATGAGCTTCAGGTTGCCACCGGAGATGACCTCGATGAAAAAATTGCCTCTGAACGGGCAGAAAAACTGGAAGAGTTTGACCAACTCAAGGACAAGATGCGTCACGAAGGGAGCTATATCGGACAAATCGGGAAAAGCATCGAACCCGCCATTCAACCGCTGGGATTTGACTGGAAAATGGGCGTCAGCCTTTTAAGCGGAGTCGCTGCCAAAGAGATCGTGGTCAGCACCATGGCTGTGCTGTACCAGGCCGATGACGTAGAAACCAGCGGAAATGCCCAACTGATTGAGCAAATTAGAAACGACAAATACGAGGATGGCACACCGGTCTTTACCACTTTATCTGCTATGTCGTTCCTTATATTCACACTTGTCTATTTCCCGTGTGTCGCAGTCATTGCTGCCATACGGAAAGAGACCGGATCATGGAAATGGGCTTTGTTCACCATTTTTTATACAACAGGACTGGCTTATTTCCTTTCCCTGGTCATTTTCCAGGTGGGCCAGCTTTTTCAATGATAATGTTTAATTCAATAGACCGTTAGATTTTTAGATATTAGATTTAAGACGAATCGTATAATGCTGATAAACTGCAATTTAACACGGAAAACATTAAAAGGTTAAACAGCTGAATTACAAGGCATTGAAAAAGTTTAACGGACTATTGCAATAAATAATCCGTGAAAAAAACTAAACGCAGAGACGCTATGACCTGTCTGCCGTTTTTAATATTAGCATCCTGTTATATAAACGAACTTTTGTTTGTACAATTAATTTTGTTTCACATTACACGCCAGGCAGGCGCAAAGTTTTAATTATGAGAGAGTTATTATTCATGGTTTTGTTTCATGAAGACTTAATTACAAGATATTTGAAAAAGTTTAACGGAGTATTGTTCAATAAATGATTTTAATTGAAATGCCAATGATACAGGAAATATTAACATGGATCACCGTAAGTGCAGCTGTCCTGTACACGCTCTATTCATTGTGGAAGACGTTTTTCCATTCAAATGGAAAAGTATGCGGCGGCGGTTGTCCTTCATGCGAAGCCAAGGATCTTTTGATAAAGGACATACACGACCATAACGGGGACCGGCAGCGGTTTGAAAGGGTGAAACCGATAAAATAGTTAGTGCCCGTCTCAATAGATCGTCAGTTTATTAGATGCAAGTATTTTCGTTGCAGAGGTATAAAGCAGAAAGGACTTGTAGCTGAAAGCTCGAAGCTGAAAGCCGGAAAAAAGTTTGCTCTCTTTTTGTGACCTAATCAAAGAATACACAAAATTAGTTAGTGTCTGTCCATAAAGTCCCATTTACTGCGTTACGCCTGCCTGGCGGGATAAAAAAAGAAACATTCTGACGTTTTAATTTAAAATTTATAAGACAGAGGGATACTTTTATACAAAACGGCAGACAGGCCTGCCTGGCGGGTTATAGAAAAGAAACATGCTGGTGTTTTGATTTAAAACAACTTAATCAGATGGTTACTTTTTTACAAAACGGCAGACAGGCCTGCCTGGCGGGTTATAAAAAAGAAACATTCTGACGTTTTAATTTAAAATTTATAAGACAGAGGGATACTTTTTTACAAAACGGCAGACAGGCCTGCCTGGCGGGTTATAGAAAAGAAACATGCTGATGTTTTGATTTAAAACAACTTAATCAGATGGTTACTTTTTTACAAAACGGCAGACAGGCCTGCCTGGCGGGTTATAGAAAAGAAACATGCTGATGTTTTGATTTAAAACAACTTAATCAGATGGTTACTTTTTTACAA
>JAWOCV010000314.1:0-11184 GCA_046483585.1 Marinilabilia sp.
TAATTCCTTGCTTAATTTATAATAGTCCGTTAAACTTTTTTAAGTGCTTGTTCTTCAATTGTTTAGATCTGAGAGATGTTTATGTTAAAACACAGATTACCAGTAATATATGAATCATCTTAGATCTTAAATCTAAAAATCTAACGATCTATTTATTGTTATGACATACTGGCAATTTTATCTCCCTGATATTTTCCGGCGGCCAGTTTTTCTTTGATTTCGGCGAAAGCTTTAACAGTGAATTCCACATCTTCCAGCTTATGGACGGCTGTGGGGATTAGTCGGAGCATAATCTGTCCTTTTGGGATCACGGGATAGGCGACGATGGAACAGAAAATGTTGTAATTTTCCCGCAGATCCATGGTGAGATTAGTGGCCTCAGGGATGGTGCCATTCAGGAAGACGGGGGTGACGGGTGATTCGGTTTTTCCAAGGTTAAATCCTTCCTCACGCAGTCCTTTTTGAAGAGCATGGACTACGGTCCATAGCTGTTCTTTGAGCTCGGGATGGGTCTGCAGAAGTTCGAGGCGCTTGAGGGCCCCGATCACCATGGGCATGGGCAAAGATTTGGCAAAAATCTGGGAGCGCATATTGTATCTGAGATACTGCACCACATCTTCGCGGCTGGCTACAAAAGCGCCAATGCCGGCCATGGATTTGGCAAAGGTTCCGAATATCACATCCACCTGGTCGGTCACCCCGTAATGTTCAGCCACGCCGGCGCCTGTTTTGCCCATTGTGCCGAAACCGTGGGCATCGTCAACGAGGAGGCGGAATTCGTATTCTTTTTTCAGTTCCGTAATTTTGTCAAGATGTCCCAGGTCACCGGCCATGCCAAACACACCTTCGGTAATGACCAGAATGCCGCCTCCCTGTTTTTCGGCCAGTTTAGTGGCTCTGTTGAGTTGTTTACGGAGGTTGTCCATATCGTTGTGGGGATAGACAAAGCGCTTGCCCATGTGCAGTCTCAGGCCGTCAAGAATGCATGCGTGCGATTCGGAGTCATACACAATGACATCATTCCTGCCTGCCAGTGTATCAATGATTGAAACCATGCCCTGATAGCCAAAGTTGAGAAGATAGGCGTCCTCTTTTCCGACAAAATCGGCCAGGGCTGACTCCAACTCTTCATGTTTGCTCGTATGCCCTGACATCATGCGGGCGCCCATGGGATATCCCAGTCCCCAATCTTTAGCGGCCTCTGCGTCGGTTTTCCGTACTTCGGGATGATTGGCCAGCCCCAGGTAATTGTTTAAACTCCAGGTTAGGACTTCCTTGCCCCGGAATCTCATGCGGGGGCTGATCTCTCCTTCAAGCTTTGGGAATGTAAAATAACCGTGGGCATCTTTGCCGTACTGGCCCAAAGGGCCCATATTCTTTTTAATTTTATCAAAAATATCCACTTTGCTATAGTTTTTGGTTTTCCCGGCAAAGGTAATGTTTTTTGTCTGTTTTTATGATGCAGGGTGGTAATTTGACAGGTTTTCGAAAAAAACCTTTTGCATGATGTAACCTTCTGTGGCTTGGTTTTTGTGAAAAATGCTTTTGAAACGAAAATGGAATTCCATCCTGATGAACAAAATCCATCTTCGTGGATGACAATTTATAAAAGTAAAACTGTATCTTTGCACGGAAATTTGCCATTTATAACTTTGTCTGGCAAATACTGCGAACGCACAAAAGCGGATAGTCATAATGAGGAAATTACTTGTTTTGCTGGCCATTGCTTTATTGGCCTCATGTAGTGAATACCAAAAAATTTTGAAAAGCACAGATTACGATCTGAAATACGAAAAAGCATTGGAGTATTATGAGGAGGGTGATTACATGCGCGCGTCTACTTTGCTGGAAGATGTGATTTCCGTGTACATGGGCACCAGCCGGGCTGAGGAGGCACATTACAAATATGCTCAGTCTTTATATAATATGGAAGATTATATCAGTGCTGTTCATCATTACCGGGAGTTTGTTGATAAATACCCTAATAGCGAGTATTTGGAAGATGCTCAGTTTATGATCGGGGCATCTTATTATGAGCTGTCACCTAAACCGCGCCTGGATCAGACGAATACCCATAATGCCATAGAAGCGCTCGAGTTGTTTAACAATCTTTTCCCGGAAAGTGAAAAAGTGAGCGAGGCCAATGAAATGCTTGACGAACTGGAAGATAAACTGGTTTATAAGTCTTACCTCAGTGCCCGGCTTTATTATAATCTGGGGACTTACATGGGAAATAATTATCAGTCAGCGGTTATTACTGCCCGTAACAGTCTTGATGAATTTCCTGAAACGAAGTACCGGGAGGAACTTTCGTTCCTGATCCTTGATTCCCTTTATATTCAGGCCATGAATAGTGTGGAAGAAAAAGAGGAAGAACGGCTGAGAGAAACGCTTGACGAATATTATGCGTTCATCAATGAATTTCCCGAAAGTTCCTACATGAAAGAGGCCAACCAAATTTTTGAGGACGTTCATTCTTTATTGGAAGAAAAGTATCAATAACAAAAAACATACACGGCAATGGATTATAAAAAGTCAAATGCACCTTTAACAACTGTTACCTGGGATACCGACGAAATGTCTTCCCAGACGGGAAATATTTACGAAACAGTTGTGATCATCGGCAAAAGAGCCAATCAGATTGGTGTGGAGATGAAAGAGGAGTTGAATAAAAAATTGCAGGAATTTGCTTCTTATACCGACAATCTTGAAGAAGTGTTTGAAAATCGCGAACAGATTGAGATATCCAAATTTTATGAGCGTCTGCCAAAACCTTCACTCCTGGCGGCGCAGGAATTTATTGAGGGCAAAGTTTACTACAGAAATCCTGTCAGAGATAAGCAGGAAGACGAATAGCCCCGTGATGGTTTGCCGATCTCATCGTTTTTCATGAGAGATCGTATGAGGGGTGAATGTAATATTTTGAGGATGATGGTGTGTTGAAAAAGCTGTGACCGTATGAGTTACGGCTTTTGATGTGTTTGTTTACCATCTTCGTAGTCCCAGTTGGTTTCAGCCGGCCGGGCATAATGTAACCGCCCCCGGTTAAGGGGCACCATTAAATCAGTATGCTCAAAGGGAAGAAGGTCATATTGGGTGTCACCGGCAGTATTGCTGCTTACAAGGCTGCTTACCTGTTGCGCCTTTTGGTCAAAGAAGGTGCAGAAGTGCAGGTGATCATTACACCCGCCGGTAAAGAATTTATCACTCCGGTCACTTTATCGGCCTTATCGGGAAGGCCTGTACTTTGTGGCTTTTTCGAAAATTCTGACGGGACCTGGCACAGCCATGTTGATCTTGGTCTTTGGGCTGACATTATGGTGATTGCCCCGGCCACTGCCAATACTATGGGAAAGATGGCCGGAGCCGTTTGCGATAATCTTCTAATTACCACCTATCTGTCTGTTAAATGCCCGGTCCTTGTAGCCCCGGCAATGGATCTCGATATGTACGCACATCCGGCCAATCAACGAAACATTGATGTTTTACAGGAATTTGGGGCATATTTTGCTGAACCCGCAACAGGAGAACTCGCCAGCGGGCTTTCCGGGAAAGGACGTATGGAAGAACCTGAGGTCATTGTCGAGAAGATAAAGGAAGTGCTGGCCGGCGAAAAAAAAAAGACACTCTCCGGTAAAACCGTTCTTATAACAGCAGGCCCCACTTATGAAAAACTGGATCCCGTTCGTTTTATCGGAAATTATTCGTCCGGGAAAATGGGATTTGCCATTGCCCGGGAACTTTCAGACCGGGGAGCTTTGGTTCATCTGATATCGGGACCTGTAGCCCTGGAAACACCTCTCAATGTATCGCGGATCAATGTTACCTCGGCAAGGGAAATGGAGGCCGCATGCCGCCGGTTATTCCCTGAATGTGACGCCGCTGTTTTTGCAGCTGCCGTTT
Organism: Marinilabilia sp.; assembly: GCA_046483585.1. Classification (GTDB taxonomy): domain Bacteria; phylum Bacteroidota; class Bacteroidia; order Bacteroidales; family Marinilabiliaceae; genus Marinilabilia. The sequence goes on from JAWOCV010000314.1 coordinate 3,904, forward strand.
CGGATTATGCACCGGTTCATGTTTCAGATGAGAAAATGAAGCGTGCTGCCGGTGATTTAAATATTGAGCTTAAGGCCAATCCGGATATCGCTGCCAACATGGGAGCCATTAAATCCAAAGATCAGGTGACTGTAGGCTTTGCTCTCGAAACGAATGATGAAGAGATCAACGCAAGAAAAAAGATTGAACAGAAGAATTTCGATCTGATTGTACTGAACTCTCCCAATCTGGAGGGAGAAGGATTTATGTCCGACACCAACCGCATTACAATTATTCGGAAAGATCATAAATCAGAAAGTTTTCCGTTAAAGGATAAGAAGCAGGTAGCCGTTGATATTGTTTCGGCTCTTGAAAAAATACTTCCCTGATGAAGCAAGTTGTGTTTTTTTGGATTTTCATCCTGGCAATGGCCTCAGATCTTCAGGCTCAGGAGCTTCGTTGCGCCGTTCAGGTAGCCGCCCCCGGGGTTGAAGGAACCAACCGCAGTGTCTTTCGATCACTCCGCGAGTCCATTCATGAACTCATGAATAATCGGCAGTGGACCGATCATGTGTATGAAAATTCAGAAAGAATTGAATGTACGCTGTATTTTACCATTGACGAGGTGGAAGGGGTGGATCGATTCAAAGGTTCTTTGCAGGTGCAATCCCGTCGACCCGTATACAATTCAGCATACAAAACGACGATGCTAAATCTGAAGGACGAAAAGATTGAATTTAATTTTACCGAAAATGAAAACCTTGTATTCAATGAAAGCAATATAGAGTCCAATCTTGTCGGTATTTTGGCGTATTATGCATATGTGATCCTTGGGTATGATTATGATTCCTTCAAAAGCGAAGGGGGAGCAACTTATTTTCGTAAAGCAGAAGATATTGTCAACCAGATGCAGAATGCAAGGGAAAGCGGGTGGAAATCCATGGAAAGTCGACAGAATCGTTACTGGTTGGTAGACAATCTTCTGGAGGAGGATCACCGTCCACTCAGACAGTTTTATTATGAATATCACCGGAAGGGGCTGGATGTGATGGAAGGAAGTGCTGAAGAAGGCCGTGCCAATATAGCTTCTTCTCTCGAATTGTTGCAGAAGGTTTATCGAAGCAGCCCCAGTTCATTTGCTCTTCAGGTGTTTTTTGATGCCAAACAGAAAGAACTTATCAACATTTTCTCGGAATCTTTTTCGCAGGAGAAAAATGATGTGGTCAACATTCTGACGGAGGTTAATCCTACCAATTCCGATGCATACGAAAAGATATTGGAAGACAATTAGTATATATTATGTTACGATCATTGTCTATAAAAAATTACGCGCTTATTGATAAGGCCGATATTGCATTTGATCCCGGTTTTACTGTAATTACCGGGGAAACCGGTGCCGGTAAATCAATTATGCTGGGAGCTCTTGGGCTGGTACTGGGACAACGCAGTGACGTGTCGGTTATTCGCGATAAGGAGAGCAAATGTATTATAGAGGGCACCTTTGATGTTTCCCGTTACAGTCTTCAATCTTTATTTGAGGAAGAAGATGTGGACTATGAGGATGAGACGGTTCTCCGGCGTGAGGTTCTTCCTTCCGGTAAATCACGTGCTTTTGTCAATGATACACCTGTCAATCTTAACTTTCTTCGTTCTTTGTCAGATCGTTTGATAGATGTGCATTCGCAGCATCAAAATCTCCTGCTAAGTGATAACCGGTTTCAGCTTAATGTGGTGGATACCGTGGCTGCAAACAAGGAATTAAGAGAGGCTTATTCGGATGCCTACAGGGCGTTTAAAAAGCTTGTTGCCGAAAAAGAGAAGCTGGAGGAAATGAATGCCCGTCAGCGTGCGGATCAGGATTATTGGGAATTTCAACACAAACAGCTTGAAGAGGCTGATCTCCGTCCTGAAGAGCAGGCCGAACTGGAGCAGGAGCTCGAACAACTCACCCATATTGAAGATATTAAATCAGCACTTTCACAAGCCTCTCATATGCTTTACGAAAGTGAAACCCCTATGGTCCAGGAGTTGTATCATCTGGCCGGGGAGATACAAAAAGTAGCATCTTATCTTCAGGGAGGAGAAGAGCTTGCTGAGCGGCTTCAGTCTGTATATATTGAGTTAAAAGACATCGCCGGGGAGATAACCGACCGGGGAGCGGATATGGAGTTCGATCCTGCACGGCAGCAAATTGTTCAGGAACGGCTCGATATGATCTATTCGCTGGAGCAAAAACATCATGTTGATTCAGTTGAAGAACTCCTCCGGATTAAAGATGACCTGTCGGAAAAACTGGAACAACTGGCTTCATTCGATCAGGAGATCGCAAGACTGAATGAACAGATCGATCAGACCAGTCAAAAGTTAGATGAACTTGCCCAATTGCTTACCAATAGTCGCGAAGCTGTTTTTGAAAAGATAGAAAAGACGGTTTCTCTGCAATTGAAGGAGCTGGGAATGCCCAATGCCCGTTTTTCGGTGAGCAATCAGCCAGGGAAAGCCTTTGGCCCTACCGGCAGGGATGAAATATCATTCCTTTTCTCGGCCAATAAAAGCGGAGAGTTGACCGATATTCCCAAAGTGGCCTCCGGTGGTGAGATCTCCAGGGTCATGCTTTGCGTGAAATCATTGCTTTCTTCTGCCAGGGGGCTGCCAACCATTATTTTTGATGAAATTGATTCCGGTGTTTCAGGAGAAATTGCAGACCGTATGGGGCGTATCATGCAGGATATGGGCCGGAACATACAGGTTGTGAGCATTACCCACCTGCCTCAGATCGCCGGAAAAGGCGATCATCACTTCAAAGTATTTAAAACCGACACGGATCATCAAACCATTTCATCCGTTAAATCGTTAACCAGAGAGGAACGTATCGGGGAAATTGCCGGTATGTTGAGTGGATCAGAGCTCTCAGAAGCGGCCCTTGAAAATGCCCGTCTTCTTATGGGAGATCAATTTTCATCGGATAACTGATTTAAGCAGCATTCTGGACGAAGCAAAAGAGGCATCCGGTAACTGGATGCAGAAGGGTTTCCTGTGAAAAGATGGGATGAAGGAGATGTTTTTTAGTTAATTGACTTGTTTTTATATAGATTCGATAAACAGAAATGTCTCTTGATTTTTTCCTGCCGGCAAATTTGCCATATATTTGTAGTCTTGATTAGATTATGAGTATGTTCCAGAAAGAACTGTTTTGTTAGGATAGAGGCGAAGGGAATTGCAGGTGTGTGAAGTTTTTGTACACTAAGGCCAAATAATTTAACCGAAAGTATTGGCCACCTGAAACAACGAAAGATTGGCAATAAGGAGACATTTTACAGTGGTCTCAATTATTGGGAGTTCTGAAATATTAATCAGATAATCATTTTTTATTGATATGGGAAATAACTTGTTAAAAGGAAAAAGGGGGATTATTTTCGGGGCCCTCAACGATATGTCAATTGCCTGGAAAGTGGCAGAAATGGCACAAGAGGAAGGCGCCACTTTTACTTTGTCTAACACCCATGTGGCCTGCCGGATGGGGGAGGTTACCAATCTGGCAGAGAAAACAGGTGCCCGGCTGATACCGGCTGACGCGACCAATGTTGATGACCTGGAAAATGTATTTAGCCAATCCATGGAGATATTGGGCGGGAAGATTGATTTTGTTTTGCACTCCATCGGGATGTCACTCAACGTTCGTAAGAAACGGGTCTATCACGATCTGGATTACAACTATCTTCAGAAGACACTGGATATATCAGCCATTTCGTTCCACAAGATGCTTCAGGTAGCCTTTAAGCAGGATGCTATGAATGAGTGGGGATCTGTGCTGGCACTCTCCTATGTGGCTGCTCAGCGAACACTCTATGGTTACAATGATATGGCCGATGCCAAAGCCTTGCTGGAGTCCATTGCCCGTAGCTTTGGATATATTTTCGGACGTCAGAAAAGTGTCAGAGTCAATACCATAAGTCAATCGCCTACAGTGACGACTGCCGGAAGCGGAGTTAAAGGAATTGATGGGCTTATCGACTTTTCGGACCGCATGTCGCCACTCGGAAACGCCGATGCTCAGGACTGTGCCAATTACTGTGTGACCATGTTCTCGGATTATACCCGTAAAGTGACCATGCAAACCCTTTATCACGACGGAGGTTTCTCCAGCATGGGGATGAGTCTCAGGGCTATGAAACAATACAACAAAAGTTTTGATTCGGGTGATCTTGAAGACCTGTATTAATAATGGGTGAGCATGCCTGGTGTTGTGTCTTGTATGAAAGGGCGTATAAGTTGAAACTGATTCTATCCTGCTTTTTCTGAAGATCCGGGGAATGTTAAAGAAGATTTTTTGGGGTTCACCTTTGCCGTAAAGGGTAAAGGCCGTTTATTTGTTAATTTATCAAACCGTTGATGCTTTTGGGCATCAGCGGTTTTTTTTTGTCTCCTGCCTGCTTTTCTGACATTTAAGATCCTTCATTTTCTGGTGGAACTTTTCTGCTGTCCTTCTGTTTTCCCGGACGTTAACCTGAATAATTCTGGAATAATCTCATGACGAAAATTCATAAATTAATCAGGTTAAAACACCAGGCTGAAAAATCATTTTGTCATCTGTTTCCTCCTTTCCACCTGGCTAGAAATTCCCCGGTACACGAATTAAAAAAGGTTAAAACGAAAAAACTATTTTGGTTTTTATAGTTTTCAATATACTTTTGAGCCTTTAAATAACGAGCAGATGGAGATAAAGACAAGAATAATGGAAGGTGCCGGGTTCTTATTTTTTTCCCGGGGCATCCGGCGGGTGACAATGGATGAACTGGCCAGTGAGGTTGGGATGTCCAAGCGCACCCTTTATGAAAATTTCAATGATAAAACCGAGCTTGTGAAGGCCACCGTTAACTATTTTCAGAGGCAACACGAGGGACATATCAGGGAAATGAGTAACAATTCCGATAATGTAATGGAGGTGATCATCGGCATTTTGCGGTATGGTCTGGAGGGGATTAACAGAGTGAATCCTCTCTACCTTGAAGATCTTAGAAAGTTCTATCCCGGTGTCTGGGATGAAACAGTAAAAAAGAGCAGAGAATCGAGTCAAAAACAGATGCGTGAATTACTGGAACGTGGAAAAGAGGAAGGACTCTTCCGGGAAAACATCGATGCCCGTCTTGTCGCCCGGATATTCTATGAACAGATTAATTTGATCCATAACAACGAAGCTTTTCCTGTTGAAGAATTTCCCCGTAAAGAACTGTTTGAAAATATGTTTCTGAATTTTGCCAGGGGAATTTCGACGCCCAAGGGCGTGGAAGTCCTGGAGCAATTACTGAACAATGAAGAGTAAGTTAAATCCTGACAGTCTATGAAGATGATGCGAAACAAGTTGAGTATTCCTTTTTTGGGTGTGGCTTTGGTATTTCTGCCCATGGGCGTTTCTGCCCAGGATGGCGGCAGTGAAGAGGATACCCTGGGATTAACTCTGGATAAAGCTCTGGAGATTGCTTTATCGGAAAATCCCTCAATAAAAATGGCAGATAAGGAGATTGAAAAAGTTGATTATTCCCGGAAAGAAGCATGGTCCGGATTAATTCCGTCCATTTCAGCAGATGCTCAGTTTAGCCATAATGTAAAAAAACCTGTTATGTTTCTCCCGGAAGACAGTCCATTTGGTGGCGGAGGAATGGGAGGAGAAGAAGGCGGTTCCAACACCATTGAAATTGGCTATGACAATAGTTATTCTGGTGCATTAAACGCTTCCATGCCCTTGTTCAATATGTCCCTTCTACGTTCCATTCAGATGACTGAAGTGGAGATGGAACAAGCCCTTGAATCGGCCCGGCAGTCTCGTGTTAATATGGTCAGCGAGGTTAAGAAAGCTTATTACAATTGTTTATTGGCCAATGATTCTTATGATGTGGTTAAACGGAGCCTGGAGAACGCGCGGGACAATTATGAAGATACAAAACGGATGTATGAGCAGGGTGCTGCTGCTGAATATGATGTGATACGTTCTGAGGTTCAGGTTCGAAATCTGGAGCCTTCTCTAACGGAGGCTGAAAACGGGCGTGAAATGGCTGCCCTTTCGCTTAAGATATTGCTGGGGCTCGATGATCAGGTTCCCGTTAAATTCAGGGAAGATTTACAGGCTTTTAGCAACCGGATTGAGGGAATGCCTCCGATGCCCGAGGATGATATTTCAAATAACTCCGAGATCAGGCAACTTGATGTGCAGGAGAACCAACTCGAGAAACAGTTTGAAGTAACTCGTGCTCAGAGGTTCCCTACACTTTCGGCGTTTGTCAATTACCAGTTCCAGACCGAAGCCAATGATTTTGAATTTAGCAGCTATGATTGGGTGACGCCCATCGTAGCAGGTGTGCAGCTTCAAATTCCCATATTCAGCGGTTTTTCAAAAAAATACCAGGAAAAGCAGGTGCAGGTTAATATGGAACAGCTCGAGTTACAACGCGAGGATGTTTCAAGGCAGGTATCCGTATCTGTGCAGAACGCATTTAATTCCATGGAAACGGCTGCTGAGAATGTATCGTCTGGAAAAGTTGCTGTAGAGCAGGCCCGGCGGGGATATGAAATAGCTAAAACCCGCTATGATTCGGGGGCGGGAACCTTACTCGAGCTTAATGATGCAGAAGTTGCCTTAACCCAGGCGCGTCTGAATCTTAATGAGGCTCGTTATAACTATCTGTCTGCCAAGGCAGAATATGAAAAGGTGCTGGGGGAGAATTTACCTGAGGAATCCCCCTGAATTTGGCGATGTTGCCATTTATGACGGAGGGGGTTGCTTCAGATTTTAAAATAGATAATACAAAGCAATTTCTTAACCACAATGGCTCGCTATAATTTTAATAGTGGGCTGCCAGTCAGTATTTTAATTCTGAGATACCAAGAATATTAAGAGATTGTTTTTCAATGTGATACAGTTTTTCTAACATCTAACAATCTATTGTAACCGGAAATAAACATCTTATTGAATATGAATGCATTTATTTTGAATCAAAAAATACGGTTTGTACTAACCGTTCTGTTGGGGGCTCTGGTCGCATGTGGCGGAAGTTCCGACGACCAGGAAGGCCAGGAGGAAGAAACCCCTCGTGTGGAAACAGAACACTCCACCATTCGGAATGTTGAACAGGATCTTGATCTTACCGGAAACGTTGAAGCTTTTGAACATAACCAGATTACACCTGCGATGCAACAGCGTATCCAAAAGATATTTGTTGAGGTCGGTGATGAAGTGCGTAAAGGTCAGGCATTAGTGCAAATGGATTCTTCCCAGTTGCGGCAGACCCAGGCTCAACTGCACAA
>JAWOCV010000031.1:0-2797 GCA_046483585.1 Marinilabilia sp.
AAAAAAGTTAAGTGTCTTCTTAAACCCGACCTTCAAAAGTTTTTTATTTTAGCGATAAAATTATTTTATCATGTCTAAAAATTTTATTTTGCTGCACCTTAAATTCTAAAATTTTGATAAGCCTTTTTTTAGCATGAGCATAAAAGTTATTTGGTTCAAAAAATCTACAATACCTATGAGCATGGTACTTATCATCAGGTTAAGAGAAATTTGTTTGCAGCTATAGCTGCGGGAGAATAATTGGTGTTAGAATCTTAATGATCACTTATAAATTAAAATGGTTATGCATACATTTACTAATAATTTAAGAATCTCAGCCGCTTTAAAAGGATTGGCCCTCGTCCTGCTATTTGGTCTTTTATTGGCTTCCCCCGTGGAAGCAAAGAATTTCTACGTCTCCCCGCTTGGCGATGACAACAATCCCGGCACCGAAGCTCAGCCCTTCAAAACCATTGAAAGAGCCCAGAAGGCTGTTCGCAGCGTTGTGGATGAAGGACCTGAATCCAATGTTACCGTATGGATATCGGAAGGGACCTACCGGATTTCGGAAACGTTGCGTTTTGATTCGGGTGACTCTGGCTCCGAAGCGCATAGGGTTTCCTATAAAGCCATGCCCGGAGCGAGCCCTGTCATCTCGGGCGGTATGCCGGTCGACAACTGGAGCCGGACGGATGAGGGATTGTGGATGACCCGGGTCCATCCGAACATAGAAAACATCCGGGAGCTTTATATTGGTGATAAAAGGTGCACCAGGGCCAGGCATCCCAATGAGGGTTACCTTCGCGTGGCGAAAGTGGGAGAGGACCGGCGGACCAATTTCTATTTCAATGAAGGCGATTTTCCCCAGCCTGAAGATGTGCAGACCGTGGAGCTGGTGTTGCTGCACGACTGGTCGATCTCCCGGATAGGCGTGAAAGATATTGACTGGCAAACCAACAACCTGCGGGCGGTGGATTCGATCGGGGCAAAAAGCCCTTCCTTCTTCAACCTGGATCACTGGGAGGAGCATCCCCGGTACTATCTGACCGGCTCCAAATCCTTCCTGGATGCGGATTATGAGTGGTATTTTGATGAGGCAAACAACCGGATATATCTTCAGTTACCAGAAGGTAGGAATCCCAACCACCTGAAGACAAACGTTCCTGTTGCCGAAGGACTGATGCATTTCGAAGGGCAGGCTTCAACTCCCATCCAGAATATGGTTTTTGAAGGCATCACTTTTCAATATAGCCGGTGGAAAATACCTGAAATGGGCTATTGCGGTGTGCAGGCCACACATTATGATCCGCGTCCCAAAAGGCAGGAGGGATGGACCGTGGTACCGGCTGCCATAAAAGGCAAATGGATGCAAAACTGTACTTTTAAAAACTGTCAGTTTAAGAACCTGGGTACTTCCGGTGTGTGGATGTCCACGGGCAGCAAGAATTGTACGATAGAAAATTCAGTATTTACGGATATTGCCGGCAACGGGGTGATGATCGGGGAAGGTCGTGACCGGGAGATCAACGGGGAAAAATGGTGGGAAGCCAGGCCGGATCAGGCAGCAGATGGAAATACCATTGAGAATTGCACCATTAAAAAATGCGGCCGGGAATATTATGGGGCTGTGGGCATCTGGGCCGGACTGGTGGCCAACACCACCATAAAGGACAATGAGGTGGCCTGGCATCCCTATACCGGCATTTCCATAGGCTGGATGTGGGATCCGCAGGAAACGCCCTGCGAGGCGAATATTATTAAGGGCAATCATATCCACCACGTAATGCAGATATTGAGTGACGGAGGTGGTATCTATATGCTGGGCCTTCAGCCGGGCAGCAGGATTCTGGACAATCACATCCATGATGTGCCGTTAAATTCCGGCAGGGCAGAAAGCAACGGCATGTTCCTCGACCAGGGAACAACAGACGTATTGATCGGGAAGAATCTGATCTATAACATTGCCAAATCCCCTCTGCGGTTTCATCAGGCTACAACCAACCTGGTCAGGGGCAACTACCTGTTTTGTACAGGGGATTCTCCGCCAATAAGGTACAATAACACCGATGCAGAGGACATCAAAAAGCAAAACAATCATGTTTTTAAGGAAGGGGAACCGGATTATCAGAAGGAGCTGGAACGGATGATAGAGAAGTGGAAGAGCGAATGATTGTTTGATCGTTTGAGGAGTTTGACAAAGAATTTTAGTGTTTGAGAGGTGTTTGATGTAATGGAAAATTATGTAGAGACACGCCGGCGTGTGTCAATTGACATGAAGGAGAGAAGACGGGAAAAGGAGAAGACGGGAAGACGAGAGGGGGAGAAAAGGAGAAAGATGTAGCTACACATGCAGCAGTAGAGACGCAATGCTTGCGTCTCGAAGATAACAGGCCGTTTACCCTGAATATGAGAAAATGAGAATTGATGAATGAGTTGAATAGAACACAGATGACGCTGATTATACGGATAAACACAGATTGTATTAATCAGTGTAAATCCATCCGATCCGTGTCATTAGTGTTCTATATATATATTTTAAAAGAAAAGAAATGGATCGCAATGCAATAAAACTGGAACTGATAGAATGGCTTTCCAGACTTGATGACGAAGAAACCATTCAATATCTAAAAATTGTCAAAGATTTACAAACCGCGGGTCATGACTGGTGGAATGATCTGACGGAGAATCAAAAAAAACGTATTGAAAAAGGACTGAAGGATATAGATGAAGGAAGGGTCAGATCCCATGAATATGTGAAAAAGAAGTATGGGTTTGCCTAGTGTAATCACCTTGAATTTCGTTTAGTAGAATTATAGCA
>JAWOCV010000034.1:0-19922 GCA_046483585.1 Marinilabilia sp.
GGCTGATCAATGAACTTCTGGACACACAAAAACTGGAAGAAGAGCAGAAAAAAACCGAATATAGTTACAGCGACATTATCCTGTTTGTTAAGGATATAAGCAACGAATTTTCTGAATTGGCTTCAGAAAACAACATAACCATACATTTTTCCTCAGAAACAGACTCCTGCATATTCCCGTTTTCGCCGCCAGACCTTGAAAAAATAATACACAACCTGGTTTCCAACGCCATCAAATACAATAAGCCGGGCGGAAGAGTCGATATAAGCATGTCAGTATTAAAAGATGAAAACACCCCCGGCAGCAAGAACATTTGCATCAAAGTTTCCGATACCGGACAAGGAATCAGTCAGGAATGCATTAATAACATATTTGATCGTTATTACAGAGTTTCCGATTCCCAAAAAAATGAATCTTTACCCCAGAAAACCGGTTTTGGCATTGGCCTTTATTTAACAAAAAAACTGGTGGAATTCCATAAAGGACGCATCCAAATAGACAGCAAACCCGGCGAAGGAACAACTTTTACCGTTCATTTGCCATATATTACACCAGCTAAAATCGCCCCAATAAATCAGGAGAAAACCACAGAACATACCAACCCCGTTGAAGAAAATGAGACAAACAACAATGGTGGGAATGAAGAGAAAAACAGTTCAAAAAAATTAAAAGACAAACCTTCAATTCTCGTGGCAGAGGACAACAGCGAAATTTGCAACCTGCTTAAAATCATCCTGTCCGAAGAATACAGGGTATATTTTGCCGCCAACGGAATGGAGGCCCTGGAATCAACCAACCGGCATTTGCCAGATGTCATCATCGCCGATATTATGATGCCGGTAATGGATGGGATCGAACTATGCAAACGATTAAAAAAGGATTTCAACACATCCCATATCCCCGTAATAATGCTAACCGCCCTGAATTCCGGCGAGATGATGGTTAAAGGTCTCAACACGGGGGCGGATGATTACGTCTCCAAGCCCTTTAACCCGGATGTGCTTCTTGCAAGAATAAAAAATCTTATTGAATCACGCAAAACGCTTCAAAAAAAGTACCTGACCGACCTAAAAACCCAGCCTTCGGAAATGGCCTTATCATCAGCTGATGAATTATTTCTGGATAAACTGAACAATTTAATTGAAAAGCACCTTGATGATCCGGATTATGAAGTTTCAACGCTGGCCTCAGAAATGAACATGAGTTCTATTACCCTCTACAGAAAGATTAAAGCCCTTACCGGACAATCGGTCAACCCTTTTATTCGGGCCATACGCATTAAAAAGGCTGCATCTCTGTTACAAACAGGCACAATGTCCATAACAGAAGTTGCACAAAATGTGGGGTTCAACGATGTGAAATATTTCAGAAAATGCTTTGTCAAACAATTCGGGAAAAAACCCTCCGAATTTAACCGGGAGCAAAAAGTGAATGATCCGGATAATGATCCTCAAACTATTTCGGCACCCTGATCCTGTAATTGACCTCAACTTTTCCTTTGGTAATGGCGTTCAACCGGCTCTTCAGAAGTCTTTTTTTCAGAGGTGCAAGATGGTCAACGAAGAGGATACCGTCAATATGGTCGTATTCATGCTGGATAATCCGGGCAGCCCACCCTTCATAAACCTCATCGTACTCATTGAATTCCGCATCCACATACCGAATCCTCACCCGTGAATGCCGGGCAACTTCCTCGTTTATGCCGGGCAGGCTTAAACAGCCTTCCTTGTCAGCAACTTCTTCCCCGTCGCGTTCCACCATCCTGGCATTGATAAACACCTTTTTAAAACCGGCCATTTCAGGGAGGTCCTCAGCCAGCGGTTCGGCATCAATGACAAAAACACGCTTTGATAATCCAATCTGAGGTGCCGCCAGACCAATCCCATCAGCCTTATACATCGTCTCAAACATGTCATCCACCAATTGCCCGAGATCACCTTTCTCTTCGGGTGAAAAATCAACGGCTTCTTTTCTTAAAACGGGGTGCCCGTAAACAACAACAGGGTATATCATGACAATAGATGATTAAATTTTAGATTTTTAGAGGTTCGTATTTCCGTCACAGAAATATAAGACAAAAAGCACTTTGTAGCTGAAAGCTCAAAGCTCAAAGCTGGAAGGAGAAGTTGCTCTCTCTTTTGCGCCATAACCAAAGAACCAACAAAAATGTATATAATTGAATTTCGGTTGTTTACACATTTAGTTAGATAAAAGACAAATCGCAAATCAACACTCTAAACAAACACTTAAATTAATAATTTCCGGTTTCTTCGAGATAAGTCTGGAGAATGATCGTAGCGCTGATCTTATCGACCAACTGCTTGTCTTTTCTTCTTTTCTTACTCAACCCGGCATCAATCATCGTCTGAAAAGCCATTTTACTGGTATAACGTTCATCCACCCAAAAAACAGGGATGTGTGGATATTTGTTCTTCAATGACCGCACAAAAGGTTTGATCTGTTTCATAGATTCGGAGTCCTCGCCCGAGTCGCGGGTGGCATATCCCACCACAAACGCTTCCACCTCTTCGTTTTTCAAATAATCCTCAATAAACTCGTAGATCTTCCCGGTGGGAATTGTATCCAACCCGTTGGCCGTAATCTTCAGGGGGTCGGTCACAGCCACGCCGGTCCTTTTTTTTCCGTAATCAAAAGCAAGTATGCGAGCCACCAGACAATTTTTAACGTGCAAAAATAACAAAAAAAGCGGGAACCATTTGGCTCCCGCTTTCTAAATATAATATCAAAAAAGCCAGGTGCTTATTTCTTCTCTCTTGCCGAAGCCTGTGCAGCAGACAGACGTGCAATCGGCACCCGGTAAGGTGAACAACTGACATAGTCCATACCGGTACGGTGGCAGAACTCAACAGATGAAGGTTCACCGCCGTGCTCACCACAGATACCTACTTTCAGATCTTTCTTGGCATCACGTCCATGCTTGGTTCCCATTTCAACAAGCTGACCAACACCTTCCTGGTCGAGAACCTGGAAAGGATCGTCTTTCAGGACGCCCTGATCAAGATAGATGGGCAGGAACCTGCCGGCATCGTCGCGTGAGTAGCCGAAGGTCATCTGCGTCAGGTCGTTGGTACCAAACGAGAAGAAATCGGCCTCTTTGGCGATCTCATTAGCGGTAAGAGCTGCACGTGGAATTTCGATCATGGTCCCTACCAGGTAGTCGATCTTATCACCGGTCTCTTCAAACACTTTATCAGCTGTAGCTCTGATCACTTCAGCCTGCATCTTGAACTCTTTGAGCGTTCCCACCAACGGTACCATAATTTCCGGACGGGCATCAACACCTTTCTTCTTCAGGTTGAGTGCCGCTTCAATGATGGCGCGAGCCTGCATTTCCGTAATCTCGGGATAAGTAATACCCAGGCGGCATCCGCGGTGTCCCAGCATGGGGTTGAACTCTTCGAGCTCAGCCACGGTATTGCGGATCTGCTCGATGGGTACCCCCATTTCTTCGGCCAGGGACTTTTGTGTGGCTTGCTGATGCGGTACAAACTCGTGCAACGGCGGATCAAGCAGACGAACGGTCACGCCATAACCGGCCATGGCTTCAAAAATACCTTCAAAATCTTCGCGCTGATAGGGCAGCAACTTGGTCAACGCTTTCTTACGACCTTCCTTGCTTGTGGCAAGGATCATCTCACGCATGGCTTTAATACGATCGCCTTCGAAGAACATGTGTTCGGTCCGGCAAAGGCCAATACCTTTGGCACCAAAGTCACGTGCCACTTTCGCATCATTGGGTGTATCGGCGTTGGTACGGACCCCCATACGTGCAAATTTGTCTGAGATCTCCATGATCAGTCCGAAATCACCACTCAGGTCGGGCTTACGTGTTTCAACCTTGCCTTCGTAAACCTCTCCGGTAGAACCATTAAGAGAAATCCAGTCGCCTTCTTTAAACACACGACCGTCAATGGTCATGGTGCGGGCACGATAATCGAGTCTTACAGCTCCGGCACCGGAAACGCAACATTTACCCATGCCACGTGCCACAACGGCAGCGTGAGAAGTCATTCCGCCACGCGAAGTCAGAATACCACGTGCCACGTTCATACCTTCAAGGTCTTCGGGCGAGGTTTCAGTTCTGACCAAAATGCTGTTTTCATATTTGGTGGCTTCATCGGCGAAGAAAACGACCTGTCCTGTAGCAGCACCGGGAGATGCCGGGAGGCCTTTGGCCAACACATTGGCAGAACGAATGGCCAACGAATCAAAGACAGGGTGCAACAATTCATCCAGCTTACCGGGCTCCAGTCTTAACAGGGCAGTTTTTTCATCAATGAAATTGTCACGGTACATGTCCATGGCGATCTTCAGCATGGCAGCACCGGTACGCTTTCCGTTACGGGTCTGAAGCAGCCAGAGTTTCCCTTCCTGAATGGTAAACTCCAGGTCCTGCATGTCTTTATAGTGCTCTTCCAGCTTCCGCTGAACATCGAAAAGCTCTTTGTAAAGCCCGGGCATCGCTTCTTCGAGTGAAGGATATTTACTGGCACGCTCTTCTTCAGAAACGCCCTGAAGCTGGGCCCAGCGCTTACTTCCCTCGAGAGTGATTTGCTGGGGTGTACGAATACCTGCCACAACATCTTCACCCTGTGCATTGATCAGGTATTCCCCGTTGAAAATATTTTCACCGGTAGCAGCATCACGTGAAAAAGCCACACCTGTTGCAGAAGAATCGCCCATATTACCAAATACCATGGCCTGTACATTCACAGCAGTCCCCCATTCATCAGGGATACCATGCATGCGACGATAATAATTGGCCCGGGGATTCATCCAGCTGTCAAAAACGGCCGAAACCGCTCCCCACAGCTGATCCCATGCGGAAGTCGGGAAATCCTTCCCGGTCTGTTTCTTTACAGCATCCTTAAACTTCTGAACAAGCCCTCTGAGATCTTCAACAGTAAACTGGGTATCCAGCTCAATTCCCCGTTCTTCTTTCACCTTCTCCATGATTTCTTCAAAAGGATCGGCAGCCTCTTTAGATTCAGGCTCGAGTCCGAGAACAACGTCGCCATACATCTGAATAAAACGACGGTAGCTGTCCCAAGCAAACCTCTCATTTCCAGTCTTTTTGGCGAGTCCTTCGACAACATCTTCATTGATGCCAAGATTAAGGATCGTATCCATCATACCAGGCATGGAAGCCCGGGCACCGGAACGAACGGAAACCAGCAGGGGATTCTCATTATCGCCAAACTTGGTTCCTGTCTGCTTTTCAATCTGGGCGATGGCCTTTTCAACCTCTCCCTGAATAAGACCTACAACCTTATCGTGACCGAGCTGATTATACTCTGTACAAACATCGGTGGTGATGGTAAACCCAGGAGGTACGGGAACGCCTATAAGGTTCATCTCGGCCAGGTTGGCACCTTTACCACCGAGGAGCTCTTTCATATCTGCCCGGCCCTCGGCTTTTCCGTTTCCAAATGTGTAAACACGCTTTTTGCTCATAATTGATTCTTTTGCAATGTTTTATGATTTATTTAAAATGATTCCGAAATTTTCGGGCCCTAAAATTAATTATTTTTCCATCGAAATTTCAACATTTTGAAACTTTCCGGCTCCATTCCGTATAATTTATGTCAAAAAAGCCGGATAGTTATAAAAACGATCCGGCTTTAATTTTTATTTAATCTAATCTGTAGTGGAGCAATCTCTATTTGTTTTACCGAACACTAATAAATCTGTAATGATTAACGCAAAGGATATTTCTTGAAATACTCCTTCGTCTTCATCAAAAAGTCTACATACTGACCACGTTTGTAGGCAAAAGGTTCTGTAATGCGACTATGTGCCATTTTGCCGTGGAAATCGTCAAGGGATTGATATTCTTTCTGCTTCATCCACTCTTCAAGTTCTTCGAGCATTTTGGCGATATGGTCGGGGCCGTTGCGATAAACCGTACTGACAACCTGTACAATATCGGCACCCGCCAACATAGCAGCGATCAGATCCTCGCCATCAAGAATACCCGTATTGGCAGCAATGCTTGCCTGTAAACGCCCATGCAACAGGCCTGCATAACGAAGAGAAAGCCGGTTGTCGCCCTTATGACTCAGATTCCATGGCATTTCAAAAGATTCCTGCCAGATGTTAATATCGGGCTGAAACAGGCGGTTAAATAACACAAAAGCGTCGGCCCCATTCTCACTCAAACGATTGATGAATTCAAGCGCATTGGTGTAAAAGGGGCTCAGTTTCACCGACACGGGAATATTCACAGCTTTCTTTACCCGCTTCAATATTTCAATACGATTCGTTTCTATCTGGGCCGGGGTTTTGTTAGGATCGGTGATGGTATGATAAAAATTGAGTTCCAATCCATCTATCCCGGTTTGGGCCAATAGTCCGGCATAATCTTCCCACGTTTCTTCAAAAATGCAGTTCAGACTGGCAATGACCGGAATCGAAACCGACTCTTTGAGCTCCTTAACCGCCATGAGATGGGCTCTGGGACCGGAATGTTTTACTTTGGGGAATAAGTCGATCATTTCGGCATGCCGGTCGTCGTATTCATGCAAATCTTCCTCGAGCTCGGCCGTTTCCAGATTTATCTGTTCCTCGAACAGCGATTTGTAAACAATGGCTGAAGCGCCTGCCGCCTCAAGTTTTTTGATCACCTCCTTATCGGTCACAAGATTACTGGCACCAATGACCAGAGGATTTTTAAGGGGAATCCCCATGTAATGTGTCGTTAAATCCATATTCTGCGGGTCCTTTTTGTGGTTTGTAAATGTGGCGTTTAATTCATTAACATTTATAGAGGCTTTTTTGTTGAGAAAAAACCATAAAACTTTAATCAATAAATTACAAAAAGGGCAGCTCCGTCAACGGAGCCACCCTTTGTTTTTTTAACCCTAACAATGATCAAAGACTATGCTTCATCGTAGAGCATTGCGGCAAAACGCCTGTAAGTATTGTAACGCCATTTTGAGTTTTCCTTGGCGCTCGCAAACAGCTCCTTCGCTTGTTCGGGGAACGATTTCATCAGAGCAGTATAGCGTACCTCCCCTTTCAGGAAGTCCTCAAATTTGCTCCAGTCGGGTTCCTTTGAATCGAGCTGGAATGGATTCTTACCTTCCTTCTCAAGCAATGGATTGTAACGGAACAGATGCCAGTAACCACATTCCACGGCTCGTTTGCCTTCCTCTTGGGCAGCGCCCATACCTGCTTTCAGCCCGTGATTAATACAGGGTGAATAAGCGATAATGATCGACGGCCCGGGATAAGCCTCGGCTTCTTTCAGCGCCTTGAAGTACTGGTTCTGATTGGCACCCATGGAAACCTGTGCCACATAAACGTAGCCGTAAGTTGCGGCCATCAGTCCCAGGTCTTTTTTACGGACCTGTTTCCCGGCTGCTGCGAACTTGGCCACAGCCCCTACAGGTGTTGATTTGGAAGCCTGTCCGCCAGTATTGGAGTAAACCTCGGTATCCATTACCAGAATGTTCACGTCTCTTCCGGTAGCGATCACATGATCCAGACCACCATAGCCGATATCATAGGCCCAGCCGTCACCTCCGAATATCCAAACCGATTTTTTAACCAGATAATCTTTCAG
Source organism: Marinilabilia sp. (assembly GCA_046483585.1). Lineage (GTDB taxonomy): Bacteria > Bacteroidota > Bacteroidia > Bacteroidales > Marinilabiliaceae > Marinilabilia. The sequence continues at coordinate 7,586 of JAWOCV010000034.1, forward strand.
AGCAAGAATTTCGGAAGCTACAGGATGCTTTTCATTGGCGAGAGCTTTCAACACATTGTCTGAGACTTCCCGTGTCTTTTCACCATCTTCTTTGGCAGCGATCCACTCCCCGAAAGCGGTTTTGGTGTCGGCGGAGACTTCTTCCATGTTCTCGTTCATCAACCTTTCGATCCTGTCCCGGAGTTTATCGACACCAACGGCCATACCCATACCATATTCGGCATTGTCCTCAAACAGGGAGTTGGCCCAGGCCGGTCCGTGACCGTTTTTATCGGCACAATAAGGTGTTGCAGGCGCCGAACCACCGTAAATTGAAGAACAACCCGTGGCATTGGCTACCATCATACGGTCTCCAAAAAGTTGGGTGATGAGCTTAATGTATGGAGTTTCGCCACATCCGGCACAAGCACCCGAGAATTCAAACAAGGGTTGTGCAAACTGTGATGATTTCAGGTTGGTGGTCTTTGGCGTAATACTGTCTTTAATGGACACCTTTTCCGTCATGTAATCCCAACGCTCAACCTGGTCCATCTGAGAGTCGAGTGGCTTCATAATAAGCGACTTCTCCTTGGAGGGACAAACATCAGCACAGTTACCACATCCTGTACAATCGAGCACAGTTACCTGAATGCGGAACTGCAACCCGGCAAAAGCTTTGCCGTTGGCCTTTTTCGTCACTGTCCCTTCCGGGGCATTGGCCACTTCTTCTTCATCCAGCAGGAACGGACGGATGGCTGCATGGGGACAAACATAAGCGCACTGGTTACACTGAATACACTTATCAGCTTGCCATTCGGGAACCTCTACAGCAATGCCACGCTTTTCATAAGCCGTGGTTCCTGCCGGGAAAGTTCCGTCTTCCCGTCCTCTGAAAGCACTTACAGGCAGATCATCTCCATTCTGAGCGTTAATGGGGTATACAATGTTGCTGATAAATTCGGGCACCGGCTTACCATTCTTTTCCTTCTCTGCTTCAGCATTGGCCCATTCTTTGGGGACTTCAATCCTGGTCACTTTACCACCTTCATCAATGGCTTTGTGGTTCATGTTCACGATGTCTTCACCTTTCATTCCGAAAGTTTTGACAATGAATTTCTTCATCTCTTCCACCGCCTGGTCGTAAGGAATAACTTCGGATATCTTAAAGAACGCCGACTGCATGATGGTATTGGTACGGTTACCAAGCCCTATCTCTTTAGCGATGCTGGTGGCATTAATGATGTAGAAGTTGATGTCATTCTTGGCCATGTATCGCTTCATATCGGCCGGAATACGCTTTTTGGTCTCTTCCTCATCCCAGATACTGTTGAGCAGGAAGGTCCCCCCTTTCTTAAGGCCCTTCAGCATGTCATATTTTCCGAGATAAGCCGGCACGTGACAGGCAACAAAATCGGGTGTATTCACCAGATAAGGCGAACGGATGGTTTCATCACCAAAACGCAGGTGTGAAATGGTTATACCGCCCGACTTTTTGGAGTCGTAGGCAAAATAGGCCTGAGCCTTTTTATCGGTGTTCTCACCAATAATTTTAATGGAGTTCTTGTTGGCACCCACGGTACCATCGGAGCCCAGTCCGTAAAACTTACCGGCAAATGTGCCTTTGGGGGCAAGATCAACCTCTTCCTTCATCGGCAATGACGTAAAGGTAACATCATCTACGATGCCCACGGTAAAGTTGTTCTTGGGTTCATTCATTTTCAGGTTGTCGAATACCGAAATGATCTGTGCAGGCGTTGTATCCTTGGACGACAGGCCATAACGACCACCAACCACAATGGGGGCATCCTCTCTTCCATAAAACAATTCCCGGATATCAAGATAAAGGGGATTGCCATTGGCACCAGGCTCTTTGGTCCGGTCAAGCACGGCAATACGCTTACAGCTCTTGGGGAAAGCTTCGAAGAAATACTTCGCGGAGAAAGGACGGTAAAGGTGTACGGCGATCAATCCAACCTTTTCACCTTTACTGTTCAGGTAGTCAACTGTTTCCTTGATGGTATCGGTCACCGAACCCATGGCCACGACGATATTTTCGGCATCATCGACTCCATAGTAATCGAATGGCCGGTATTTGCGACCTGTGATGGCCGACACTTTGTCCATATAATCGGAAACAATATCGGGAACGGCATCATAGAAAGAATTGGCCGCCTCACGCGACTGGAAGTAAATATCAGGGTTCTGGGCAGTTCCGCGTGTTACCGGATGTTCGGGATTCAATGCATTATCCCGGAACTTTTGCAATGCTTCACGGTCAATCAGTTTCGCCAGTTCATCCTGATCAATGGCTTCGATCTTCTGTATCTCGTGTGAAGTCCGGAAACCATCGAAAAAGTGAAGGAAAGGCAGTCTGCTTTTGATGGAGGCCAAATGGGCAATTCCCGCCAGGTCCATAACTTCCTGAACGCTCCCCGTGGCCAGCATGGAAAAGCCTGTCTGGCGCGTTGACATCACATCACTGTGATCGCCAAAAATAGAAAGGGCCTGCGCAGCAAGACTCCGGGCACTTACGTGAAATACCCCGGGCAATAATTCCCCCGAAATTTTGTACATATTAGGGATCATCAATAACAATCCCTGCGAAGCAGTAAAAGTGGAAGTCAGCGCCCCGGCCTGCAAAGCACCGTGTACAGCACCGGCCGCCCCCGCTTCTGATTGCATTTCCTCTACTTTTACAGTCTCTCCGAAAATGTTCTTCCGCCCGTTGGCCGCCCACTCGTCGATATTTTCGGCCATATTCGATGACGGAGTAATGGGATAAATGGCAGCTACCTCACTAAACATATATGCCACGTGAGATGCAGCGTAATTCCCGTCACAGGTAATGAACTTCTTGTTTTTAACCATTTCTCTGTTCTCCTTATTTTAACAATTCAATTTGCAATTATCCATTATTAACTATGCTAAAGCCAGCTTCAATGCGTCCCTTTCACCTACTTCAGGCAGGCAAAGCCCGTTTGCAACAGCCGGATCCAATCTTAAAAAATATTCGGTCCCTCTCTCCGCCCCTGAGGACCACTCTCCGGGAGCCGGGAACTTACGCTCTCCCCCCGTAAACGTTTGAATATAGCGATTTTAAAACAAAAAACCAAACAACCATAATGGTATCTGATTGGCTGTTCCGATCTCTACCATATCACGTGCAAAGTACCCATTGGAATCTTTGGTCTTCTTCTCTATATTCCGGCCCCCTACATAAAATGGCATTGAATCATTGACCATGAAATCAGCACTACTGCTATAATTTATGCGGTTAAGATACCCCACCTGATTGTAAAAAAACGTTTTATGCAGGACATCCATTTCAACCTCTCCCCGTGCTACCGAATATACAAGGTTAGGATTTTGCAGGTACACGCATGAAGGCTTCTTCAGGGGATCAGGATCTTCCTCATACAACAGGTTAATCAGTCTGCCCTGCCGCAAATAATTAAGGTAATTCATAATGGTGGCACGGCTGGTCTCTACTTCATTGCTCAAACGACTGATATTGGGCTGAAATGGGGCCGACTTCCCTACCATGTATAGTAATTTCCGCAATTTCGGAAGATATTTCAGCTCGATCTGCTGCAAATAGCTGATGTCAATTTCCAGGACCAGATTAATGGTTTTCAGCAGATTTTCAAGATGATTTCGTTTTTCCAGAAAGAAGGGATAATATCCGTGATGAAGATAATCGGTAAAATATGCCAGGGGCTTCACTTTATCAACCACAGAGGCTGCAATGGTTTCATGGTCATTAAGCAATTCTTCCAGCGTGAAAGGTCTGAAATCACTGCCTGTCTTCAAATTCAAATACTCACGGAAGGTAAACCCCTCAAGATTGTAAACCCGGGCACACCCGTCAAGAGAAGCGTTTCCCTCATCCAGTCGCATCAGGGGTGAGCCACTGAAGACAATTTTCAGATCCCCGAAGTGATCGTAGCAATATCTCAGCTCTTCGGCCCAGTTGGGATATTTATAAACCTGGTCGAGTAAAAGTATCTTACCACCCGTCTTTCGAAATTCATCGGCAAACTCCACGACACTCTTCTCTGCAAAATACAGATTATTGAGATTCACATACAGGCATGACTTGTTGGCTCCGTAGAAGGTCTTGGCATAATCAAGCAGAAAAGTGGTTTTACCAACACCACGGGCCCCCTGTATTCCGATGAGACGATGGTCCCAATCGATGAATTCGAGCAAATGCCGGTGTACCGAAACCACAAGGTGGTCAAGGAGATAACGGTGTGTATTTATAAATGCCTGCATCAATGCAATGGTTCTGAATTGTTGGCAAATTTAAATAATACTTTTTTCATTTTGTCATATGCACATTGCATTTTGAACGAATCTTTGTTATTTATATTTTTTAAAAATAAAATGGTTTTGAGAAAATTAATAAGCAGATCGGAAAACAATAGTCGTCACAGGATTTCCCTGCCTGCCTTAAAAAATCCTGCAGCCAGATCGTGGTAAAAAGAGATCTTTACGGAGTGCCAATTCCAGGGGGCTGTCTAACCCGGATTATTCATCCGTATAAAATTTTTATTTATTAAGGTCGGATGGAACTTGCATGACCATCACGGTCTCAAAAGAATATGTAAATATTGATTCATGCAAATTCCATTCGACCAATAACTTAAACCAATTATTCACGAGTGAAAGTTATGGAATTCTTAAATCGACTTTTCAGACACCTTCAAATTTCTGTTCATTTTATGTTTGAAAAAGAAAATTCCGTAACTTTATTCGGTATTACTGGCAATATCCTTTTGCCCAATCAATTACCGAGTTAATCTTGTTTATTTAAAATTTAACCTAAAGAAGTGATGAATAAATTATTATCAGTAACGGTAATCATAATTCTAATGTTGTTATCGTCATGTTCACAAAAGTCTTCCTACAAGGAAGGGACTGTTTACAACGGTTTTAAATTGATTGAAACCCGGTTTGTTGAAGAAGTTAATGCCAACTGCTTGTATTTCGTTCATGAGAAAAGCGGCGCCAGATTGATGAAAATTGCTGCCGACGATGCCAACAAGCTTTTTGCGGTTTCGTTTAAAACACCTCCCGCACATGACTATGGCACACCTCATATCATGGAGCATTCGGTCCTGAACGGCTCAGAAAATTTCCCGGTGAAAAGTCCCTTCGACCAATTGCTGAAAGGCTCCTTAAACACATTTCTGAATGCAATGACCGGCTCTGACTTTACAACCTACCCGGTAGCCAGCATGAATCAGAAAGATTATTTCAATTTGATGCACGTTTATATGGATGCTGTTTTCAATCCCCTTATTTATTCAGATCCCAAAATTCTTAAACAGGAAGGCTGGCATTATGAACTGGATAGCATGGATGGAGACATTGTGTACAAAGGAGTGGTTTACAACGAAATGAAAGGGGCTTTTTCCAGTCCTCAAAGAGAACTGAACCATCAGAGCAACAAGGTGCTCTTTCCCGACAACACATATGGTGTATCATCGGGAGGTTACCCACAGGCCATTCCGCAACTCACATACGACCATTTTAAAAACTTTCATAAAAAGTACTATCATCCCTCCAACAGTTTTGTATTGCTATACGGCGATGCCGATTTGGATCAGGAATTACAGTTTTTGGATCAGGAATATTTCTCCGGCTATGAAAATCCGGGAGAAAAAGTAGAAATTCCTATACAAGCGCCTTTTGAAGAGAAGAAATCGGCAGAAAAGCCTTACAGCATCCCGGAAGGCGGAGAAACGAAAAATCAAACTTTCTTAAGTTACAACTTTGTCTCCGGATTGAATACCGACGAGGAACTTGTCATGGCACTTGATATTTTAAGTGAAGCTCTGGTCAACCATCAGTCAGCCCCGTTAAGACTTGCCCTGGAAGAAGCCAATATCGGGAAAGATGTTTCTGCCTGGGTAAGCAATGGCAAGCAAAACGTATTTCAAATGGTTGTCAAAAATGCCAATTCCGACGATAAAGAGAAATTCGACAAAATCGTATTTGACACATTTCAAAATGTCGTAGAAAACGGACTGGATGAACAAACCGTTGAAGGCATTGTCAACCGTATGGAATTCAGATTACGTGAGGGCAACACACCGCAGAAGGGTTTAATGCATCTCTACTCACTCAAAAACAGTGTGATATTTGGCGATGATCCTTTTGCAGGACTGGAGTTTGAGAAGCCACTGGCAAGCATTAAAGAGGGCATCAAAAATGGCATGCTGGAATCAATTGTCAAAGAGCAATTCATCAACAATCCGCATGCGCTTTTAATGGTTTTAAAACCACAGCCCGGCCTGGAAAATGAACTGGCCGAAAAAACCAGAAAGGAACTTGCTGAATACAAAGCCAGCCTCAGCAAAGAGGAGCTTAAAGAACTGATTGAAGAGACCAAAGCACTGAAAGAACATCAACAAAAAGAAGACTCACCGGAAGCCCTGGCCACCATTCCAATGTTGTCACTCTCCGACATCAGTGAAGAAGTGCAATGGTATGAAGCCACAGAAAAAAACGTGGCTGATGTGCCCGTTTTGCATTACAATGACTTCACCAACAACATTGTATATGCCAACCTGTTTTTCGACATGCATGCATTGCCTCAGGAATTAATCCCGTATGGCAATCTTTTAGCCCAAACCCTTGCTCAGCTTAACACTGAAAATTACACATTCGGAGAATTGGACAATGCCCTTAATATACACACAGGTGGTTTCAACACTTATTTGAATTCTTACACCGAGAACAACTCGGATGAGAAATTGATCCCCAAATTTGTGGTAACCGCTAAGGCGACCGTCGATAAGTCCGATAAACTCCTTGAACTTACTGCAGAAATTCTAAACAATTCTAAATTCAATGATACAGACCGACTGAAAGAAGTGATGACGCGTCATCAGTCACAGGTTGAATCAAATGTTAAGAACAACGGCGTGGGTTATGCCATCAATCGTCATGCATCCTATTACAGCAACAGAGGCATGTTCAACGAACTAACCGGTGGTTTGACATATTATGATTTCATTACCGATCTGACGGGTAACTTCGATGCGAAGAGGGACGAAATTGTAGAAAATCTTCAAAAAACAGCCGGATTGCTTTTCAATAAACAAAACCTCGTCGCAGGCATTAGCTGCTCGGAGGATGATTACACCACCTACCGGAAAGAACTGGAAGGGTTTGCGGGGGGGTTATCGGATGAAGCCGTTCAAACAAACAGCTGGGCTTTCAATTTTGAAGATGGCAACGAAGGTTTGATGTCTTCATCAATGGTCCAGTATGTTATCAAAGGTTATGATTACAAAAAACTGGGTTATGAATGGGATGGCAAAATGCGGGTTTTGAACCAGATATTATCGCGCGATTATTTACAGAACAAAATCCGTGTAATGGGTGGTGCCTATGGCGGATGGGCGCAGATTTCTCCCGAAGGCGTAGCCTATTTTGCTTCATATCGCGATCCAAACCTCACCGAAACGATTGAAAGTTATGACGCTGCATCTGAGTTCCTGCGTAATTTCGATGTGGATCAAAAGGAAATGACCCGTTATATCATTGGTACAATATCCAATATCGACCAGCCAACCACGGCCTCACAGCGCGGCTCCATGGCATTTAAAAATTACTTCACCAAATTAACCAAAGAGGAGTTGGAAACAGAGCGCAATGCAATTCTGTCTTCCACTGCTGAAGACATCAGAAGCTATGAAAAAATGATTGCAGACGCAATGGGGCGTAACGTTATCTGTGTGTATGGTAACGACAAAACCATCAAAACAAACGAAAGCATATTCAAGGAAGTTAAGCATACGACCAAATAGGGATTTAATCCAAAAATAATCGTAGAAGGGGAAAAAGGACCTGGTTGTTTTATGCAGCGGGTCCTTTTTATGGGGAGGTGGTGAGTACAATGCCGTTGATATTTAACTTTCTTTATCTTTCACTGAAAAAGGTTATGCAGAGCATGAGAAGAAGGAAGAAGGAAGAAGGAAGAAGGGAAAACAGAAAAGAAAAGCCGTGAAACTTCAGCAAAAAAGAGGGAAAAATGTTTATGCTTTCAGTTCGTAAACTGGCAGCAGGTACCAGGGTAAATTAGTTCAACAAGCAAAGCTGAAACAATGCAATTCTCCCTAAAACAAAAAGCACCGGAAAACCATATTTCCCCGATGCTCTTTATTTTATAAAGTTTTATAGTCAATCTTTTACTCCGAGTTCATAGACACCAGGAATTCTTCATTAGACCTGGTTTTCACCATCTTGTCTTTCAGAAATTCCATAGCCTCTACCGGTGTCATATCCGAAAGATAATTTCGCAATATCCAGATCTTGTTCATAGTGTCTTTTTCAAGAAGAAGTTCCTCACGTCTTGTACTGGAAGCATTGATATCCACTGAGGGATAGATGCGTTTGTTGGACAAGCGGCGGTCAAGCTGAAGCTCCATATTACCGGTACCTTTAAACTCTTCAAAGATCACATCGTCCATTTTTGAGCCGGTTTCGGTAAGAGCTGTGGCCAGAATGGTCAGAGACCCTCCTTCTTCAATATTCCTGGCAGCGCCGAAGAAACGTTTGGGCTTATGCAGTGCATTGGCATCCACACCACCGGAAAGGACTTTCCCGGAAGCCGGTGAAACGGTATTGTAAGCTCTTGCCAAACGGGTAATGGAATCGAGCAGGATGACCACGTCGTGACCACACTCAACCAGTCTTTTGGCTTTTTCCAGAACAATATTGGCCACTTTCACATGTCGTTCGGCCGGTTCGTCAAATGTGGAGGATACCACCTCGGCATTTACGCTACGCGCCATATCTGTCACCTCCTCGGGGCGCTCATCAATAAGGAGGATGAGCATGTAAACCTCAGGGTGATTGGATGCAATGGCATTGGCCACATCTTTCAGCAAAACAGTTTTTCCTGTTTTGGGCTGGGACACAATCAGGCCACGCTGTCCTTTCCCAATAGGGGCAAACATGTCAACAATTCGGGTAGAGACATTGCTGTAAGGGCCTTTGGTTAGATTAAACTTGGTCAATGGAAAAACAGGCACCAGATGATCAAAGGGCACACGATCCCTTACAAAATCAGGCGAGCGTCCGTTAATGGACTCAACCTTGATCAGAGGAAAATATTTCTCTCCCTCTTTGGGCGGTCGAATACTCCCTTCAACGGTGTCGCCCGTCTTCAGCCCGAAAAGCTTTATCTGCGACTGAGAAACGTAAATATCATCGGGCGAATTAAAATAGTTGTAATCCGAAGACCTCAGGAAACCATAGCCATCGGGCATAATCTCCAGCACCCCAGAGGCTGAAACGATGCCTTCAAATTCAAAGGCCTTTTCGTTTCGGGACTCTTGCTGGGCTTGTTTGTCGTGATGCTTCCTTTGCTGAGGATGCTGTTCCCTGGGTTGATTGCCCTGCTGTTGTTTATCTTGCTGCTGTTTGTCTGAACGCTGCCATTTCCCTTGTTGTTTACGGGTTGACTGCTGATCCTGGCGGGCCACATCCTCTTTCTGGCCCCTGGAAGCTTGTTTGGCCTCTTCGGCAGGAGATTCCTCTCCTTTCACAGCCGTCTTTTCATCTCTTGCTGACCTCTCACCGGCAGAAGAGGTATCTCCGGACTTCTGACTGTGCCGATCCTGCTTCTGTTCACTCTGAGGCAGTTGCTGTTCTTCTTTGGCCTGCGGTTGTTCCACTTCAGATTTCTGCTCTCTTCTCCCCTGTTGTGGCTCTTTTTGCGATTGCTCTTTTGCAGGCTTTGAGACCTGTTCTTGTCCCCCGGGACTTTCTTTATCTTTCCGGGGTTTCCGGCCGGGCTTACCGGCCTTTTCGGTTTTGGTGCTTTCTTGTTCCCGGTCTGTCGCTTGTTGTTTGTCAGCTACTTTCTTGGGAGGGCGGCCCCTGCGGGGACGTTTTTCTGTTTTAGCAGACTCTTCACCCTGTTTGTTTTCAGCATTCTTCTTCTTATCAGAATCCTGAATGGCCTGCTCGTCAAGGATCCTGTAAATCAGGTCCTGTTTTTTGTAAGACTCCACGCGACGAATGCCAAGATCTTTGGCTATCTGACGCAATTCAATCAGCTTCTTACTGTTAAGTTCTATAATATCAATCATATAAAAAAACGACTAACGTTTCGTATAAAATTTGGGAATTTGATTTAACAATGTCTCTGTAAATACTTTTGCCGGGACTAGAATAAATGATTCTATAAGGAAACGATCAATATCTTAAAAGTAATTACCACGTTGGCAAACGAATGGCCAACCGGGAATGGAAATTCATTGCAAACATACACCATTCTGATCATATCTGCAAAATTTATACTGCTAATCCTCAAAAAAACTTTGACTTGACTTCAATTGACCGATGAATTTAACTCAATTGTTCGTTAAATTTATTAAGGCCGGATGAATTTGTTACAGGGAATGAATGGGGGCTGGATGCTGCCTCATTCTCCATAGTCCTGACGAAGGAGGAGATGATTCGTTAATTGGTCAATTGGTTAATGATCAATGTCTAATGGGTTCATTCCTGAAAACGCATACCCCCTTTGTGACAACCCATTTTAATTTTAGGTACGCATTATTGTGCAATAGTCCGTTAAAGTTTTTTAAGTGTCTGTTATTCAATTGTTTAAATTCAAGGGAGTATTTATGTTAAAACACAGATTATCAGCAACATACGAATCATCTTAGATCTTAAATCTAAAAATCTAACGATCTATTGATTGTGAATAATTCCGGTAAAATAAAAAGAGAGAGAAATGGTCAAAAAAATAAGCGTCCAATGAAACACACTGTAGAAATTTTTGTTATTATTACATTCCTTAAATTACAATAGATCGTTAGATTTTTAGATTTAAGATTCAAGATGATTGATATAATGTTGACAATCTGTATTTTAACACAAAAACTTTTCAGCCTTAAAACAGTTGATTGAAAAACAAATACTTGCAAAAGCTTAACGGACTATTGTAAATTACCGAACCATTTTTTATGAGACAACTGAAAATTACCAAACAAGTCACCAACCGGGAATCACCATCTTTAGACAAGTATCTGCATGAAATCGGGAAAGTACAACTGATCTCGGCAGAAGAAGAAGTGGCCCTGGCCAAAAAGATTAAACAGGGGGATGAAAAAGCTTTAAGCCTTCTGATCAACTCCAACCTGCGTTTCGTGGTTTCGGTAGCCAAACAGTACCAAAACCAGGGGCTCAGTTTGCCCGATCTCATCAACGAAGGCAACCTGGGGCTGATCAAAGCAGCCCAGAGATTTGATGAAACAAGAGGCTTTAAATTCATTTCCTATGCCGTATGGTGGATACGCCAGTCGATCCTTCAGGCCCTGGCCGAACAGGCCCGCATTGTAAGACTCCCCCTCAATAAGATCGGCAGCGTCAACAAAGTGAACAACGCTTTTGCCCGTCTCGAACAGGAATACCAGCGGGAACCCACCTCGGAAGAGATCGCTGAAGTTCTTGACATGGCTCCCAAAGATGTTAAAGAGGCCTTAAAGGTTTCGAACCGTCATGTTTCCATGGATGCTCCGCTTAAGCCCGATGAAGAGAACACCTTGTATGATGTTCTGCTGGCTTCCGACAATGCCAGTCCGGATGCCGAAATGCTGGACGATTCATTACGAAGGGAAATCGAACGTTCCCTGGCTTCCCTGTCAGCCCGCGAGGCCGATATCATAAGGCTCTATTACGGACTGAACGGTGAACCACCCTATTCGCTTGAAGAGATCGGAAAACTGTTCAATCTCACACGCGAGAGGGTCCGCCAGATCAAAGAAAAAGCCATCAAACGGTTGAAACATACCTACCGCAGCCGTATCCTGAAGAATTTTATTAATGATGAGTGAGGGGAGTAGTGGGGGGTTGGTTGCTGGTTGCTGGTTTGCTGGTTGCTGGTTTGCTGGTTGCTGGTTGCTGGTTGCTGGATGTCATCCTGAGCTTGCGAAGGATCTGTGGCTGGTTAATAATTGGTTAATTCGTTAATTGGTTAATTCGTTAATTGGTTGCTGGTTGCTGGTTGCTGGTTGCTGGTTGCTGGTTTGCTGGTTGCTGGTTGCTGGTTGCTGGATGTCATCCTGAGCTTGCGAAGGATCTGTGGCTGGTTAAAAGGTTAATTGGTTAATTCGTTAATTGGTTCGCTCGGCTCCGCCGCTTGCTTGCAAGAATTGGGTGGCTGTTGCTTGATTGTCATCCTGAGCCTGCGAAGGATCTGTGGCTGGTTAAAGGGTTAATTGGTTAATTCGTTAATTCGTTGCTGGTTGCTGGTTGCTGGTTGTCATCCTGAGCTTGCGAAGGATCTGTGGCTGGTTAAAGAGTTTCGTGTTTTGTGTTTCGGGGGGGATTG
>JAWOCV010000171.1:0-8604 GCA_046483585.1 Marinilabilia sp.
GTTCTGGTAAGCGACCGGAATGCTTATGTTTATTATGAACGTGAGGATATCCAGGAGGGGGCATACAACAAAGATAACTTTTATTTCGATCTGAAGCCTTTTAAGATAGACAGCATCAATGATCTTACGCGGGAAAACATTCTTTTTGACGGCAAACTGATCAGCAATATTTTCCCGGAACTGGAAGAACAATTAACTGTTCGTAACGATTATTCATTAGGCTTTGTCAAACAATCACCTTCTGAGGGCTATCCAATTTACGACAACAAAGCCCGTTTTTTCAACGAAATAGACCTGAGCAATGAAGGATTGAAAGGAGAAGGTAAACTGGAATACCTCACCAGCCAGGCCGAATCCGAATCTTTCACATTCCTGCCCAATGAAACAAAGGGGATAGCTCAAAATTTCGAAGTCGAACCACAAACCACGGAAGTGGAATATCCGGATGTTCAGGGACAGAAGGTTGACATCAGTTTTCTTCCCGAAGAAGAAAAACTGACCGCTGAAGCACTGGAAGAAAATTTTGAGCTGTTTGAAAAAGAGACTTCACTTGAGGGGCGGATTACCCTCTCACCCGGTGGTATTGAAGCAGGAGGCACACTTTCCATGTCTTCGGCCAATCTCATATCTGAAAAAATGGAACTCTCCCACCATGCATTAAAGGCAGACAGTGCAGATTTTAATCTCACCGAAGGAGAAGATATTGAAGGGGTTTCTTTCAAAACAGATAATCTCTCTGCTGATATCGATTTTGAAGAACGACAGGGACGTTTCTCTTCAAGAGACGTAGGAAACAAAGTAGAATTCTCCGATAATCTGTACATCGCCTACATCAGTGAATTTTCATGGAACATGGACCGGAACAATATTTCCATGGGGGCCAGCGGCTCCGAAGGCAACCGCTTTGTTTCCACTCACCGCGGACAGGATTCTCTTGATTTTAAGGCCCCCCTGGCCAGTTACGATATAGAATCCAAAACCATTAAAGCCAGTGAAGTTTCAAACATAGAAGTAGCCGATGCCAATATTCTCCTGAAAGACGGCATTATCAACATTCAGGAAGATGCCGAAATGAGCCCCTTTGATTCAGCCACTATAGAGCTCAATAATAATTTTCACACATTCCATAATGCCAACGTCACGGTTAAAGGAAAATATGAATACAGTGCCGAAGGGGAATATACATTCACCAACGGCGATATGAAAGAGCACACCATCTACTTTGATGAAATAACCTTCGAGGATGAGGAACAAACCTATGCACAGGGAAGTATTGAAAAAGATGATTATTTCACTTTTGATGAGCATTTTTCCTTCAACGGAGACGTGGAGCTTGCTGCCGGTGATTCCATCCTCACGTTCGATGGAGGCGTGCAAATGTTGCACCAATGCTCACAAACCGGTCCCCAGGATCATGTCAGATTCAACGCACCCGTCAATCCATACGATGTGACCATTCCTCTTGAAGAAAGAACTTTCAGTGATGAAGGCGAAGATCGTGAAGAGCTGGTCCGGGGTTTTTACCTGCAACTGGATTCAACCCATGTTTACAGTGCTTTTCTGGAAGAAAGCAGGCGAACCAATAATGAAACCATCATCTCTGCGGGCGGCCATCTTATCTATAACGATGACAACAACTGTTTTGAAATTGCCCGGGAAGAAAAACTTGCCCACCCCGATTCGGCAGGAAATATTATCAGATATCATGCTGAAACATGCCAGGTAAGCGGTGAAGGAGAACTGGATCTGGGCATGGACCTTGAACGGGTAAATCTTAATTCATCAGGCATCATTAAACATCTGAGAAAAAATAATGAGATCTTGATCAACGGTCTTTTTGGTGCAGATTTCTTTCTTGATGAGACCAGCCTCCGCTCATTGACCAATATAATTGCAGCATCAGAGGCTCCCGAAGCCAATCATGATCAGGAGACTGTAGAGAAACAACTTCGCGAATGGATGCCCGCCGAAGAAGCCAAAAACCTGATCGATATACTGGAACCTACAACCGATATCTCGGAAATTCTTCCATCCGGCCTGCAAAACACTCTTTTCTTCACCGATATTGAATTCTCCTGGGACACATCTTCCCGTTCGTATGTAGCGGAAGGCAAAGCCGATCTGGGATGGATAAACGATCAGACCATTAGCCGGGAGGTTGATGTGAAAGCCCTCATTTCAAGAAGCCGGGGCGGAAACTCTTTCGAAATTCACATTCAGGCAGAACCCGGTACCTGGTTCTTTTTCAGCTATAATAATGAAAAAATGCTTGTGCTTTCTTCCTCCGACTCTTTTAATAATGATATCCGGGCCCTGGAAACAGAAGAACGCAAAATGAAATCCGGAATCGGAGAAGATTCTTATATATTCCAGTTGGGCTCAAAAAACAGGTTGCGCAGATTTATGGAAAAATTTGAAGAGGAAGAAGTTAATGAAGAAGACAGTGAAGAGGACGAAGAGGATACATCCGGGCCTTCAACCGATGGAGACACGGAAGACAATGAAGAAGAAGAGGTAACGGAAACCGAAGAAAATTAATTTTTCTCCCATGGAAGCGTAAAATAAAAGACCGAACCGGCATGGGAGGACGATTCAACCCATATGTTACCCCCAAGCATTTCAACATGGCCTTTGCATATGGCAAGCCCCAGACCTGTACCACCATAACAGCCTTTTATACTGTTATCGGCCTGCATAAAACGTTCAAAAATACGTTCCTGCATATCTTCGGGGATACCAACTCCTGTATCCTCCACATAAAACTCCAAAGACCCCTCTCCTCCGGGGCGGTAACCAAATTCCACGGATCCCTCAGAGGTAAACTTAATGGCATTTCCTAACAAATTGGTTAAAATCTGACGAAGTTTAAGTTCATCGGTCTTCAGGAGAGATTTATCTTCAGGAAGTGGCAGATCCTTCTTCAATTTGATCCCCTTCTCCTTTGCCCTGGACCGGAAGATGGCATAAAGTTCTGAAAGCAATTTATTAATATTCACCTCTGAGATGGTGATCTCATCCTGTTGTGTTTCGATGGCTGATATGGTCAGAATATCGTTAACCAGTTCCAGCAACTGCCGGCTGCTTTTGACAATGATCGAAGTAAATTCTTTCCGCTCCTCGTCGTCGATTTTCTCAATCCCCAACATCTCGGAAAACCCGATAATGGAGTTAAGAGGTGTACGGATTTCATGCGACATATTCTGCAAAAATGCTGTTTTCAGTTTTTCACTCTCCTCAGCTCTTTCAATGGCCACACTCAGATCTTCATTGATACTGGTAAGTTCTTCATTCATAGCCAGATATTCTTCATTCAGGGCGGCATATTCCTCATTCTGCCGTTCAAGCATTTCCCGGCTTTCCTGCAGGGCCTCTTCAGCCTTTTTGCGATCGGTCACATCACGCCCCACACCAATAATCTCCCTGACATTTCCGGATTCGTCGAGCATGGCGGTATCGTTCCACGATAACCAACGCCACCCTTTACTGGTCATGGCCCGTTGTTCAAGAGTGATATGATAAGGAGGGACCTTCAGTCTCTCCATGGCTTTACTGGTTTCGTCAAGGTCATCGGGATGCACCAGTGGGAGGAATCTCCGGTTCAAAAGCTCCTCTTCACTTTTTCCAAAAAGGCGGCAATATGAAGGGCTCACATAAAGAAAATAACCTTCGGCATCGACCTTTACAACCAGATCGTTCTGGTTTTCCACCAATAGCCTGTATTTCTCCTCACTTTTGCGAAGAGCCTCTTCTGCTCTGATCCGGTCACTAATGTCCCGGCCGACGCCAAGGATGCCCGTTACTTTGCCATCTTCACTCCAAAGAAGCGTCGCAACAGCTTCCAGGGGAATAATACCTCCTGAGCTGGTCAACATATCCAGTCTGGAAGTCCAGGTCCGGGCCTTTTCATCCCCCTGCTTAAAACGAGCCATACACATAGCTATTTCTTCCTTAATTCTCCGACTGGATTCAGCCGTTAAGAGGTCAATATAACTTTTTCCTGTCAGTTCCTTATCGGTAAACCCGGAAAGCTTTCGTACCGAAGGACTCACATAATTGAAACGATCTTTCCCGGGATCATACAACCATATAAGGTCTCCGGCATTTTCCGATATTAACCTGTACTTTTCTTCACTCTTCCTGAGTCGCTCTTCAGCAAGTCGTCTTTGAGTAATATTTGAAAAAATGGTAGCGAAACCATTTTTACCCCATGGTGCAACGGATATTTGAAAATACTTCTCAGCAGGGGCATAATAAGTTTCAAAAATAAGAGGTTTCTTCTCCCGGACCACCTTTACATATTCATCCAGATAAGGAATTCCTCTGTAAACCTCATTGGCTTTTTTCCCTACCACCTTCCCTTTCTTTATTTTCAAAAGCTTTTCGAAAATTTCGTTCACCTCCACAATCTGGTAGTTGACAAAATCTCCTTTCTCATCTGATATCATTTCATGAAAGGCCACACCCTCCATCATATTAGAGAAGAGAGAACGAAAACGTTCCTCACTTGCTTTAAGGCGGGCCATGTGTTTTTCTATCTGCCTCTGAAGAAAATAGCGACGGTTGCTCATAACAAGTATGAGAACACTTATCATCAACGTCAGCAACGAGCCCCCAACAATTGTCCCCACATAGTCTGAGCGATTGTATACCTCTTCAAGGCCCGGACCTGCCTTTATCGTGACCAGAAACACTTTCCCAAAAAAGAAATCCATAGATTGATAAACCAACTCCCCTTCATCCGCACTTTTTGATGAAAACAGAGGGAAGGAGGCCTGAGTCTTTTTCAGTGTTGGCTCATTGATCAGTTGAAGTGCCACATTAAAATGGTCATTCTGCCGCTGCTTATCACCTGGAAGGTCGCCTACCAGCGATTCCGGCGACAGAGAAAGATAAACCATTCCGGTTGCCAAACCGGCCGAATCTTCTGTTACCAAAAACAGGTCAATCATTTGTTTGCCCTCATGCGGGTAAGACCCCGTGGCAGCTATCAATCCAGTCGAAAGCGTTTCTCTGAGAGCCTGCTGACGAAGAGGATCCGCCGCCGGATCAAAAGGACCAATGGCAAGAGGACAATTTTCCGGGCGTAAAAGATATTTCACCAAAAAACTGTCATCCGGCTTCATCTCGATCCAGCCGGCAGATTCAATAAATTGATAATCAACAATTTCTGTTACATAGTCGTGAAATTCGCTATTGGTAACTTCCTCACTGGCTGCAAACAATTTGGACATACCAGTGATATGGTGCCGGACCATATCCAGTGACTTTGATATTTTTTCAACTTCAATAGAGCCGGTATTGGCAAAAATGGCATGTCGGTATCGTCTTCCTTCGATCTGTGAAACATAAGCAATAAACAAAGTAATAATCAACCCAGCCAGGAAAACAAGCAGACCTTCCCAGTACCGGAACGGACCAAAACCAAAAAAGCGTTGATTCTTTTTTCTGCGGATAAAGCCAAACCCAAATAAAATCAAAAGCAGCAATAAGAGGGTTACCCCCAGGGGTTTCAGCTTAGCAGAATAGAGGTTATAATTCCACTCTTTCAAGGGAATATCCACACCTACGACCATTAAGACATCCTGCCCGTCCTGACTAATCACGGGTGAAAAGCAACTAAAAAAACGGCCGTATTCATCTTCAAAAGGACCGTAGACATGTGTTGCCTGCCCCGAAAACACTTCGTCAAGAACATCAGGGGGCTGAATGTAACGTGTACCCGGCGGAGAGTAAAGCGAGTCTCCGGGTTCAAGACTTTCAGGGCCGAAATAATAATCTTCCCCTCTTTTCCCCAATGTATAAATGTTCTTTACACCGGAATAATTCGAATAGTGCCTGAGTTGTTCTGTAAGCCGCTGATAAAAGAAAGAATTGCTGTCAGCCTCGGTAAATCTAAGAGGTTCTATATGGTTATGATGAAGCGAACGGGCCAGATCCTCTGTAAAATGCCTCAAGGTCTGATGCATATGGGCCTCCTGCTGCCTGGTCAAATCCCGGGAAATGTACCATCCTCCAAACAGAATAAGAATGGCAGCAACAAAACCACCCCATTGGTATATCCATCGGGAAAAAAGCCCTGATCCGCTTCCATTTGTAGATTCCGTATTTTGTTTTTGTTTCGGCCCGGCTAAAAAAAGAATGACAATAACAATTAAAGCTGCACCCGTAAAAATGACATCAATGTATTTCAGGAAGTCTATCATTGTCCTTTATGATATATAAAACAATGTTCTAAAATACATATTTTTACGTTACGCTCTGCCAACTGCAGTGGAAAAGTAACGCAAATAAGCTTTTTTGACCTGTGGAGCAAGAAGAAGAGCGGCAATCATATTCGGAAAAGCCATAAGTGCATATGCCGAATCAATAAAAGCAATCACCACATGTAAAGACGATACGGCAGCAATAACAGAGCTAAACAAACTTGCCACCAAATAATAACCGGACCGGCGTTGTCCAAACAAATAAGCGAAACACTTAGCCCCGTAGAAAGGAAAAGCAAATAAGGTTGATAATGAGAAAAAAGCGACACACAAGATCAGCAAATATGGACCAACGACCGGAATGGCAGCATCAAAAGCCATAGCCGTCAGGGTAATGCCATCAACGCTGGTCTCCTGCCACACACCTGTAACCAGTATAGCCAGGGCTGTCAGCGTACAAACAAGAAGGGTGTCTATGGCGGGTCCCAGCATGGCCACAAGTCCTTCACGAACCGGCTCATTGGTCTTCGCTTCACTATGGGCCAGGGGAGCAGTCCCAATACCAGCTTCATTGGAAAAGGCCGCACGCTTTATGCCTGTTATGATCAAAGCCCCAACGGCACCACCCAAAACACTATTGGCCGAAAAAGCATCTACAAAGATCAGTTTAACCACAGGAATCACATTCTCAACATTAAAAGAAATAACAATAAGTACCAGGACCATGTATACAAGAACCATAACCGGCACCATTGCTGCAGTGACCTTCCCGATCCGCTTAATGCCACCAAAAATCACAAGCCCCATAAAAAAGGTAATGATGAGTCCGGTGATCAGGTTACTGCCAAAACCTGTATTAACACCATTAGGCGCCAAAACAATATCCCTGATCACCTGAGTCAATTGATTGCTCTGAAAAACCGGGAAAACAGCAAACATACATGTTACCGCAAAAAAAACAGCCATGGGTTTCCATTTCCGTCCCAACCCGAGAGTAATAATATACATAGGACCACCAAGCAACCTCCCTTCCCGGTCTTGAGTCCGGTACATCACGGCCAGTGTACCAGTGAAAAATTTAGTAGAAATGCCCAGCAAAGCACTTATCCACATCCAGAAAATAGCCCCCGGACCACCCATGGAAATAGCTATGGCAACACCACTAATGTTCCCCATGCCTACTGTAGCTGCCAGGGCCGTGGATAAAGCCTGAAAATGACTGATATTCCCGCCGCCACCACTCTGATCATATTTTCCCCGTAAAATATCAAAAGCATGTCCAAGGTACCTCAGGGGTAAAAGCCGTGAATAAAGCATAAAAAAAAGGCCGCCTCCCAATAATAAAACGAGTACTGGCGGTCCCCAGATAAAATCACTGAAAGCGATAATCGACTGACCAATTTCTTGCATGCCCGAAAATAGTGATTTTTCATTAATTTTGCTTGAAAACCAAAAATGATATGCAGAATGTCCGCAACAGGGATTTCAAACCGGAATGGAGAATATCGGCTACACGCAGTAGCGGGGCTGGAGGACAGAATGTAAACAAAGTCAACACAAAAATTGAATTGCGTTTTTCTGTTCCGGAATCGTCTGTCTTAACCGACCCTGAGAAAGAACTGCTCATGTCCGGATTATCAAATAAACTAACTAAAAACGGTGAGCTGATCATTACGGCAGAAAATGAACGATCGCAACAAATGAACAAGGAGCAGGCCATTGAAAGATTCTTCTCAACCATCGAAAAAGGCCTTCGTCCGGTTAAAAAGAGGACACCCACCCGCCCCTCAAGATCCGCCAGAGCCAGACGACTGGAAGAAAAGCGAAAACATTCAGAAAAGAAAAGCCGAAGACGGGATAACGACTTAACTTAAGATCGGTTCTTTGCATGCGGCTTTTTTTAGCTTATCTAAGCTCAATACTCCGTTAAACTTTTTCAGGTAATTAATAATAAGATGTTTGCAAAGCCACACAACTTAGGCTCAACTCTGTGATAATAAATACTTTGCGTCATTGTGTCTCTGCGTTTAGGCTTTTTTTTACGGACGAACTATTGCTAAGCTTAGTTTTTTCCCAATTCTATCAAAAAGTAAAGTTATCAGCGAGTAGTATAAGCAAATATAAAAAGTCCGAAAGGGATTCCGGATGACCTGAGCATCGTCCGAATAGGAAATACGGACGTCCTGAATGAAAAAGACCCGATCTGAATTAACAGACCGGGTCTTTTTTTAAAAGGTCGGCGGCGACCTACTCTCCCGTTTTTACACAGTACCATCGGCGCTAACAGGCTTAACTTCTCTGTTCGGAATGGGAAGAGGTGGAACCCTGTTGCTATAACCACCTTAATTGGGGCCTCCCCCTAACCCCCTCCCAGGGAGGGGGGACTAAAAAGAGGCAATAT
>JAWOCV010000251.1:0-4979 GCA_046483585.1 Marinilabilia sp.
TTTCAGCCCTGGCCTGGATCAAATCGGCCTGGGCCATTCGAAGAGCCCTTACACCCTCCGATTCCTCATTCTCAACACATGAAACAAAAAAGAACATAACAGCCAAATTTGCTGTAATGGTAAGGAGTCTGAAATTTTTCATTTTAAACGAAATTAAATTTTACATTAGGAATTAAGTAGAAATATATTTATCTAGTTATTTTTTTGATAATCCCTATATGATCATAATTTTTGGAATTAAACGATAAATCAAATCAATGACAGATCGCATTTACAACGTGGTTTCACAATTAGTAACCCGGAAAAGATGATCATGAATACCAGAACAGTGAAGTTTGATAAGCACAATTACCAGAAAAACAGGTGAAATTCAAGCCCCCCACCCTCTTGTTTGGCTTATTCCGCAATGAATGGTCCTGTTTGGGTTCTTTATCTCACAACGGCAGATGAAAGTAGCTCAGTCGCAGAGTCTGTAGTAGCTCAAAGCTAGAAGCTCGAAGCTGAAAGCTGAAAGCTGAAGAGAAAGGTTGCTCTCTTTTGCGACATAACCAAAGAACTAACAAAAATGTATATGATTGAATTTCGGTTGTTTACATATTTAGTCAGATGAAAGATTCTGACACCTTGATTAACAAAACTAATTCATTTGATGGTTCAAAAATATATAAACAATAAATTCATGAAATGAAAAATATGAACCGTTTTCTGAACACACTGTCTCATTTTCTGAATTGTATACCTGAGACAATGAACGAAGAATTTCAAGGTAGCTCGTGCCCGTCTATAAATTAAGCAATGTCTGTTTTAGGTCATGTGTCTGTTCAGAAAGCGCCACTTGCGAGCCATCGCTTT
Source organism: Marinilabilia sp. (assembly GCA_046483585.1). GTDB lineage: Bacteria > Bacteroidota > Bacteroidia > Bacteroidales > Marinilabiliaceae > Marinilabilia. Next base: position 853 of record JAWOCV010000251.1, read on the forward strand.
CGCGTAGCTTCAGCAGAGCAAAGCTTGCGACCGCGTGCCGCCTAAAGCTTTAGCGCCGTGCCATCGGCGCTTCGTCGCTGAAGCTATGAAGCGTAAGAGACAAGCCTTTGGTGTCCGTTGGGTGACGCAAGTCGACAAAAGCGCAATTTACCTACGTAAATGAGTATTTTGGAGGGAAACGTAACGCAGTAAATGGTATTTCCTTTATGGACAGACACAATCTGGTGTTTGTCCATAAAGTCCAATTTGCAGACGGGCGCTAGCTAAACGGATTGGTTTACAGGTACGCCTCTACTTCTTATGGGATATTAAATTCACCCGCAAAGGTGTATATTTGCAGCTGATCAATCCCCAACCTATAGTAATAACACAAGGCCCACAAAAAGAAAATAAATATGATTTCACTAATGGTCATCGGTCTTTTTATTGCAGGAATAATCGCAGGCGTTTTTCTCCCCAATCGTCCCCGTCTTTTAGAACTGACCGACCGGCTGGTAATGGTAGCTGTATTTGCATTGCTCTTTTTTCTGGGCATTTCGGTGGGAACAGATCCCCGGATTGTCAACAATATTACAACCCTGGGGTGGCAGGCAGTAGCCATCAGCAGCGGGGCAATACTGGGAAGTTTGTTGCTGGCAAAACTGATGGCATCTGTTTTTCGGGAGGACAGCAGCAATCCGCCGGTAAAAAGAGGGCGTTCAACGGCTTCTTTTTCCGACAAATTCATAAAAGTCTTAAAAAGTCAGAGTTTATGGATATTGCTGGTCTTCCTGGCAGGAACAAGCGGATCATTTTTTAAGTTATTCCCCGCCGTCTGGGGAGATGAATCCGTTTCAACCGGAACACTGTATATCATGATGATCCTGGTAGGCATAAGCATTGGCGGAGACCCCAGAGCTTTTGAAATACTGAAACGAACAAGCTACCGCATTCTTTTGGTCCCTGTCATTGTTGTATTGGGCAGTCTGGGTGGAAGCATTCTGGTTTCATTGCTGATCAGCAACATCGATGTGGCCAATGGGATGGCTGTGGGAGCGGGTTTCGGGTACTACTCCCTGTCGGCCATCTTTATCGGACAAATAAGTGGAAGTGAAATGGGGGTGATTGCTTTACTGGCCAACATATTCAGGGAAATAATCACGTTAACAGCAGCTCCTTTTCTGGTTCGCTGGTTTGGAAAACTGGGGGCCATTGCTTCGGGGGGAGCCACCGCCATGGACACGACTCTCCCGGTTATTGTGAAGGCAACAGGAAAAGATTACGCCATTATAAGCATCTTCAGTGGCATTGTTCTCTCGGTACTGGTTCCCGTTCTCGTCCCGTTGATCCTGGAATATTTTGCATAACCCGCCGAAGCACAAGAAACTTCTTCATTCTGCAACCACCTCATTCATTACATCACTTTCCACGACACCATCCCTTAACTTGATGATGCGCTCAGCATGCCGGGCAATGTCTTCTTCATGTGTCACGAGAACAATGGTATTGCCAGCGGCATGGATTTCGTCCAAAAGCCGCATAATATCCACAGAAGTTTTACTGTCCAGGTTTCCTGTAGGTTCGTCGGCAAGAATCAACGACGGGGTATTCACAAGAGCTCTGGCCACTGCAACCCGCTGCCGTTGTCCACCTGACAATTCATTGGGCTTGTGCGTCATCCTGTCCGATAGTCCCACATTAGCCAAAGCCTCCTTTCCCCGGCGGTATCTTTCTTCTTTAGCTACTCCACCGTAGATCAGCGGTAAAACCACATTTTCGAGTGCCGTATAGCGGGGAAGCAAATTAAATGTCTGAAAAACAAATCCTATCTCACGATTTCGGATCTCTGCAAGCTGATCATCCGACAAATGGCTCACATTGGTGCCGTTAAGGATATAATTCCCATACGAAGGGGTGTCAAGTGCTCCTATCAGGTTCATCAGCGTGGATTTCCCGGAGCCTGAAGGCCCCATTACGGCTACATACTCCCCCTTCTTAATGGAAAGGGTTACCCCGTTTAGAGCCTTGACGATCTGAGTCCCCACTTCATAATGTTTCTTCAAATCCTCGAGATGTATTATCGTTTTATTCATGGATTTTTATGGTTTTAACTGGTACCTTATTTTTTTCCCTGAAACAACAAATTCCCTGATCACTAAAATTCCCTTAGCCAGGTTCCACCCTTGCAAACGGAACTTTCTGAACAATGATATGCCCATTTAAAACATCTTATACATGAAACATTCAACCCTTTGACCCTCAAATGATTTTAATGCGAGTTTCATGTATTCCTCTAAAAGGAAAAAGCCCCCGCTTTTTGGAGGACTGATGAATTCACAAATATTCGTCATGAGATGCTCAAATATCAAGAAATACAAGCAACCGCAGGCAAATTCAAAGCAGGGAACAGTTAACTATTTTCAAATCAAATTTGATGAGGACGCTTGTATTTTGACGGTAGTTGAGCATTGTAATAGATTATTCATGAATTATTCAGGTTAGACGGATGTTAGGTGGTTTGGTTTAAAATCGCACCACATAATGCTGTTTGGAACATTCCCTCCGAAAAAATACGATCCCGATGCGATAAAGGTCTATAGACACTGTCACCCGGGGGTGACAGGAAATCTCTTTCCACACCTTTTCCATTTCGCAGGACCAGTGTATGTCATCGAATACAAAAATGGAGTCATTATGAATTTTCCTGAGACACATCTCAAAGTATTCCAGGGTTGAAGAATAGCGATGGTCTCCGTCGAAATACACCAGATCCAGACAATCGTACCCATCCACTATCTCCGGTAATACCTGACGAAAAATACCATTAACAACCGTCACATTTTTAACATCCACAACCTCATACAAACGCTGAGCAACATGGCTTAATTGATGATTGCCTTCCACGGTTGTAATCCGTGCTGAAGAATCAGGAAGGGCAAGAAAAAGGGTCCCAACACCGGTTCCGGTTCCAATCTCAACAATATTTCGAACGGAAAAATGGTTGATCAGGCGGAACAACAATCTCCCGTATTTGGGGGGCAGACTGCCACTGGCAACGAGTTCTTTAATGGTTCTGGTTCTTCCGCCAACTGCAGAAGACGCCCCGAAAGATCCGGTGTAAACAGTCTGCTTGTTTTTTAACATCATCCGTCTGGCGGCCTCAATAGTTTTAAAGGCATAAAAAGGATGACCTTCATAGAATATTTCACGAACAAGATAAAAGACAAACGGTGAATGAATGCCGAATCCCTTGTAATGACGTGACAACAAAAAATATCTAAAAAAGGCACGTCCCCGTTGCCACAGCAATTTCATTAACATCGATATTTTCAAAATATAATTCAGGAGTAAAATGTGGAGCGCGGGGCTCTTATATTGGGCTCAAATATTGCAAATATTCCTCTATTCACCAACTTGATGATCTGTATCCCGAAAAAACAGACCTGATTCCTCTACCTGCATTAAGTTTGATTAGGTCACATCCGTAAAAGCCATTCTAAATCACTATTGTGAGGAGAAACAATAGTATTTCTTTTTTGCGCTAAAGCCGCGCGGGCTTTTACTTCTTTTCTACAGCAAAAAGAAGTAAACAAGAAATGCCGTCGCTCACCCAAATCCCTAAAAATCAAAACATTTTTCTAAAATCCGAAAACTCCCCCGATTTAAGTTTTTGTGGCTTTTGGGTTGAAACCGCAAAAGCCTACAAAACTAATATCGGGGTCAAACAGTTCGGATTTCTTAACGAAAAATGTTTTGATTTTCTTCACGGGATTTGGCTGAAGCGAGTCCAAGCCCGCCACATAGTTCTGATATTCCAGATCCCCGTGAATCAAAGCATAGATAAATTTTTTAGCTAAATTCTCCGGACACCAGTGTTTCAAAATGGTTTATGATTCCAACTATTCTAATTCATTCCCGAATAGTTGACATTATCCTTTACGGGCGTCTTGCCTGTTACGCTTTCAAAAATTGCCTCAACACATAATGCAAAATCCCCCCGTTGCGGTAATATTCCACCTCAATGCGGGAGTCGAGGCGGGCGATGGCATCAAATTCCGTGACTTTACCTGCTTCGTCTTCGGCGGAGACTTTTATGGTTTTCATGGGGGTCAGGTCATCTGCAATGCCGGTGATGTGGAAGGTTTCTT
>JAWOCV010000274.1:0-21232 GCA_046483585.1 Marinilabilia sp.
AATTAAAAAAAATTAATGAAAGAACATGTATTGTAGGGGAAATAATTACAGATTAACCCTTTTGATGGATATCGGGCTTGCTGAAAATCAACTCGAAAAAAAGGCTGCCTGTGAAAAACAGACAGCCCTTTTTTATCACTGAAAAATCTCTTGATCAGATTTATTCGTTAGGACCTGAAGCATAATCAGGATTATTAATATCAAACCACAATCTTTCTTCATTCAAAGTTTGCGGATCACGGCTTCCTGTTGTGAATCCCTGTTCCTCAACAGCTTCCATTTCATTTTCGTAATTCTTACTGTCTTCGGTTGGTGTCTCAATTTTGAACCTACGTGGAATAGTCAGTTCATTTCCGGATGAAATAAAAGGATCCCATGGCAGATAATTACTATTTCTTTCCGGAATACCGGCTCTACGAGTCAGTGTCCAAAGATCATGGGGTGTGGCAGCAAAATTAATATACTGCTGAATATACACTTTTTCAAGACCGTCATTGGACAGATCATAAGCAGGCTCCTGCAATAATTCTTCAATTTCGCCATCACGCAGGTATGTTGCTGCAGCTTCAGCCTGCTCGGGATCAGTATAGACCGGATCATTGCTGTAATAAGGAAACTCATTGTTCTCTGCAAGCTTATCCATACGCTCAACAGAGAATCGTACGCCCTGGTTGAAATAATCCTGGGCAGATTCAGGTAAATTGGCTCCCAAGAGCTTAAACTCTGCAAGGTAGAAATTGGTCTCTGCAGAGGAACCCAGAATCACATTTACGGGAGGCTCATTGTCCTTCAGCTCAATAACCCTTCCGCCAGGCTTAGTGGGATAAGTATAATCATAACTTGTGCGGATCAGTTTCTCACTGTAAAGAGAAGTTCCAGCATAGGTCTTTTCAGAATCTCCGTCAGATACCCTAAACTCACTTCCCTGATTGAAATAAATGTCGTTATCACTATCAAGCTGGGCATCCGGTGCCAAGGGAGCTCCGTGATAACGAACCCAGGGCTCACCGGGACCATCCCAACCGGCAAAATTACCATCTCCATCGTAGGTGACATATTGCTCTACATAGGGGGGCAAGTCAACGCCATCGTCAATGAAGGCCTGAACAACTTCAGCATTGAAATCATTCTTTTCAAAAAGGAAACGAAGTCTGGGATCACGGTTTTCACGCATGAAATCAACAACCTCTTTACCAGCATAACCGAGCCAGATGTCTTCAAGGGTACCATAGTACTTCACACTGCGATGATAAACAAAATCATCGTTAAGGCTGTTCATGTAGCCAGCTTCAGAATTGGCCACTTCTTCGGCAATCTGTAAAGCACGGGTCTGATCAATATTAATCATCCGGGCAGCAATCTTAAGTTTGAGCAGATTGCAGAATTTGGCCCAACGGATATAATCTCCACCATAAATCAAATCCTGCTTACCAAAATCAATTTGGTCTTCCGCATTGGTCAGGATGTCAATGGACTCATCCAGCTGGTCCAGCCAAAGGTTGTACAATTCTTCCTGATTGTCGTATTCGGGTGTAATCAAGGGAGGACTGGTAAAAGGTGCCAGTCCGGCTTCTTCGTAGATAACAGATCCGATCAGATCAGAGTTGGCCATGGCAGGAAGGATTTGTACCGGATATGTAATGGCCTTCAATGCCTGACGCATGGCACGCTCCTCTTCGTTCATTTGTTCAATCCGATGTTGAATATCACGGGTCTGAGGGAACAATTCCCGGTAAATATTATGGGTCCCAAAGTTGTCCATTTGATTCATATCAGAAGAATTCCCGCCCTCCTCTGTTGTTAGCTGGGTCCAGGGAAATATGATCTGAGAATTGTTGTAAAACCATGTTGTATAGTCATTCTCATACATCTGCTCCACAGCTTTTGTAAGAGAATACCGCAAATCTGGCTCGTCCAGCGTCGCCGGATTGGTGTTCAACTCGGCAAACTCATCCTTGTCGCAGCCGGTAAAAGCTGCCACAAGGAAAAGTGCGATGAATATTTGTGATAAACTTTTCATACGAAATTAATTTATTAGTTTATTTATCGTACGGAACTCACATGAAGGTATTTTTACCCATTCTCCCCAAAACCGGGGTGAATTGTAAAATCCTTGCCATGCTCGTTTCATAAAAACAATATTTAATTTTAAGCTAATTGAATCGGCATGTTGACTGATGTCTGTTTTCAAAGATCAGAGTCTTTGACCTCATGCCATTTGCTATCATCCTGCTTAAAAAATTCAACATATTAAAAATCAAGCTTTACAGTAAAGGTATAGCTTGCTGTATAGGGAATAAAATTCCGCTCGCGGAAGCTTGAAGTACTGGTAGTTCCACGGAATCCTTCTGGATTCAGATTATTGGGCATGGAATTGTACAGATAACCAAGATTACGGGCATTGAACGACAAATTCACATTCCGGGCTTTAATAGATTGTGCAATTTGAGAAGGAAGGTTATAACCTATAGAAATATTCCGGAGTGCAATATATTCAACCTCTTCAAACCAATCGTCATTTACAACACCACTTCCCCAGGAGTTATTCCAATAATGATATGAACTGGCATGGGTCGGTTCAACATATCCTTCATCAAAAGCTTCCTGATAGGTCATTCCGCCGACATCGACACTTGAGCCGTCTGGTGCAGTAACGGTCTGTCCTTCCTCAAAAACACCATCAGGAATAACACCATCATTATAGGTCCTTCCCTGTGTATCACCATATTCAGATGTCCAGCTTATTCCGCCATGTTCTTCATCACGTCCTTCCAGCGAGGTCTCAAGCCATCCATAAGAAGTTCCGTAGCGATTGCCATAAGAAGCAAGGTGACCACCGAAACGGGCATCCAACAAGATTGACAATGAAAGACCTTTGTAGCTGAATGAGTTGTCCCATGATCCTTCAAAATCGGGTTGCATTTTACCTACCTTTTCTACGTCCCCACTACGTGTGTAATAAGCACCACGCCAGCTGTCATTCCAGGTAAGGATCTTTTCACCCGTTTCGGAATCCACTTTAGGTTTGCTATCTGACATCAAAACACCATATTCGCCACCTTCATAAGCCACGGATCCGATGCGGTAGTTCCCGTAATTTACGGAGCCGCCAAGTACCCGGTATGCACCATAGTCTTCGTGCAGATCAGAAATGGTTGTTGTATTGTCCCAGTAATTAAAGGTTGTTGTCCACTCAAAATCATGAAGCCTCAAAGGCACCAACCGCAAACTGATTTCCTGACCCGAATTGGTCAATGTACCCACATTGGTGAGCAACTCTTCAACACCTGATTGATAAGGAATGGGCACATTACCAATCTGATTTGTAATGGTCTCATCATAATAGGTATAATCCACGCCTACACGATTACTGAAAAACCTCACATCCACACCAGCTTCAAAAGAATTTTTCCGTTCAGGTTCTATTTCACGATCTACAGATGTTGTCGAACGAGTGTTCATATAAACATTCCCATCAGATAGTTCATAGTTATCGACCGAGTAACCTTTGTTGATGTTGTAAGGATCTGTATCGTTACCTACCTGGGCCCATGAGAGGCGAAGTTTTCCAAAAGTCATCCAGGCCGGCATGTCAAGGGATTCACTGAATATCCAGGAAGAACTGACCGATGGATAGAAATAAGAATAATTCCCTGTACCATCTGTATAAACCAAAGAAGATGACCAGTCGTTACGTCCGGTAATATCGAGATAAATCTGATCTCTCCACCCAAAATTGGCCAGGAAGTACAACGAATTGATCTGTTTGGTTCCTGAAACAGAGGCTTCGGATAAATGTGTCTCTTTAGAATTTTCGACAAAATATTTGCCAGGAACAATCAGCCCGCCATCAGTCCAGGCAGCCGACATGGAGGATTCCTGCTCAAAAAGCTCACCACCGAGCATCACATTGGTACTGATGTCGTCTGTAATATCGCCCCGGATGTTTGCAGTCAATTTGCCGGTCCGGCTCACATTACGTTCATGCTCAAGCCTGTAAAATCCACCCTCATTGGCATAACCCGATCCCAATTGTTTGTTTTCATGTTCAAGAGAAAAATGGTTCATGTTAGCCTCGGCTGTTACAGACACCCAGTCACTAAGATCTGCTGTTAACCGAACAATAGGCCGGGTCACCTGCTCTTTTCGAATATCTTCATTTTTATAATAAGAAAACCAGGTCCCGTTGCCAGGTACGTAAGCATATTTATCACTATATGCAGCATTCGGTACCCCACCATGTTCAGCCTGATAAATATCTTCCTTAACCCAGCGATCCGGATCGTACCAGTTATTAAAACCGCCAGTTGCGAATGACTGCCCTATACTATTCCGCGGGTTCTTAGGGGTAGAAGTTGTATACGAGATAGAAGCCTCAGCCCTTAACCAATCGGCCAAATTATAAGTACCCTTGAATTGGGTGGCATTTCTGGAAAAAGTATTATTTGGCAAAGTTCCTTCTCTGTAATTGTAAGAATTGGACAGATAAAAAGAACCATTTTCATTATTCCCACTCAATGAAATGGAAGTATTGCTATTATAGCCAGGCTCATAAGCATTTATGAGATTATCTCTGGCTGGTTCATAAGCACGGATTGTGCCATCATAATCCTCAATATCCCTGCCATCATATTTTGGTCCCCATCCAAGTCCGGCAGAGGGATGGTTTCTCATGGAAGGAGTGTCTTCGCTGTTGTAATAAAACTGACTGTTATCAAAACGATAATAGTTATCGTTTTCGTCCCTTTCGCCATAATTAACGTATCCGGCAATGGTACCCGGGCCATATTCGTATTGAATATCGGGTTGGTCATAAACATAGTCAACGCCAACAGACTGGCTCAAAGAAACACCTATTCCCTGATCCAGCCCTTCACCATCTTTGGTAGTAATCACAACGGCTCCGTTGATACCTCTTGAACCATAAAGGGCTGTTGCAGCCGCACCTTTCAGTACAGATACGGATTCAAAATCATCCGAGTTCAGGTTTTTCAGCTGGTTACCAAAGTCATTGGCACTGGCTGCCCAGTCGGCACTGGCATCCGACACCGGATTGTCGAGGATCACCCCGTCAACCACGTAAATCGGCTGGTTGTTGTTGGAGTTCAGAACGGAAACGCCACGAATCTGGATTTTGGAGTTACCAAACATGCCCCCGTCTGATGAACCAATGGTCAAACCAGTTGATTTTCCCTGAAGGGCATCGGTGGTGTTTACAGTATTAACAGAGGAAACATCATTTCCGGAAACTTCCGTCATTCCGTAACCCAGTTTTTTGGTCTCCCTTTTAATACCCAGGGCTGTTACAACCACTTCATCAAGTTGCTGATCCTGCTCCTGAAGCGTCACATCAATATTCTGACGACCGTCTACGGCAATTTCCTGTTCGTCAAAACCGATGAAAGAAAACTTCAAAGAACCATCCTCAGGAACATCAAGTGAGTAATTACCATCCATATCGGTAATGGTTCCGGTTGATGTACCCACCACAACAACATTAACACCGGGAACGGGTTCCCCGTTCTGATCGGTAACCGTCCCTGTAACGGTGATGGTTGCTTCCTGCTGTTCCTGTGAAGTACTTTTTTCCAGGCCATCACTGCCCGCTGCCTGCGCTGAATTAAAACCACTAAAAATCAGCATTGTGGCAACAACCAGTGCGTAAAACCTGTTGCTTTTTCTCCCAAAAGGGAAACAACTTTTTAGTCGCATCATAGACTTGTTTTTAAATTGAGAAATAAATTAACATCAATATCGCCCTCTATGAAGGCTTTAATTAAATACCAAAAACGCAAAAAAAAGCAAAAAACAATCAAGAATAATGAAAACAACCTTAAAAATTAGTCCTTCCATATCAAGGATTCTTGAAATTTAACCTTTCTTTTACACCACAAATATATATTTTTTATATATCATGTAAAACCTTTTCTTTTTTTTTTGCTTAAGTAAATTGGGCAATCTTATTATATTCATCAAGAAAAGACCTAATACTCAAAGAAGTATTAAAAAAAACTAATAGATCCGCTTGGTGGAAAAAAATTGATGAAACGAGAATCACAAGGTTTGCCACAATAAGAACATGTATAAAACTCAATCATGTGAGCCTGCCTGCCTGCCAATTTATTAGAGGGCAAATCATGTTTTCCTGGAAAGTTTCTTTTGAGAAAATAGATTCTTTTCGAGAAAACGTCAGGCAGGTTCCATCAGACCAATAATTTAGAATAATTTTAACAGATATGATTTACCAAATTGAAGATCCAACATATTGAAGTCATTAATACCTGCCGGCACATCCTTATCAATTGCTTTCGATCACGCCTCCCTCCTCCGAATAAAGGGAGACCGGGCCATCGAGCAAAACAGCAATAACGGTGGCTACGGGATCAAGGACACGATCGGGCACATCGATATAGGCAATTCCGGGCACATCGCTCCAGTAAAGCTCTCCGAAAACTTCATGGGACAATTTGGTGCCATTACCAACCACCCATATCCGGTTGATCTCATTTTTCAACCCTTTCAGGACCAATGGTCCATTGGGCTTTCCGTCAACCAGAAGATAAAGAATATTCTTATCGCCGGACAGCAATGAAGGACCGGCATAGTGAAGAGTGGAGATTCCCTCCCCCGGCTCATCCATCAAAGGTAGATGTTTGTCAGCCCAACGTTTGTTGTCTTTAAGAGTTGAGAAAAAAGCATCCGTAAGTTCATTTCCCGGATCTTTCAAACGAACAGGTTCAGCAAGGTCTACAGCCACGGCCGTAATGACCGGGTCATAACTTTTTTCGGGCATATCAAAGGTCAACACATTTTTTGCGCGATCCATATCAAAACCAATTTCCACTTCTTTTCCGATCACATTCACATCACGCACATCTGCATCGAGTCCCCTGACCTGCACAGAAGATCTGGGCTGGCGATCGATAAAAAGATATAAGGTCTTCTTATCTTTACTCAGGGCGGACGGTCCGAAAAAGTGACCTTCCGGTAGTCCCCTCCGGGTTCCGTAAATGGCTTCAGCATGCTTGGCGGTCCACCGGGCAAAAGATTCAAGGATATCAACCTGTGGTTCCGGGATGGTGCCATCTTCCATGGGCCCCACATCCAGTAAAAGATTTCCGCCCTTGCTGATGCAATCAACAAAAGTCCACAACAATTGATAAGGAGACTTGTAATTATGATCGTTGTGTTGATAGCCCCAGGAATTGTTCATGGTCAGACACAATTCCCAGTAATCGTTTTCGGGAGCATTAACCGGTACACCCTGTTCCGGAGTTGTATAATCACCATACCCCTGAAGTCGTTCATTAAGGATCAAATCTTTGTTATGGTGAAAAAGCATTTTTCTGAGCTTCTCAGCCTTCCATTCATCAGCGCTGTGTTCCCAATCACCATCAAACCAATAAAGATCAGGGGCATATCGTTCGGACAACTCTTCCATCTGTCCGAAATAAAAATCCACAAAATTGCTCCATCTTTCAGAATCATCTTCGTAACGAACTTCTTCCCGGGTAAAAGCCGGGTAGTCGGGATACGACCAGTCAATAAGTGAATAATACAGACCGGCCTTCAGGCCTTCTTCACGCATGGCATCGACAAAAGGGCCCACAAGGTCCCGGCCGGCAGGGGTGTGTTCGGCTACATTGTAATGATCAAAATCTCCATCCCAAAGCGCCACCCCATCATGATGCTTAGTGGTCAGGACGGCATAACGGGCGCCGGCTTTCTGAAACATTTCCGCCCAACGTTCAGGATCATAATGGGAAGCGGTAAAACCGTCCAGCTGGTCCATATAATCTTCGTACGAAATGTACCGGTTGAAAAAAGACCAGGACTCATCAATGCCATTGACGGCGTAAATCCCGTAATGAATGAAAATACCTAGTTTGGCATCTTTGAACCATTCCATTCTGGTGGCTTTTTCTTCTTCTGTTTCCTGGCCGTTCAGAAAAGGCAGTGATATGAATGAGAATAAAAGGATGTAGATAAATTTGTGCATGGCGATTGTTTTCTATAGACCGTTAGATGCTGGAAGTTAGTATTTCCGTCACAGAGATAAAAGACAGAAAGCACTTTGTAGCTGAAAGCTCGAAGCTCGAAGCTGGAAGCTGGAAGCTCGAAGCTGAAAGCTCGAAGCTGGAAGCTCGAAGATGGAAGCTCGAAGATGGAGAGAAAGGTTGCTCTCTTTTGCGACATAACCAAAGAACCAACAAAAATGTATATGATTGAATTTCGGTTGTTTACATATTTTATTAGATAAAAGAGGCTAGATGCTGGAGGTTAGAAGATAGGTAAATGTTCAGCGCTTGACTTTTTGAACAACTAGCTATTCCCTCCTGCTTCACTCCTCAATTCGGGACGACCATGTTCGGCCTTCATTGTTAATGTGCCAGAATCGGTTTTCTCCCCTGGCCCGGATCTCATAAGTCTGAAAACCGGTTTTCATTTCGGGATCAAATTCCAGTGCCGTCGGGATAAAGCCTACTTGCTCCAGTTCATCTATTGACCGGGCATAACGATCATTTTCGGCACGGAAACGACGCTGGGCATAATACAGGTTTCTCAGCTCCCATTTTATGTTATCAGAAGGATCAAAATTGAAATCAGCCTCTCCCCGGCCTGCGAGCTTGCGGGAAAATTGCACAATGCCCCAGGTCTCGGGCCGGTGCATATCCACCACCCCCTGAGGCGACCATACCCAGTTTTCCTCAGGCAATGGATTGCCGGTTTCCGGATCGGTCTTTTTCCGGTATTCCCCGTTTGCGATGTTGGTATGCCACTGTACACGACTGAAATTCACGCGCCATTGAACGCCGTCACCAGGCCTTACCCCCTTGCCGAACTCTTTCAGAGCGGAAAGAGGGAAAGCGATCTCCACGCTCCAACTATTGTCGCGGTCTTCAGGATCATTCAGGCTGCCATCCACATGCACACCAGTGCGTAGTCCGTTTATGTCCCAGTTGTCAATAGCCGGCCCTCCGTCGCGGTAAGGTCTGACCAACAGAAGGTCCCAGATGGCATTCAAGGCATTCAGCTCCAGTTCGTAATAGCCGTGGGTATCGCCATCGGGATCAATGAAAACTTCAAAATCGTTGTCGTGAAAGATCACTGCATCACGTTCTTCTATAGTGGCCCAGACGTGAGGCTCTTCTAGCTTAGCCGCCACATAGAAATACTCATCATCCCACATCATTTTGACACGCGTGTCATGCTCCGGTTCGGGCCAGCCATCTCCTCTTATGTCTTCAAAAGAGGTGGTCCACGGAATTTCGGACCATACATCCTCATCAAGCTTTCCATCGATTTCTATGGATCCTGAACGATGATAACAAACATATGTACGGGGTGAAAAATCAGGAACAACTTGATCATCTTCCCAATATTTTGATGATTCCACCCCGTCATTTCCTTTTAAAGAAATGGAAACCAAAAATGCTGCGATCAGCAACAGCCAGAATGTGATTTTTTGTATCATTAGATTGTTACACTATTATCGGGTAAAACAATATTATTTCTTTTTTGCGCTCAAGCAATAGTCCATTAAGAAAAGACTAAACGCAGAGACGCAAAAACGCAGAGATTTAATTATCAAGAAGATACTTCAATACTCCGTTAAACTTTTTCAAGTGTCTCAAAATTAAGTGTTTATGGAACAAAGAGATAAGTCATAACTCTTTCATAATAAAATCTTTGCGCCTGCCTGGCGTGTAATGTGAAACAAAATTAATTGTACAAACAAAAGTTCGTTTATATAACAGGATGCCAATATTAATAACGGCAGACAGGTCATGGCGCCTGCCTGGCGACAAATGAAATAAAGACTTTCTATCTTCCAGTAAGAGCCTTTGAGTCAAAACAGGTCTATTTCATGACACGGCAGACAGGTCTTTGCGTTTAGCCATCTTTTAACGGACTATTGTCAAACATCAGTCCCTGTTGATCCTGTCTTTGTGAACCAACTCATCTTCCACATAAATCTCGACCACATATCTGCCCTTAGGCAAATACTGAAGGCTATATTCAAAAGTGCCTTTCTTAAACCCGGTGTAATGGTGGGTCTCAACAGGTTCGCCATCCGAGACGAAATGAACTTCCATATCGGCTTCTTCCTCCAGGAAAGCGTCCAGTTCCAGCGTATCTTTGGTACGGCGCGGATAAATGAAAAATGCCCGTTGTGCCACTGTTGTATCACGAACAGCCCCTTCCGATGCTTCGAAAGCCAGGAACTGACCATTTCCGCAATCGCTGACAAAATGATGCAGAATGTTGCCATCGGTGTCCAAAAAGCGCAGGTAGCCATACCCTTGCCGGGGTTGGGCCCAGAATTCCAGGCCGTTTCCGCCTTCGTCGGTCAGGTAAAATTCATACAGACCGGGCTCAACACGAATGGTATCGGAGTAAACCGTATCGGCTTTGGATTCGGCCGGCATACGCTGATAGACGGTATCTATTTCTTCGTTGATCAGAAAGAGATGGTTGTCTTCCGGATTGTTGTTGGTTTTATATTCAGCCACGATTTCGGTCGGCAACTCTTTGGGGGCCCTGAAACGGGAGGTCATCTCATTGTCGGCCTTCCAGAGATCGTTCTTGCCGTTGGGCTTCTCCAGTTTTACTTCAAATACATTTGTATCATTTCTGAAATCAATGGCACCGGGAAGTTCCACTTCCGCCACATCATCATAAGCCAGCGAACCACTCCATTGGTAGGTCTGCTCATCAAAACCGAGGGTCCCGTAGCGGATGGTCAGGTTTTTAAGGGTGTCGGCACCCAGGTTGCGAAAACGGATAACCGGATTGAACGCGGCCGGATTTTGGCGGTTATAGCGCTGATCAGTGGAAGGAACAACAACCGACTCCATGGCCACATCATACCGGTGGGTGGGAGTTCCGTACTGCACAAAGTAGGCCGTCACCACTTCCCGGCCATCTACTTCCCCAATGCTGTCCACATAGGGCATCATATCAAAGTCGATGGTATGCTCACCGGGACGGGCTTTTACATCGAACACATCGGGTTTCTGCAACTCGCCCGGGCACCAGTGTCCCCGATCATAGATCCAGGTCCCTCCCTGCGGATAGAGCGGATTGTCACCGCAATCTTTCCAAAGGTCACGATGATCAATCACTTTCCCATTAAATTTTACTTCACGCCAGCGATCACAAAATTCACTGCACCCGTCGGGCTCACCAAAACCATGACCGGTGTGCTGAACTCTGATGCGCCCAAAATCAGCACCATCCTCAAATTCCACAGGGACGGGCGTCAGATAGTTCTCGACCGGGTCTTCCTCATCTCCGTAAGGAAAATCGCCTTTGTATATTTCGGAAATGGCAATGGGGCGGGCCGAAGGTGGCCCTGTGATGATCTCAAAACGAACAGTGAGCTCCCATCCCAGTTTGTCGGGCTCCCAGCCGGTATGGAGATATTCGATCTCCGCGCTGTCACGCAGAAAACTGGAAAAATCAGTGACATCCACCTCCCAGGTATAACTCCAGTCTTTCGTAAAACTACTGCCATAAGGCGTGATGATGCGACCAATCTCCAAATCTTTCGATTCGCCCTCCTTCCCACCGGTGCGGCGCAAATGAATAAAATCCAGATAATCCCAGTGGGCAATATCCATAGTATCGGGATGGGCCAGGGTCACCTGCATCTTCATCCGGCGAATTTCTTTGCCGGGCGAGGGAAATTCCCCCCACTCTGTAAAAAAGTTTTCACCCGTCTCCATATCGGTGTTGATGGTAACCTGATCGTGAGTGGTGACATAGACGGTGTCCTGTGTTCCGGCCCGGAGTGGCATGACTGCCAGCCCCAACAGGCCTGCAAGCCAGAATATCTTCTTCATAAATTAATCTTTGGTTGTTTTGGATATTTTGTGTCTGTCCATAAAGTACCACTTGCTGCGTTACGCTTGCCGCCAAAATGCTCATTTACGTGAGTAAACTGCGCTTTTGGCGGCTTCGCAAGCCTTGCAATTGGCACTTTCTGAACAGACACATGATTACTAACACAGTTTGTCCACTTTATTTACGGACACTAATTAAGGTTAGTAGCCGAAAATGGAAAGATGCAACCTTGTCCGGTTTAGCCTTTCACCTAAGCCAAACCGGACAAGGAGTTCCCTGAGTTTTGAATAAAAATTACTTTTCGAGTTCGGAAACCTTGATTGTCCAGGCGTAATCCGAAGGTGGATTTTCCCGGAGATCTTCAGGAATGGTCACTTCAAATCCCTCTCCGCTGGATTTCCATTCCAGTTCGCGGTCATCGCCGAGCAGCTTCACAACGGCATTGCCTGAAGGGCAGTGAGATTCCACGGCAATCTGTGAAGGCATTTGTTTTTGATCCTTATCGGCCATATAGATAAAATAAGCCTTGCCGTCTTTTTGGGTCATCCCGATGTTATCTTCTTTGTGGGGCTCAAGAACACGGGTGCCGTAGATTCCGTCGCCGTTTACATCAATCCAGCCCCCCATCTTTTCGAGCAGTTCATAAGCTTCTTTCTGCCACCGCCCATCAGGTCCGGGAGCAATATTGTAGAGCAGATTACCGCCCTTGGCAACGATGTCCACCAACATATGAATGGCTTCCCGCCCGCTCATATATTCGGCATCGGGTGTATAAGACCAGCCGCCGCCGGAGATGATGCACGACTCCCAGGGATAAGGAAGAGGTTCTTCGGGTACCCGGTTTTCCGGAGTCAGGTAATTCTGATTTTTGCCATGAACAGCTCGGTCTACAACAATGAGCCCGGGTTGTTCCTCACGGGCCTTGTCAACAAGTTCATCCATCCGAATGTCCTGATTGATGTTCTGCGCCTTAATAAAGCCGGAAGTGTTGTCCTTTAGCTTATGCTCATAAGAACGTTGAATATCTTCGGGAGATTTTTTTGCCACCCAGCCCCCATCGAGCCACAAGATGTCAACATCGCCATAATCGGTCAGCAACTCCATAATCTGGTTGTGGGTGAATTCTACGAACGATTCCCATTTTTCCGGATAAACCTCCGGATCGTAATTGACATTCCGGTCAGGGGTGGCAAAGTTCGACCACCAATAATCATCATTGTTCCAATCGGGTTTTGAGAAATAGGCTCCCACCCAGAGGTCTTCACCCCGGAAGGCATTGAATATCTCTTTGGTGATATTGGCCCGCTCATTAACATGAAAGGGACAATCTTCAGAAGTCACTTTGTAGTCCGTATACTGGCTGTCAAACATACAAAACCCGTCATGGTGTTTCGTCGTGAAAACCATATATTTCATTCCGGCATTTTCAGCGGCTTTTGCCCATTTTTCGGGATTAAATCCCACCGGATTGAAAGTATTTTTCAGGTTCTCATAATCCTTTTTATACCTGATATAGTCTTCATGCGGGCGGCGGCACCATCCTTCATCCTCGGCACAAATGCTCCATGATTCCACAATTCCCCACTGGCTGTAAGCACCCCAGTGCATCAAAAGGCCAAATTTAAGATCCTGCCAATCAGACAATTTCTCCTGAACAAGCGGATCGGTTTCAGGTACATAACGCTCTTCTTCATAAACAGCTTGCCCATTTATTGTAAAAACACCAAACAGAAAAAGAAGCAACATCAGACTCAAATTTTTCATAGCTGTATAATTTAATGGTTTTCTGATATAATCATACTGACATTCAAGGCATAAAAAAACAAAGGCAGGGCACTAATATCCGGCACTTTTACTGGCCGGGAAAGGGGTTGAATAAATGCGATACGCTAAACTTTCAACAACACGTTTCGGTTAATTCATTTTCATGGAACCTGGCAATGGCGAACCACCTGTCCCAATATGTCGTCTCCGGTCCCGATATTATAACCCGAAGAGCTAAAGACCACTTCTCCCGAAGGATCGATCACAAAAGCAGCAGGCATATCACCGGTCAGGGATTGATCCATCACCTCTTCCAATTCCTCCAGCCATCCCGAGCCGTCTCTGGCAAAATAACTTCGCTCCGGAAGCCCCTGGTAATCTTCAACTGAAAAATCTGCAGGAATCTTTTCCGGTTTAAGAAGGATGAGAATGTTTCCTTCCCAATTATTGAAGTTACTCCGTAACCTGACCAGGTCATTGAGCAAATGTTTTGTAGGCTCCCGTGAAGGATCCATCCATATCAGGACCAGACCGTCTTCCCCGGTAAGCATTTCTGCATTGATCTCCTCGCCGCCGGAAATCTCTGTTACCGTCCGGTTCAGGTCAACTTTTGGAAGATCCCTCCCCTCTTCCCGGGAAGGACCGGCGGGTAAATCAATGGTCAATTCATCTTCAGAACCGGGTGTGACTTCAAAGAATCTGCGGTTGACCTTTAGAGTACCCCCCTCAAGTCTGTGAACAGCGACCAAAGCATAAGTACCCTTTTCAAGGGAAATAGCAGCAGGAAAATCATCAAACTCATTCTGTCCGCTAAAATCGAGAGTGGTAAACACGCCTCCATCATACCGGGCAATGGTAAAATCACGGTAATAAACAGGTTTATCGGGAGCATGATCACCACCACTATAATTGATGATGACATTACCGGTCATGGTATTCCTGAGTGTTTCATTTGCCCAGTCCACATCGAGCCAGTCATCATCCACAAATATTTGAGCCCCGGAAAAAACCGGTTCCACCCTGGCGGGGATGCCAAAACTCCTGGCTGCAGCAACAAAAAAGATATTCCGTGAATTCGGGTCTGCCACTCTTAGTTCAAGAACACCGGCCGGCAGCTGCGGCACTCCCCAGTCGTTGGCTGCATCATTTACCTCAATGTGTTCATTTGTCCAGCTGACCAACCTTTCAGGATCATCTCTGACTTCCTGAATAAAATCCTGTCCGAAAGAGCGCTGAAATTGTTCTTTATAAGCAGATATCAATTCATCATTGATGCGGGGGTTCAATACATATTTTTCAAACCTTTGCCTGTTTTCACAAAAAGAATCATCGGAAAAGTCGAGGTGATCCCTGAAAACTTCAAAAGGAGTATCCCGCCGGTCTTTGGGCGAAACAAGCGATAATAAGGCAAGGGTCTTATCCCGGTCAACCTCCGCTCCATATTCCATGAAACTTTTGACCGTCTGCCAGTTACCTCTGCTCTCTTCAAGATGCTCCCAGGCCGGTTTGGGATCAATGCCAATGTCTTCTGCAAAAGACCAGGCATCAGTGGAATCGATAAAACCATCCTCGTAAGCCCGCCGAATGGAATCTTCTTTGTGGAGACGTTCCTGATGCCCGCCTCTGTCCACATCACTGTAATCCGGTGTCTGAGAGGGGGATGGAGGTGTCAGGGTAAAAGATTCGATGGTGCCGGCCCGGACTTCCTCAGCAGGAGACAACCTCAATGTGTCGGTATCGGGAACCGAAACCTGCTTCCAATCACCCTTGCCGTTAAAATCAACGCTAACAACCAGATCCCCTTTGCCGGCAGTCAGCTCACATATGCCATTATTATCGGTTTTCAGGACAGCTATGGGGAAAAATTCAGCAAAATTGACCAATTGAAATTCAACCCGTGCATTTTCCAGAGGCTGGTCATCGTCATCCAAAACTTGTATAACAATCGAATCAGCCGGCGCATAACGTTCAAGAACATTGACCTCAGTGTATCGCGGTGTTTGTTGAACAATCGCCTCGTCGGTATCAATATGCCCATAAGTACGGTGATGCAAGAGCATGGCCCTTGTAGCCGGCGCTTCGAACCATCCCATGTTCAGCCGGGGTTCCGGTTCACTGGCACCCATAAAATACCATTCTCCGTCTATCCAGACTTCCACCCAAGCGTGATTATCATCGCTGTGGGCCCATTTAGGGGTATATATCTGGCGGGCAGGGATTCCTGCCGCACGCATGGCTGCCACAGTAAATGTCGACTGTTCACCACAACGGCCATAAGCTGTTTTAACGGTACTCAGAGGTGAACTGGTCCGATACTCATCCGTGGAATGATAAATGACCTTTTCATGACACCAATGGTTGACTTCCAGGGCAGCTTCCCGCATGGACATGCCCTGAAGGCGGTCTTTCAGTTCGGAGTAAAAGACTTTTCTGGCTGTGTCGGTATATTCATTGTTAACTCTGTGCGGCATTACATAATGAAGGAACAGATCATCGGGAACTTTTTTACCCCAGGAAAATGCATCCCTGGTTTTAAGTGCATAGCGCACATGTTCGAGGTAAAACTCCCCATCCTGATTGGAAAGATCGCTCAGGGGCATATAAGCAAAAAGAAAATCCAGACCTTCTCTCTCTTGTTTACTAAGATCCTGATTGTAAACAGAAAACAATTGGTCATACCGGTCAGAGGCCAGTTTTTTCTGCTCCTTAACCCGCTCTCTGATCTCCTCCCCTTTCCCTGGGCCAGAGATCAGGGATGAATGATCCGTGCAAGAAATTACAATGATCAATCCAAAGCCCGAAAGCAATAATCTGACCCAAACCCCAAAATGTAACATATTATGATAGAAATTTAAATGGCCCGACTGGCTACCTGTTTTAACCTATAACATCAAATTCTGCTCCCAATTCCGGTAAAGAATGTTCAGACTACAACAGTCGATGGCGGTCCCTTTCCAAATAGAGCCGGACATTTCGCAAAGGCCATCACGAAAACCGCACCAGCCGGATTAACCAGAATAAAAGACTGACAGCTGGTCAAATGTTCTTAAACCGTCGCTTTGACCTTTTTTTTGTGATGGAGTCTGGTCATCAGATCAAAAACGTCTTCCATAACAACAGCCATGGCACCATTGAGTCCGATGCCTTTGCCCATGTCTGATTTTTTGATACGAACGCCTTCACTGATCTGATGCATGGAATAAGTGTTGACAGATTGTTGTATAGGAATGGAAAGAAAATGACCGGCTTCCGCCATCTTTCCACCTAAAACGATCATGCCGGGATTAAAAAGCTGAATAAGGATGGCGATCCCTTTACCGAGATATTCACCGGTTTCTGAGAGCAAATTAATGGCAAACTGGTCGCCTTTCAGAGCCGAATCCACTACCGTATTCAGTGTAACTTCCTCGATACGATCGCCAGCATAATGCGACATCAGCGAACTCTTCCCTTCCATGATCCCCTCTTTGGCATTTTTTACCAGCGCCGACCCCGCAGCTACGGTCTGCAGGCATCCGTTTTTCCCGCAAATGCAGGATTCACCATTCTCCACCATAGGAATATGACTGAACTCGCCCGCAAATCCCGAATCACCACGATACAATTTTCCATTGAGGATCATTCCCAGTCCTATGCCCCAGTCAAGCAGTAAAACCAGGACATCCTTTTCATTACGGGCAACACCAAAACGCCATACAGCCAATGCAACCGCTTTGGCATCGTTCTCCACAAACACCGGCAACTGAAGTTTTTTCTTAAGAAAAGAAGCCACCGGCTGGTCATTAAAATTAAAATAAGTGAAATTTCTCCCGTTCGGAGCATCCACCAATCCGGGGAAGCTCACACCGACGCCAAGAATACCGGTCCGGTCAATTCCGCTGGTTTCCAGATATTTTTCAATCTCATCAACCAACAATTCCCCGGTTCGGGGATCGTTGTCAAGCTCCAGATCAAAATCCCTGACAGGTGTGATCCTTTCATTGTTGCTGTTAAACACGCAAAGGCGCGTGCGGTGCACATCCATATCAACACTGAGGACATAAAAGGCGTCATTGCAGAGTCCATACAATTCAGGTTTACGACCACCTTTCGAGGCCCCATACCCTTTCTTTTCGATCAGTTTTCTTTCCATAAGCTCAGTGAGCATGGCAATACCGTTGGGTGTACTGATCTTCAGATGCCTGCAAATATCCGCTACCGGGTTGTGACCCTGAAAGTACAGAAACTTCAGGATCCGTACCGATAATAAATATTTTTTCTTTTCCAGACCGGAAAGACGTTCTAACAATGAATTGTTAAATAATATACCTTCCATATCTTTATTGAGTAAGTGAATACATTGTTTTTACAAAGCACATCATTTTTTTTCTTTCATGCAATACTTTTGCAAAAAAATCGAAAAAGAATCGAAGTTTTCTTCCATTTTTTGTACATTCGCATCTGATTTTGTCATTAGAAATGATGACTGCATCAGGTACCTCTATAACCCATTGTCTAATCCGGATTATTTATGAAACGAAGTTCGCCGAAGTCAATAATCCGGGTTAGATATTGCATTAAGATAATAATTTTTCCTATTTCATCCGTATAAAATTAATTTATTAAGGTCGGATGGAACCTGCCTGACGTTTTCTCGAAAAGAATCAATTTTCTCAAAAGAAACTTTCTAAGAAAACAAGGTCTGCCTTCTAATAAGCCGGCAGGCAGGCTCGCATGCAAGAGCTTATACATGTTCCTTTGAGACAATCATTGCCATGCTCGTTTCATCCGTATAAAATTTATCTATTAGGTTGAACAGAAACTGTCTGACGTTTTTTAAGAGATATATCCGTTTTAAAAGGATGTCTCCTGAAAAACAAGAATTGGTTCTTTGGTTAAGTCGTAAAGTGAGAAACACCTTTCTTTCCGGCTTTGAGCTTCGAACTTCGAGCTTTCAGCTTCGAGCCTCGAGCTTCGAGCATTGAGCTTCGAGCTTCCAGCTTTGAGCTTCCAGCTTCGAGCTTCCAGCTTCGAGCTTCGAGCTTCGAGCTACTACTGACTCTGCGGCGGAAATACTAATAACAAACAATCTATTGTGAATGATGAACAACCAATTAACCATTGAAATAAGTGTTTTTTCGTTTGATGCTGCTTTGAAAGCTGCAGAAGCGGGAGCGGACAGAATTGAACTTTGTGCAGGATCCTCCGAAGGAGGGACAACCCCGCCGGCTTCCCTGATCAGTTCAGTATGCCGGGAAGTTTCTATTCCCGTCTATCCGATCATTCGACCCAGAGGGGGCGGATTCCTCTATTCGGATCAGGAATTTGAAATGATGAAAGAGGACATTCGGTTTTGTAAGACTGCCGGCTGCAAAGGTGTGGCCACAGGCATTCTGCTTTCGGATAACCGGATAGACGTCCGGCGCATAAAGGAGATTGTTGACTTGGCTTCTCCGATGGGCGTAACTTTCATAAGGGCTTTTGATCTGGTTCCTGATCCCATGGAGGCTTTGGAGGACATCATTGAAACAGGATGTGAAAGAATTTTGACCTCCGGCCAGGCCCCTTATGCCACCGATGCACTACAGTTGCTGCGCTATCTTCAGAAAAATGCGAAGGGAAGAATATCGATCATGCCGGGCTCAGGGATCAACAGTGAAAACCTCCAAACCATTCTGGAAAACACCGAAGTTAGCGAAATTCATGCATCTGCAAGAATTGCTGTAGACAATGAAAATCCGGCAATTGATCATCTGGGATTTGGACAAAGAATAGATTGTAACCCTGAACAAATCCGGGAAATGCGCCAGATTGCCGATCACTGGCAAAAGTCCCGGTAAAATCATAATCACGATAAAAAATATTTCGAAACCCAACCTTTTCACAAGCAACAACATCCTGAATCAACCAAAAACCACAAATTTCACACACAAACTAAAACAAAAGATCATGACTCGTTCTTATTTGTCATTTAAAAACCATAAAGGTGCAGGTGTCAAAGGGGGCCTTTTGCTGCTTTCGGCCATGCTGGTTATCGCCACAACCGCCTGCACCAAATCACAGGCTCCGGACAGCGAAAGGGACCTTACAAAGTACGTAGACCCTTACATCGGGACCGACTATCACGGACATGTGTTCATCGGGGCCAATGTGCCCTTTGGGGCGGTTCAGCCCGGTCCCACCAACTATGTCAAAGGCTGGGACTGGTGTTCGGGCTACCACTACTCCGACAGCATCATGACCGGATTCTCACAGCTTCACCTGAGCGGCACGGGCATTGGCGACCTCGGGGATGTACTGATAACCCCGTATACCGGCGAACGTCACTTTTCCCCGGGTAATCAGGAGAATCCGCTGTCGGGATATGCCAGTATGTACACGCATGACCGGGAAACCCCCGAAGCCGGTTATTACGGGGTCGATCTGCTCGATTACGACATCAAAGCTGAAATGACCGCCACCGAAAGGGTGGCCCTTCACCGGTACACTTTTCCCGAAAGTGAGGAGGCCAGAATTGCCATCAACCTGCAAATGGGGATTGGGTGGGACAGTCCGGTGGAAACCAAACTCGAAAAGGTCAACGACACCACATTTGTCGGTCTCAGACATTCCACGGGCTGGGCTGAAGATCAGCGCTTGTTCTTTGCCATCGTCACCTCCCGCTCTTTTGATGATGTGGCCATTAAATCTGGTGATGACATTTCGGAAACCAGTGCGGAAGGAAGAGCTGTTGTAGGTGTTCTCACCGGATCCACCAAAGCGGATGAACAAGTTCAGCTCAAAGTGGGCATTTCTCCGGTCAGCCATGAAAATGCGCTCCAAAACATTGAAAAGGAATTGCCCCACTGGGACTTCGCTCAAGTCAGAGAAGAAGCCCGGAAGAAATGGAACCGGGAACTTTCCAAAATCAGGGTCAGCCATTCCGACGAATCGGTGAAGCGGACTTTCTACACATCCATGTATCACTCTTTCATCGCACCGGTGTTGTTTAACGACCATGACGGAAGCTACCGGGGCACCGACAAAGAAGTTTACGACAATCCCGGTTTTGAGAATTATTCCATTTTCTCGCTTTGGGACACATACAGAGCCATCCATCCACTTTTCACCATCGTGCAGACCGAAAGAGTGAATGATATGGTCAATTCCATGCTGACCATCTATGAACAACAGGGCAAACTCCCCATCTGGCACCTGATGGGCAACGAAACCAACACCATGGTGGGCTACAGCGCCGTTCCGGTGGTGACCGATGCCGTATTCAAAGGTTTCGATGGTTTCGATCATGACCTGGCCTGGGAAGCCGTGCTGGAATCTTCCAACGTGGACAGTGATGGCATCGACCTCCTGAAAGAAATGGTGTATATCCCGGCCGATAAAGAAGACGAATCGGTATCCAAAGCCCTGGAATATGCCATATCGGACTGGGCCATTGCCCGCTTTGCTGAAAGGAGAGGAGATGAAGAAAACGCCCAGAAATATCATGAGCGATCACGGGTTTATGAAAAATATTTCGACTCCGAAACCCGGTTCATGCGACCCCTTCTGAGTGACGGAAGTTTTAAAGAACCTTTCGATCCGTTTCAGTCGATCCATGAAGAGGGCGATTACACCGAAGGAAACGCCTGGCAATACACCTGGC
>JAWOCV010000195.1:0-36322 GCA_046483585.1 Marinilabilia sp.
CCCCATTCGGATATACAGTGCGCTTCGTCTACAGCATAAAATGAGATCTTCACCTGTTTGAGAAAGTGAATGTTGTCTTCCTTGGTCAGAGATTCCGGTGCTACGTATAGCAGTCTGGTTTTTCCGGAGGTGACATCATCCTTCACTTTTTGGATCGCTGACTTGCTGAGGGAAGAATTCAGAAAGTGGGCAATGCCGTCATCTTCGCTGAAATTGCGCATGGCATCTACCTGATTTTTCATCAGCGCAATCAGCGGGGATATAATAATTGCCGTCCCATCAAGAATAAGCGCAGGCAATTGATAACAGAGGGATTTCCCTCCTCCTGTCGGCATTAAAACAAAGGTGTCGTTGCCATCCAGAACGCTCTTGATGATATTTTCCTGGTTTCCTTTGAATGTATCGAAACCAAAATGTTTCTTCAAATAACCACTAAGGTCAACTTGCTTAGTCATAACAAAATCAAACTATTTCTCTTGTATCCAACACAAACCCAGATTGTTATTCCCCTTCCTTTTGACCTTGTAAAAAGGCAAACAAATTTAATAGATTATTGGGAAAATGGTGCATGAATTTATCTTTTTGTGGGTGTAAATTACTTTTATTTTTTGGTAAGAATCGGAATTACCTCCTTTTACCTGCAAACTGTAATATTCTTTTTCTTTTCGAAATGGCCAGGCAACCACGACGGCTTAACCAAAGATCTGATAAAAACATATAAATATCCGAAATAGGGTATTTTGTATGTTTTCAGAAAAAAAAGTTTAGTGGAGGTTTTTAACCCTGTTTTAATTATAAGGGTAAAACATATTGAAGATATAAAATTGGCAGGCCAAAAACAAATTATTTGGAAAGTGTTTTTATATTCGCAGAAAGTTTTATGAATGGAAGATTTAGACCAGGATCTATACATCAGTTGTTTTACCTGCCAAACAGGGACTGGGTCCGGACCGAATTAAGACAATTATTGCGATGAAAATGGCATGACAAGGGTTGTCACAACAAGAATATGTATAAATCATTGCATGCGAGTACCATTAGGCTTTAAAAAACAAATTTTATACTAATGAAACTTGCATGACCATCAAGGTCTCAAAAGAACATGTAAATGTTGATGAATGCAAGTTCCATTCGACCAATAACTTAAATAAATTATTTACGAATGAAACGAGCATGACAAGGGTTGTCACTAAAGAACATGTATAAGCTTCAATCATGCGAGTTCCATCAGACCAATAACTTAGACAAATTTTATACTGATGAATAAAAAAAGCCAGGCTGAAATGTCTTTTTTGGAGCACCTTGAAGAGTTTAGGTGGCATTTGGTGCGTTCTTTTCTTTATATTTTTGCTTTTGCAGTGCTGGCTTTTGTATTTAAAGACATTGTTTTTGATGTCATTTTACTTGGCCCGAGCGATCCCGATTTTTTTACCAATCAGTTTTTGTGCAATCTGTCAGATAAATTGCGGATGCCTGTTTTGTGCATCAACCAGAAGCAACTGTTGCTTCAGAATATCAAAATGACAGGCCAGTTTACGACTCACTTGTGGATCTCATTTCTTGGCGGGATAATAGTGTCATTTCCGCTTATTTTCTGGGAATTTTGGCGATTCATACGGCCTGCATTGTATAAAGATGAGATCCAGCACAGTCAGGGTGCGATCTTTTTTGCCTCCATCCTGTTTTCTATTGGCATTCTTTTCGCATATTACATCATTAGTCCATTATCGGTTCATTTTTTGGGCAATTACCAGGTGAGCGATAAGGTTGACAACATTGTAAACCTGGGGTCTTATATAGGGACGGTGGCATCAATCATTCTTGCCAGTGGTATTCTTTTCGAGTTGCCCATGTTTATATATTTTATGAGTAAGGTTGGACTTGTAACGGCCGACTCATTAAAAAAATACCGGCGGCATTCGTTTGTTGTAACCCTGGGAGTAGCCGCTATTATTACTCCGCCCGATGTGATCAGTCAGATACTGGTGTGTCTGCCTCTGATCTTGCTTTACGAAGCCGGCATCATTATTGCTCGTGGAGTGGAGCGGCGAAAGAGTCGCGAACTTGACAGGATAAAGTAGCATGGAAGAGAGGAAACGATTATATACGGATCATCTGGTCAAACGATACCGGAAACGAACGGTTGTAAAAGGCGTCTCTGTTGAGGTGAGTCAGGGGGAGATCGTTGGGTTGCTTGGGCCCAACGGAGCAGGAAAAACCACTACTTTTTACATGATTGTGGGCCTGATCACACCCAACGAAGGTGAAATCTACCTGGATCAGGAGAGGATCACCAAAGAACCGGTTTACCGGCGAGCCCAAAAAGGGATCGGTTATCTTGCCCAGGAAGCCAGCGTGTTCCGAAAACTCAGCGTTGAAGATAACATCAAAGCCGTTCTGGAAATGACCCAGTTTTCCAAAGAATACCAGAAGGAACGGCTTGAAGGACTGATCAAAGAATTCGGGCTGGAGCAGATCCGAAAAAGTAAAGGGATTCAACTTTCAGGTGGTGAACGCCGGAGAACTGAGATTGCCCGGGCCCTTGCCATCGATCCCAAATTTATTTTGCTGGATGAGCCTTTTGCCGGGGTTGACCCCATTGCTGTGCGCGATATCCAGGAAATTGTGGCCCGCCTTCGTTATAAGAACATAGGGATCCTCATTACAGATCATAATGTTCATGAAACTCTTTCTATAACCGACCGTGCTTATCTGTTGTTTGAAGGGAATATTCTGAAGGCCGGTACGGCCGAGGAACTGGCCGATGATCCCGATGTGAGGCGTGTATATCTGGGCGATGATTTCGAACTTCGGAGGCGTGTTTTCAGTCATTCCGGGCATGAGGATGATTGAAGCTAAAAAAGCAAAATAATTGGGGTTTTAGATTTGGAAAAGGAGCAAAAATTATCGTAATTTGCAGCTGCAAAAAATGAAGCGGACGTGGCGTAATTGGTAGCCGCGCTAGATTTAGGATCTAGTGCCGAAAGGCGTGTGGGTTCGAGTCCCTCCGTCCGCACCAGACAAGGTTAACCGTCTTTACAAGCGTGTAGAGACGGTTTTTTAATTTTCAGACAGGGCCGGCCGCTAAATCCATGACATAGCATGCTGTATTCAACGATTGAAGCTCTTACTCTCCCGTTGGTCCGGGAAGCAAAAGAATAGTCCCGAAGCGTTGAATATCAAAAAAAAGCAGTGGTCGGCACGTTATGGTTTGGCAGGTTGTAAATGCTTCATTATCTTTGCACTCGTTTTTGTCATAGCCTGATTGGCAAATTTCCGTTCAGGGCGTTATCAGACAATGCGGCCTTAATTATAAAAAACTTTTCGCATGAACATTGAGAAAGAACAAATTGATGATTTGAATGCAGTAGTGCATGTTACTATTGACAAAGAAGATTATGAACCAAGGGTTGAAAAAGTTCTGAAGGACTACCGCAAAAAGGTTAACATGCCCGGGTTTCGTCCCGGTAAAGTACCGGCCAGCCTGGTGAAGAAGAAATATGGGAAGGCCGTTTTGGTGGATGAGATTAATAAGCTCGTCTCCGAAAATTTGTCAAAATATATCAGTGAGAATGATCTCAACATTCTGGGTGAGCCCCTGCCTTCTGATAAACAGAAACCCATTGACTTTGATCATGATGAACAGTTTGTCTTTTCATTTGATGTGGCCCTTGCACCGGAAATTGACATTAAGCTTACCAAGCGTGAGAAGCTTCCTTATTATCAGATAGAGGTGACCGATGATATGCTGGATGGCCAGAAAAAAACGCTTACCAGCCGGTTCGGGACTACTGAACAACGTGAAGAGGCGGGCGAGAACAGCTTGTTGAAGGGTGATTTTGTTCAACTTGGCCAGGATGAAACTGAACTGGAGGATGGCATTAAAGCAGAAGATGCCGTCATGTCCGCTTCCGTCATCAAAGATGACGAGGAGAGGAAGAAGATCATAGGCGCCAAAGTGGGTGATGAGATCGTTTTTGAGCCAAAGAAGGCTTTCCCCAATGATACTGAGATATCCCACATGCTTAAGATCACCAAAGAACAGGCTGAAGAGGTTGGCGGGAAATTCCGTTTCACTGTTAAGGAGATTACGGAATATGTGGATCCCGAACTGAATCAGGAGCTTTTCGACCAGATTTTTGGTCCCGGAAAAGTAACCAATGAGGAGGAATTCAATCAGAAGGTAAAAGAGGACCTTGAGAACACCCTCCAAATGGAATCGGAGTACCGTTTCTCTATTGATGCCAAAGAGAAGCTTATGAACAAGGTGGATGTAAAACTGCCTGAAGAATTCCTCAAAAGGTGGGTTAAGACCAACCAGAATGACAAAGAAGAGAAGCAACTTACCGACGAGCAGATCGAAAACGAAATGCCTCGTTTCCTGGAAGACCTGAAATGGCAGCTTATACGGAATCATTTGGTCAAAGACAATGAGATCAAGGTGGAGCAGGAGGATGTTGTGGAATTTGCCAAAAAGTCAGCCCGCCTCCAGTTCATGCAGTACGGGCTCAACAATATCCCCGAAGAGCACCTTGAACAATATGCCATGGACATGTTGAAAAATGAAGATCAACAGCGCAATATGGCCGAAGGAGCAATGAACGATAAGGTTATGGACTTTATCAAGGAGGCTGTCAAAGTGGAGACCAAAGAGGTTTCACGCGAGGATTTCAATAAACTTTTCGAAGACGGGAAAAAGAAATAGCCCGGATGGAGGCTGGCTTAACCCGGGAAGGAGAAAACAGAGGTTATTCCTGGGTACGTCTGA
Organism: Marinilabilia sp.; assembly: GCA_046483585.1. Classification (GTDB taxonomy): domain Bacteria; phylum Bacteroidota; class Bacteroidia; order Bacteroidales; family Marinilabiliaceae; genus Marinilabilia. The sequence goes on from JAWOCV010000195.1 coordinate 4,769, forward strand.
ACCCGGAAGTCTGATCCTATGAAAACAATTGGGGTTTTTCCGGGTTATACCTCAAGTCTGGTGTCATAGATAAAAATGGCCCATAAGGTTACATTGGTTTTTGTTTTTCAGAATATTAAACCAGCACCGGGTGAGTTACGTGATATTTTTGTTATGAAGAAAAACAAAATTCAGCGATGCCTGGTGGAGTATTTTATGCCTGACACCATACTGTGTTAAAATGTTTTCAGAGATTTGCTGTATTCATTTAAAATATTGCTAATTTAGCAGGTTGTTAAACGCAAAATCAATCTTTTATGATCGATCCAAAAGATTTTCAAAAATACGCCACCAAGCACATGGGAATAAACAGTTTGGTGCTTGACAAATACACTGCCGTGACCAGCAGTTATATATCACCCACCATTATTGAGGAACGCCAGCTGAACGTGGCCAGTATGGATGTGTTCTCGCGCCTTATGATGGACCGTATCATCTTCCTCGGTGTCCCCATCGACGATTATGTGGCCAACATTATTCAGGCCCAGTTGCTGTACCTTGATTCAGTTGATTCGACCAAGGACATTAGTATCTATTTTAATACACCTGGCGGAAATGTACACTCCGGTCTCGGGATTTATGATACCATGCAGTTCATTTCGTCCGAAATTCAGACCATTTGTACGGGCATGGCCGCCTCTATGGGAGCTGTTTTGCTTACGGCCGGTACCAAGGGCAAACGTTCGGCTTTGAACCACTCCCGCATTATGATCCACCAACCGATGGGTGGTGCTCAGGGACAGGCCACCGATATTGAAATTACGGCACGGGAGATCCTGAAGCTGAAGAAAGAATTGTATGATATTATTGCCAAGCATTCAGGTAATACCTACAAGAAAGTTGAAAAGGATTCGGACCGGGACTACTGGATGACTTCAGAAGAGGCTCTTAAGTACGGGATGATTGATGAGGTTCTGGCTAAATCCAAGGACGATAGTAAGGATAAAGAGAAGAAGAAATAATCACAGGGATGAAATTTTTTTCTGTGAAGTGTTGAAGAGGCAGAAGAATTTGTTTTATGGATAAATGCTCATTTTGCGGACGGAGCCGAAAAGATACCAACCTTCTCGTGGCCGGGATTTCCGGTCACATTTGTGACAGTTGTATTGAACAGGCCAACTCCATACTGGAGGAGGAATTAAAAAAGAAAAGTTCTTTTGATGTAGGCGAGTTGCGTTTACTCAAGCCCACTGAGATCAAAGGCTTTCTTGACCAGTACGTCATTGGTCAGGAAGAGGCCAAAAAATATCTTTCAGTGGCTGTGTACAATCATTACAAACGGCTGTTGCAGAAAGATGATGGCGATGAGGTCGAGATCGAAAAGTCCAATATTGTTTTGGTCGGGGAAACCGGAACCGGGAAAACCCTGCTGGCCCGGACAATTGCCAAGATGCTGCATGTTCCCTTCACCATCGTGGATGCCACTGTTCTTACCGAGGCAGGTTACGTGGGTGAAGATATTGAAAGCATCCTTAGCCGTCTCCTGCAGGCTGCCGATTATAATACCCAGGCTGCCGAAAAAGGCATCGTCTTTATTGATGAGATCGACAAAATTGCCAGAAAAGGCGACAATCCCTCCATTACCCGTGATGTTTCCGGCGAAGGTGTTCAGCAGGGCTTGCTGAAACTTCTTGAAGGGTCTGTCATCAACGTGCCCCCGCAGGGTGGGCGAAAGCATCCCGATCAGAAAATGATCGCCGTTGACACCAAAAATATCCTTTTCATTTGCGGAGGGGCTTTCGACGGTATTGAACGGAAGATCGCCAACCGCCTCAATACAAAGGTTGTGGGATATTCGGCCAGCAAGGAAAAAGAGCATATCGATGAGCAAAATCTGCTGAAATATATCGCTCCGCAAGACTTGAAAGCGTACGGGTTAATACCCGAAATCATTGGCCGCCTGCCGGTTCTTACGTATTTGAATCCACTGGATCGTGATACTTTACGACGAATCCTTGTTGAACCCAAAAATTCCATCATCCGGCAGTACAAAAAATTGTTCGAAATAGATGAGATTAAGCTTGAATTTGAGGATGAGGTGCTTGATTACGTGGTCGACAAAGCGGTTGAATTTAAACTTGGAGCCCGGGGACTGCGTTCGATCTGTGAGAGCATTATGATCGATCACATGTACCATACCCCTTCCCGGTCGTCAAAGAAACTGACCATTACCCTCGATTCGGCTATGGAAAGTCTCGAAAAATCCAACATGGGAAGATTAAAAGCAAGCTGACAGAACCATTTGTCAGGTGTTGTATAAAATTGAAACAGCACCGCTGCCATCTAAAAACACTTTCGCCGGATTTAGCGGGGTTGTGTTTGGAGTGGCGCCGGTGCTGTTTTGTTATTTGCCGGTTTGTTTTTACTCTTCAATCCTGACCTCGGTGCTTATGTCCATGGCTTTTTTGTAAACGGCCGATACACCGCAATATTTTTCTTCTGACAGATTTACTGCCTTTTCAATTTTCTCTCTGGGGAGGTCTTTCCCCTTAAAAGAATAAATGATTTTCATTTTGTTGTACTGCTTTGGATGTTCTTCTGTCATGTCTGCCTCTACAGAGACATTGAAGTCTTCCACTTCCACCCGCATTTTCTTTAGAATGGAAACTACGTCCATCCCGGTACAGCCGGCCAGGGACACAAGCATTAGTGGTTTGGGGCGAAAGCCCTTGTTTTCTCCTCCCACCGACGGGTCGGCGTCGATGATCATCTTATGCCCGTTCATTTCGGTTTCGAAGGCCATATTGCCGCTCCATTTCAGGTCTACTTTTGTCTTCATATGAATTTCTTTTTATTGGTTTGTGTATTTGTCTTTCTAATATAGGTAATATTTAAGGCTTTTTCACGTTTCCGGGAAAGAAACAAACAGGGCTTGTTTCTGTTCAAATATTGAGATATATATATTATTGAAGTTGTGATGCAAATATAATCTTTCTTTTTATATTTGTATAAGAGTTAAGTGACCTATGTCAGGTGTTTTTGTTGCATATTTCATTAAGTATGTGTTATGAGAAAATCCCAGGAAATTATCAGCCCCGAAGTTGTTGATCTGAAATCATTTGATATCTTTAAAGGATTGACAGATGCTGAACTTGAATCCCTTAGTCAAAGTCTTGTATGTAGCAGTTACAAACGGGGGACGGTGATTTACAACGAAGGGAGCCGGATCAATGGTTCTTACATTGTTGTCAGTGGGGTGTTAAAGGTATACAAAACGGGCTTTGACGGCAAAGAGCAAATTATTCGTTTTGCCAAGGAAGGAGATCTGATCGGTTTTCGTTCCATCGTGAGTGATGAACTGGCTTGTAGTACGGCCCGGGTTATTCAGGATACCGTTCTTTGCTATATGCCGGGTGATGTAATCACCAAATTTATTAAGGGAAATCCTGAATTTGCCATGTCTCTTATGCGGCTGACCTGCAGAGAGTTAGGTGAGTCTAATAAATTTCTTACCGACATTGCCCAGAAGACGGTCAGGGAACGTCTCGCTGAAGTTTTGCTCCTTTTGATGGATACTTTTGATCTTGATGAAGATCACACGCTTCAGATCTCTCTCACCCGTGAAGAACTTGCCAATATGGTGGGGACAGCCACCGAATCGGTTATTCGCCTTTTGTCTGAATTCAAGTCTGACAACCTTATTGAACTGAACGGCCGGAAAATTAAATTGTTGAACATTCCGCAACTGATCAAGATTGGGAATGTATATGTCTGATATTATTTCAACAAGAAAATTTTCAAAGGTTCTACCGGCAGATCTTTGGTTCCCCTGGAACATCCTTTAACCAGGGCCGCTTTATCCTTTATTTCTGTTACTTCATTGGCCGACAAAGCGCTGAGAAGTGCAGCGCCAGTAGGAGTAAAAAGTTCCGTCTCAATGGGGCCCGCTGTAACCGGAATCTTATTGTTTTTGATCATCATCTCAGTTGCCGGTGCAGGCACTTTCAGAGTCCCATGCGAAAAACTTACCGAGCCTCCCCCCCAGCTTACCGGACAGGTCAGTTCTGCTTTAACGGGGGCTGATAACAACTGAAGTCCCATTACAGCACCTGTTACATCAATGAGGATGTCCTGGGCCTCATGCAGCCATGCTTCGGGTTCTTCATGGTGATGGTGATGACCTCCGACGTGATGGTGGTGATGGTGGTGATGATGCCCCATGTCAAAATCATAAGTTTCGTGAGCCTCCTTTTCCGCCTTTATAAGATGATTGAGCATGCTTTGACCGAAGGTCCGGTAAGGCTGTTTTATGCTGAGCTCATCATACAGCTCATCGAGCAGTTCAATGGCTTTGTTGGAAGACAGATGGCCGTGGTGATGCTCCACCTCAATATGGAGGCGTCCGCATCCGTCAGCCGTTTTTAAGTACCGGACCGAAGCACGACCCAGCTTTTCTGCTGCTGTTTGCATGGCCTTTGTCACGTCTTCAGCCCCGGCTCCGGCATCAATGAGAGCCGCGGCAAACATGTCGCCTGCTATGCCTCCTTCAGGTCTTATGAATAGCTTCATACATTTCTGTTTTTTGCAATTAAACCTGATACCACAGCTGCCCGTACGCCACCGTCGATGTTAACTACAGTAAGATTGGGGGCACAGGAAGCCAGCATAGATGTGAGGGCGGCTTCCTTGGCTCTGAAGCCGTAACCAACTGATGTAGGAACACCGATGACAGGAAGTGGAACGAGAGAGGATACGAAGGGAGCCAGGGCTCCTTCCATTCCTGCAACCACAACCACCGCTGCCACTTTGTTTTTGATGCCCTCCATTACAGCATCGAGAACTCTGGTGGGATGAGCAATCCCACGATCTTCAAATACCAGCGGATGGACGCCCAGTGCTTCCAGTGTGAGAGCACATTCAGCTGTTACCGGATGATCGGCTGCTCCGGCACTGATCACCAGAATATGTCCCTTTTGTTCCGGCATCTTCCCTATGCCCAGAAGAAGTGGTGTTTCATGTATCTCAAACCGGTCTTTGAAATGCTCGGCGGTCTCCGCGGAATGCGGACTTCTGGATACCAGCACCCGGTCGTGCTTGGTAAGCAGTGCTTCAGCCATTTCAATGGTCTGATCGAGCGTTTTATATTCCCCGTAAATGATCTCCGGTGTGTTGATACGTGCCCCGCGGTTTACATCGGCGATGTAGTTGCGGGCCGTTTCCATCCATTCCAGCGAGAAGTGCTTGCGGGCTTCTTCCTTCTCCATTTGCCCGGAAGCGATCTGATTGTATAGTTCGTCAAATGTCATAGTCCTAATTTTTGGTCAAAAGCATTTTTTCTGGCTCCTTCCAGATCCAGTGTAACAAAAGTAGCGATGGCTTTTCCTTTTTCAGTGATCTGCAGTCTGAAATCTGGATCAATAATAGCCTGAAAGGTCGATTGATTCCGGCATTCGATGCGCAGATGATCTTCATCGTCCATCCGGCAACGAAGATGATGATCGCCGGTGGCTTGCAATATTTGTTGTTCAATGGCGCGGAGGGCATTAATGCGCTCTTGTGTGATGGCTGTGTGGTAGTTGAATCTTGTGGCCAGGCAACTTTCCATGTTGGCGATGACGGGATCGGCTCCCATGGTGATGGCCATTTCACGTGTCTGGTCTTTGGTAATGCCGAGCTCGGCCAATGGTGATCTTACTCCGCCTTTTTTCAGAGCTTGCACACCCGGCCGGTAATTTCCCGAATCGGAGGCGTTGGTGCCGTCGAATACCGGTGCATCGTTGCGAGAGATAACAGGGTGAATGATCTGTCCCTTGCAGTGGAAACAACGGTCTACCGGATTTTCCAGAACTTTTGGATGGGGATCCATATATATGACTTCGAGTTTTTGGCTGCCCATGTTTTCTGCCTGTGTTCTGATCTCCTTCTCCGTAACACGGTTAAAACCGTTGTCGATCCAGATGGGTGTCACCTCAGCACCACTCTCTATGGCACATCCCAGAATTGAACAACTGTCGAATCCACCCGAAAACAACAGATAGAACCGCCCTGTGTCTTTCAGATAATTGATTAATAGTTCTTTCACCAAATTTCTTGTTTGTGTTTTGTGTGTTGCAATTTAATAAAAAAATGTTCATATATTGATTGTTGCAAACGAAGGTCTTTTCAATTGCCGGCATTGGGTGTAATCCGTTTTTTATGAGTGGGTTAGACAGGCATTGTTTTATCCGGGATTTGGACGTTTTAAAAAAAAGTAGGACTTTTGTTTGGTGTGTTGTTGTTCTTAATAGAGGGATATTTATGGCAAACCGTGCCGGATGAAATTTTGGACCAGGGATCGTCTTCGGTTTTCCGGTAACCTCTATAGTGCATGGAGTTATTGCAGGATGAAAAAATTTATGGACATGGAACAGAATGGTTACATCGGGTTGGTAAAATCGGCACTGGAAAATTATTCCGATCTGCCGGCTTTCACTGATTTTAAAGGAGAAACGCTCACTTTTCGGGAAGTGGGGAGGCATATTTACAAATGTCATAAGGTTTATAAAGCATTGGGGATAAAACCCGGCGACAAAGTTGCTTTGATCGGACGCAACTCCACGAACTGGAGCCTTGTGTATCTAAGTGCTGTTACTTATGGTGCGATAGTGGTTCCCATACTTCCGGATTTTAGCCCGTCCGATATCAACCACATCGTGAATCATTCCGGTTCGGTGTTGTTGTTCTCTTCAGACCAGATCTTCGACAAGATCGATGAAACCACGATGCGCGGCCTCAAGGGAATTATCTCCGTTAATAACTTTTCGGTGCTTGTGGATGATAAAAACGGGAAAGTCCGGAAAGCCATAGAAAAAGCGGATCAGGCGCTTGAAAAATTAGCCGGGGATTTTTCTCCCGGTAAGTTGGAATTTCACCGTCCTGAACCAGATGATGTGATGGTTTTGTCCTATACATCCGGGACTTCCGGTTTTTCCAAAGGTGTTTTGCTGCCTCACCGGAGCATTTGGTCAAATGTTCAGTATGCGCGCGATACTTTTGATATCTCTCCGGGTGAGCGTATCGTATCATTTCTTCCACTGGCTCATGCTTACGGATGTTTGTTCGAATTTTTATGGCCTTTTACCGAAGGGTGCCATGTTACGTTTCTTTCGCGGACGCCTTCTCCGCAGATTATAACCGAAGCTTTCCGGGCCGTGAGGCCACATCTTATTCTTGCAGTACCATTGATCCTTGAAAAGATATTTAAAAAACGGATTCTGCCCAAGCTTGAAAAGGGCAGTATTAAGGTGATGCTCAAAATTCCCGGGCTAAATAAGCTGGTTTACGAAAAAGTGCGAAAGAATCTTATAGAAGTTTTTGGTGGAGAATTTCGTGAGATGATCGTTGGAGGGGCTGCGTTGAACAAAGACGTTGAAATTTTCCTTCGGAAGATCGGTTTCCCTCTCACCATCGGGTATGGTATGACCGAATGTGGCCCGCTCATCAGTTACGCACCCTGGCATGAGACAAGGCCTCAGTCTGCCGGTCGTATCGTTCACCGGATGGAAGTGAAGATCGATTCCGGGGACCCTTTTCATGAAGTAGGCGAAATTCTTGTGCGGGGAGATAATAATATGCTTGGCTATTACAAGAACAAAGCCGCCACCAACGAGATGTTTGATGACCAGGGATGGCTTCATACGGGAGATCTTGGTTTGATTGATGAGGATAATTTCATATACATCAAAGGACGGAGTAAGAATATGATTCTGGGGCCATCGGGTCAGAATATATATCCCGAGGAGATTGAAACGGTCATCGGCAATAAAGAATATGTTCAGGAATGCCTTGTTCGTGAAGATGACGGTAAGATCGAAGCCCTGGTATATCCCGATTATGAAGCGGTGGATGCGGAAAATCTTTCGGATGAAGAGATAGAGAAGATCCTGCAGAACATAAAAAGGGAGGTCAATCAGGAATTACCGGCTTTCATGAACATCTCAAAGATTGTGCTTTTCCCTGAAGAGTTTGAGAAAACCCCAAAAAAGAGCATCAAGCGGTATAAGTATATGTCGTGATTTCCATTATCATTTGAAATTTTTTATCTTTCAATTACGAACATTAGGTCATTTCGTTTATGGAGATCTTGACACTTGTTGAGAACCTGACCTACCGGCAAGGAACAAAAGGGGAGCACGGCTTATCTTTTCTGGTGAGGACAGGGGATAAAGAGGTTTTGTTTGATACCGGTCAGAGTGACTTGTTGATCCGGAACGCTCAGGAGCTGGGTGTTGATCTTGCATCGGTTGACCAGGTGGTGATCAGTCACGGGCATTACGATCATACCGGAGGCCTCGGGGCTTTTTTTGAGGTTAACGATCATGCACCGGTATGGATCAAAGCGGGGGCATTTGAGGAAAAATTTTCACGGACCACCGGGCAGTCTCGTTATATTGGTATTTCCCAGGAAATCAAAACCCGGTTTCGTTCACGTTTTTGTTTTGTTGAAGATGAGGAGGAGATTGCACCTGGCCTGAAGATCATTCCCACCATTGATCGTTATTATGGTTTTGAGCAACCATCATCGGTGATGCAGGTCAGAAGAGAGGGGCAAATGGTTCCCGATCCCTTTGCTGATGAACTCTTCGTGGTGTATGAACATTCCGAAGGGAGTACGGTTTTTGCCGGGTGTGCCCATCGCGGTATCGGCAATATTTGCCGGACTGCTATGGATGTGACCGGACATAATACACTGCGCCTTGTCATTGGGGGCACCCATCTTAAAGGTGTCTCCGCCGGAAAGATTTCCAAAACCGTTGAAGCATTTGGAAAAATGAAGGTGGAACAGTTCGCATTAGCTCACTGCACCGGAATTCCTGCATTTATGGCTTTTTCGGAGGCTTTTTGGGAAAAGGTGCGTTATGCACATGTTGGGACTCGGTTTCTTCCCTATGAAACCGGCATGTCATAAGGCCTTAACCACAGTTTTCTGTCTGATCTGATTCTTCCGGGCCCTTCGGCAAAAGATGATGTTATCTCTGTGCATGAGATGTTGACTGATTCTTCCGCCGATAATTGATATAAGTGTATATAAGTCCGGTCTTACTGTCTGTAAAAGGCCCTTCAGGGGGGTCTGTCATCCATTCTGAAGGATTGATCTCCGGGAACCAGGTATCTATATTGTTAAAAGAGTGGTGGATCCTGGTCAGGTAAATCTGGTTGGCAAGAGGGAGTAATAACCTGAATATCTCTCCCCCGCCGATCACAAAAACTTTTTCTTCGGGACCACACATTTTTCCCAGTTGGGAGGGGTGTGTCATGATCTCACAGCCCGGCGCTTCATAATCTTCCCGGTGGGAAAGAACAATGTTCCGCCGGTTGGGGAGAGCCCCTTTGGGCAATGCCTCATAGGTTCTGCGTCCCATAACAATAGTATGGCCGGTCGTGAGATTTTTAAACCGTTTCAGGTCAGCGCTGATGTAGAAAGGCTGGTCTCCGCCGGCTCCAATTCCATTGTTTTGGTCTGTGGCAACAATAATGGACAAATTCATATCACACGGAAATTTTTCCTTTTATATGAGGATGGGGATCGTAATCGCTCAGTGAAAAATCGGTGTATTTGAAACCGTTGATGTCTTTCACATCCGGGTTGACGGTCATGCGGGGCAGATGTCTTGGTGTACGGGTCAACTGGAGTTTAACCTGCTCAATGTGGTTCAGATAAATGTGTGCATCGCCGAGTGTATGAATGAATTCTCCGTACTCTAATCCCGTGACCCGGGCCACCATCATGGTCAGCAGGGCATAAGATGCAATGTTGAAAGGAACCCCGAGAAAAATGTCGGCACTTCGCTGGTAGAGCTGACAACTCAGTTTGCCGTTGGCTACGTAAAACTGGAAAAGGATGTGGCAGGGGGGCAGTTGCATTTCATCGAGTTGCCCAACATTCCATGCGCTAACGATGTGGCGTCTTGAATCGGGATTCTCCTGTATGGCATTAATGACCTGTTTCAATTGATCTATGTGGCCACCTTGATAATCGGGCCACGAGCGCCATTGGTATCCGTATATGGGGCCCAGTTCACCATCTTCCCGGGCCCATTCGTTCCATATCCTGACCCCGTTTTCCTGAAGATATTTGACATTCGTACTCCCGTTGATGAACCATAATAATTCGTGAATGATCGATCTGAGATGCATTTTTTTGGTTGTGAGCAGCGGGAAACCTGCTTCCAGGTCAAACCGCATCTGGTGACCGAACACGCTTATGGTTCCGGTTCCTGTGCGGTCTGATTTTTCTGTGCCTTCGTCCAGGACTCGTTGTAAAAGTTCTTTATATTGTTTCATAGACGGTTGCTTTTTATTAGTTCTTATCTTTTTTTGCGGGCTCGGTTTCAATAATGGCCGAGATCGGGAAATGGTCGGAATACGGGATCTTGTGGCGGGTGAACTCGTAAGACCGAAACATTTGATCATGAAAAATGTAATCGATACGCAAAGAGGGCAGCCGACCGTTATAAGTCCCGCCCATCCCTGCTCCCGATTCCCTGAAAGCATCTTTCAGATCTCCGCGCATTTTGCGATAAACATAAGAGATGGGGGTGTCATTAAAATCGCCGCAAACAATAACCGGGTATGGCGAGTTGCTGATGTGCCGGGAAAGTACATCGGCCTGGCTTGAGCGGTGGCGAAAGGCCCGCGACATTTTTGTAATAATTTGTTGGAGCCCCTGTCTTTGTTGCTTGTTCATTTCAAATCTCAGGCTATCGATAACGTCGAAATCGTGCTCTTTGAAACCTATAGATTCGAGGTGATTGTTGAAGAGGCGGATGATGTTCCCGTTTATTTTTATGTCGGTAAAAATGGTCATGTTCTTACTTTCCTCAAATGGCAATGAACCTTTGTTTACGACCGGGTATTTTGAAAAAGTGGCGATTCCATAACCGGCACCCTGTGAATTCGAGTTCCGGTATTCAATATGACTGTATCCCATGGATTTAAGTCTTGATTTCACTTGGTGGGGCAAGAATGAATCGTGCCTTTCAGTAGTAAAATATTCCTGAAGACAAAGGATGTCGGGATTCTCTTTCCGGATAAAGTTAAAAATGGCCTCAGTGCTGTTGGGTATGTCCGACCAGTTGTAGAAGTCGAACATTCGGGCGTTGTAGGTCATTACCTTGACAGATTCGTTGGTTTGATCAGGGGCATTTTTGCCAGTTAGCTGGAATACATTATTCCACTGGCCCCAGGTAAGTGCCAGTGCCAGAAGGGGGATGATCAAATTAATATTTCGACGAACAACATGAACGATGAGCAGAATGAAATTGATGATCCAAAGGGCGGGAAACAAAAATCCCAGAAATGTGAATACATGAATTTTTTCAGGGCTGACATAAATAACGGTCATGGATATCACCAGGAATAAAGCCAGAAGCAGGGTGATGAAAAGCGATATGGATTTGAACAGACGTTTCAAAGCAAATGGATTTTAGTTGTCCTGACTGGCATTGAATAGGGTTCTTTTTTCCTCTTTTGAAAGACTTTCATAACCGCTGTTTTTGATTTTTTCCAGTATGCGGTCCAACTCTTTCTGTTTTTTAACCTTTTGTTCATTGTATTCCAGATCGGTGAGCGGACGGCTGTGGGTTACCTTCATTCTTGGCTTTTTGCGGAACTTGTCCCTGGTGCTGGTTGCCATCCTGTCAAAGAAGCTTCCCGATATTTTGCCCTCCGACAGTTTCCATCCGTAATAAAGCCCTATTAATGCACCTCCGATGTGGGCCAGATGACCTCCTGTATTACTCATACCCGGGATGCTGACCAGATCGATGATGAAAGCACCAAGTGCCAGGTATTTCAGTTTGACCGGGCCGATGAGGAACAAATAGATCTTGAATTCCGGGCGAACCCGCGCCACTGCAAATAAGATGGCCATGACCGAAGCCGAAGCCCCGAGTAGGATGGCTCCTCCATTGCCGGGATGGAGGGCCGGCAAAAGATTGAATGAGATCATGTAGATGGCTGCACCGCCCAGTCCTCCCCAAATGTATATTGTCAGAAGTTTGTTTTCATCCACCAGTTGCAGGAACAATTTTCCGAACCAGTAGAGGTAAAGAACATTGAACAAAAGATGAAAGAAATCGTAGTGAAGGAGCATGTAAGTAATCAGCGTCCAGGGACGCACCAGGAGCAGTACCGGCTCCGATGGTACCGAAAGCCAGGTGATCAGGGCCTCAATGGACGACGGACTCCCGCCAATAAGCATCAACAGAAGTTGCAGGAGTTTTATCCCCAGAAAAACGCCTACATTGATGTATATGAGTCTGGTGAGTGTTGTCCCCTCACGAAACGACTCTTTTATTTCGCTCCAGATGTTCATAGCAATAGTTCAGGTAAAAAATCATTTTGAGAAAAATTAATAATAATTTCCTTTATTTTTCCAGTATTTGATTAAAATGAAACCAAATAACATACCACCCAGGTGAGCCCAGTGGGCCACGTTGTCCATGGCGAAATTCCTGACACCCATGAAGAGTTCGATGACTCCGTATATGATCACAAAATATTTGGCTTTTATAGGGATGGGCGGGAATAAAAGCATGAGCTGTGCATTTGGGAAAAGCATTCCAAAGGCCAGCAGAATTCCGAAAACCGACCCGGAAGCCCCCACTGTAACAAAGCTGTTCAGAAAATCTTTCCGGTACTGAACCAGAAAATCTTTGGACAGGGAAATCGCCCGTTCCGGATCACTTTTAAGTAATTCATTATATGATTGGGCAAATTGGTCATAGTTTTGCTTCATCTCCATTGACCGGGGCTCATAATACTGGTCCAGAAAAGCCTGAAGATTTTCATGCGAAGCATTGTTCATGTATTCGGTGATGGCGTTCATTACCGGCATGACCTCGATGTACTGGGTGAGGAGATGAATGAGAGCTGCCCCGATGCCTGTGACAAAATAGTATATCAGAAACCGTTTTGGTCCCCATACCGTTTCCAGCATACGTCCGAACATGAAGAGAGCGAACATGTTGAAAAACAGGTGAAAAAATATGATGCCCGATGCCGGGGAAAAATAGGCATGCAGGAACATATAAGTCACCAGCTGGAAAGGATTGAAAGACTCTGATGTGGGGAGATGTAGCCCCAGATGGTCTTCAATGCGGAAACCAAAAGTGCTGAAAAATACCAGACTCGCCACGTAAAAAATGACGTTGATCAGTAACAGGTTCTTAACTGCAGGTGTTAACCCACCAAAAGGGGAAGCTCCTATATTCATTTTATTCAGCTGTAAGTTTAAAAATCATGCCTACGCCGGCACAATTTCGGTGCCATCGTAGATCATTGTCAATTTGTCGCACTATTTGAACCGTTTTTCCAACTCCTCATTTCCGAGAATGGAAAAGACGGTTTTCCCCGAAGGGGAATAATTAGGGGCCGAACAAAGAAACAATTTATTAATGAGTTCGGCCATCTCCGGTTGGGATAAAATTTCACCGGGCCGGATACTGGCGTTCCGGGCCATAATGCCGGCCAGTTGTTCCCTGATTTTAGCAGAGGTATCCACCTCACCGCTTTTGAATGCCTCAAGGATCGCATCGATCAGTTTGGGGGCATTGACATTTTTGAGGAATGAGGGTTGCCCGGTAATGGTGAATACACCCCTCTCTTTTTCCTGTAACTCAAAGCCAAAGCGTTTCAGGTCTTCAATAATCTCTCTGATCAGGAGCGTGTCTTCATGGTTGAAACTCATCTTTTCAGGGAAAAGGGAGCTTTGCGTAACAGTATTTTCCTCCTGAATGTTTTTCAGGAACGCCTCAAAGAGGATGCGCTCATGGGCACGCCGCTGGTTAATGATCATAACGCCGGATTTCACGGAAGTGATGATATATTTGTTTTTGATCTGGAAATAGAGGGTGCCGTTCTCTTTCCCGGTGTTTTCAGCCGGGAATCCACTTGTTTGTTCGTTTTGCGGGTCTTCGCCGTTTCCCCGTGAAGGGAGGATAATGGTCTCTTCCTGTTGGTTTTCCTGCGGGAGAATTTCGGAGTTCTTTTCAAATCCTTCATAGAGTGCTTCCCAGCCGGCATGTCCTGCCGGACTTTTGTGTCGGGAACCGGAATGGCTCTGGCCGGTTTCAAAAGGGTTGTAGTCAGGGTCTATATTGACTGTCGGAAAAGATACAGCACCGTCTTTTCTGGTTGTGGGAATGGATATATCATCGGTTTGGTCAAAATCGATGGACGGGACCATGTTGAACTTGCCAAGAGCTTCACGTAAAGTAGCGTTAACGATTTTCCAGATGGAACGTTCGTCTTCGAATTTGATCTCTGTTTTGGTCGGATGGATGTTGACATCAATCATACCGGGATCTGCCCCGAAGAATATGAAATAGGGCGGACTATGATCGGCAGGAATCAGATTTTCATAGGCGGATGTAACGGCTTTATGAAGATAAGGACTTCGCATGAAGCGGTTGTTGATGAAAAAGAACTGGTCGCCCATGGTCTTTTTGGCCGATTCTGGTTTTCCGATGAATCCTTTAATGCTGATGAGGGCGGTGTTGGATTCAATGGGTAAGAGAGTGGCGCCGGCTTGTTTGCCAATGACCCCTGCAATGCGCTGGCGAAGATTGGCGGGAGGCAGTTTGAACAACAACTGGTCGTTGTGGGTGAGCGAAAAAGCTATCTCAGGATTGGCCAGGGCTAAACGCTGGAATTCATTGACGATGTGCCTTAATTCGGTGGCGTTGGTTTTCAGAAAACGCCGTCTGGCCGGGACGTTGAAAAAAAGATCGCGCACCAGAAACTGGCTGCCTGGGGAACATGCCACTGGTTCCTGTGTTTCCGTCTTCGAACCTGATATGGCGATATGGGTCCCCACTTCCTGTTCGTGTGGGCGGGTCTTAAGCTCTATCCGTGCCACTGCCGCAATGGAAGCGAGAGCTTCACCCCGGAAGCCCATGGTACGGATGGCAAACAAATCGTTGGCATTTCGGATCTTGGAGGTGGCATGACGTTCAAAGGCCATGCGTGCATCCGTTTCGGTCATGCCGCATCCGTTATCAATGATTTGTACCAATGTCCTTCCGGCATCCTTTACAATGATCTGGATATCGGTACTACCGGCATCTATGGCGTTTTCCCCCAGCTCCTTTATGATCGAGGCGGGGCGTTGGATTACTTCCCCGGCAGCGATCTGGTTGGCGACGGAATCGGGCAGTAATTGAATGATGTCTGACATTGGCTTCGGCTCTAATAGTCAAGGTTTAGGTGAAAAACTGACTATACCACTCGTAAGCTGAATTAAGCAAATAGTAAAACAATGCGATCAGGATTACCAGGATGATAATCAGACGAATATTTGATTTCTTTCGCTCGGTCCTGGTCACTTCAAATTGTGACTTGATCCGGCGCCGCATGCCTCCCCGGATACGTTCGACATGTCCACGTCCGCTTTGTTCTTCCACAGACATCCCCATCTCTTTGCGGAGGCGACGTTCCCTTGCTTCCCGCTCTTCCTTCTCAGGATTGTAGTAGATGGGATCGTACTGGAATTTACGATGCCTCGGGATTTTAATAAATGTAAATCGCATAACCTGAATTTATGAAGTACAAAAGTAATAAATCCAATAGTTTTTTTCGCTTTTTTGGTATTAACCATTGACGAGCGAAGAATGTTTCTTTTTTAATGTGCTCAAAATTCGGGCCTGGCTTTATGCTTGTTTGTCAACAAACTACTGTTACTCTTTATTTATCATATTTTTTTGTTTAACTTGGCCGGCAAAATCTTCTGCCTATGCTTGTTAAAACTTTCGGGGCGGCGGTTACAGGAATCGATGCCATCACCATCACAATTGAAGTTAACGTGACCCAGGGCATACGTTTTTTTCTGGTTGGGCTGCCCGACAATGCAGTGAAAGAGAGCCAGCAACGCATTCAGTCTGTTTTTAAAGAGACTGGACACAAGTGGCCCGGCAAACGCATAGTGATCAACATGGCTCCCGCCGATACCAGAAAAGAGGGATCAGCTTATGACCTGCCTATTGCTATGGGGATCCTGGCTGCCGATGAACAGATCACCGCCGGGGATATCAGTGAGTATATGATGATGGGAGAACTTTCTCTTGATGGTTCGGTTCACCCCGTCAAGGGTGCTTTGCCTATTGCCTTGCAGGCGCGGGCTGATGGGTTTAAAGGATTGATCGTTCCCCGTGAGAATGCCAGAGAGGCTGCTGTCGTCAAAGGGCTTGAGGTTTATGGTGTGGCCTCTTTTCATGAAGTGGTGAATTTTCTTACGGGTGAACAAAATCTTGATCCTGTGGTGGTGGATACCGAAGCCGAATTCCTGAAAGAGCAGTCGCGAGGAGAACTCGATTTTTCCGAGGTCAAAGGTCAGGACAGTGTTAAGAGGGCCCTGGAAGTTTCGGCAGCTGGGGGCCATAATCTCATTATGGTGGGCCCTCCGGGTTCGGGCAAATCCATGCTGGCCAAACGCCTGCCGACCATCCTCCCTCCCCTGACTCTTGATGAGGCACTTGAAACAACTAAAATCCATTCGGTTGCAGGTAAGTTGAATGGCAATATTTCTTTGCTGACACGACGACCTTTTCGTAGCCCTCATCACTCTGTTTCTGACGTAGCCCTTGTTGGCGGGGGCTCCTATCCCCAGCCGGGGGAGATCTCACTGGCCCACAACGGGGTTTTGTTTCTCGATGAGCTTCCCGAATTTAAGCGGACGGTGCTCGAAGTGATGCGGCAACCTCTGGAAGACCGGACCATCTCTATCTCACGTGCCCGTTTTACCATCGATTACCCCGCCAGTTTTATGATGGTGGCCAGTATGAACCCTTGTCCGTGCGGGTTTCATAACCATCCTGAAAAGGAATGCGTCTGCAGTCCCGGTGTTGTGCAGAAATATCTGAGCCGGATTTCCGGTCCTTTGCTCGATCGCATTGATCTTCATGTGGAAGTTGTGCCGGTTCCTTTTAACGAACTCGCAGAGCAGCAGCAGGCGGAGGACAGCGCCACCGTTCGTGAAAGGGTGATCAAAGCCCGGGCGATACAATCGGAACGATTTAATGGACAGCGCCATATTCATTGTAACGCCCAGATGACCAGCAAATTATTGACCAAATATGCCACCCCCGACGAAAGCGGACAGGCCATCCTGAAAAACGCCATGGAAAAACTCGATCTTTCGGCACGGGCCTACGACCGTATTTTAAAAGTATCCCGTACCATTGCTGATCTTGAAGGTGCTGAGTCTGTTGAAGCCCATCATGTTGCTGAAGGTGTTCAATATCGCGGGCTTGATCGTTCGGGCTGGGCCGGCTGATTTTGGCGTATTTGTATTTGAAATTTGTGGTTATTCGTAGTTGTTTTGATATATATTTGTTCTCAAATTTCAAAATTCTGGCATGTCGATTTTAACTACCATCATTGTGGCCGGAGGTCGCGGCCTCAGAATGGGAGAGGAAATCCCCAAACAGTTTCTCCCTGTGGGGGGACGTCCGGTGTTGATGCATACCATTGATCGCTTGCTTTCATACGATCCTTCGATGGCTATTGTGCTGGTGCTTCCCGGGGATCATATTGAATACTGGAAGGCGCTTTGCCGGACTTATCATTATGACAGATCATATCGCTTGGCTTTCGGGGGGGAGACTCGCTTTCAGAGTGTGAAAAACGGATTGGAGCAGGTAGCGGACAGTGACCTGGTGGCCATTCATGACGGGGTGCGTCCTTTCGTCAGCCCCGAAACCATTCAACGTTGCTGTCATGCCGCCCAAGAGAACGGAGCAGCGATTCCTGTAATGGAAGTGGTTGAAACGCTTCGCAAGGTTGAGGGGGGGAGAAGTGCCATAAGACCCCGCGAATCGTACAGGGCAGTCCAGACTCCTCAGGTTTTCCGGGCATCGGTGATCAGGCACGCATACGAACTGCCCGAGCATCCGGGATTTACCGATGATGCTTCGGTCGTCGAGGCGGCCGGATATGATGTGACCCTTGTTGAAGGCAACCGTGAGAACATTAAGATCACTTCGCCTTTTGATCTGGCAATGGCTGCGGCCATGTTGGAAAAATAAGTCTCTCGCCTTATGGCATCTGATACATGAATGCATTGATGTTCATTCCGGCTCCTACGGAGGTCATCATCACATATTCTCCCGATGAAAGTGTGTGCCCTTCCATTTTGTTTTTTACCACCAGGTCGTATAATGTGGGTACTGTGGCTACACTGCTGTTTCCAAGCGTACGAATGGTCATCGGCATGGTGGAGAAATCCGCTTCTTTTTGTCCGTACAATCGGAATATCCTTTTGAGGATCGCTTCATCCATCTTTGCGTTGGCCTGATGGATCAGAATTTTGCTTACATCTTTCAGATCCAGGTTGTTGATTTCCAGGCACTCTTTAGCTACCAGCGGAACGTTGGTGAGGCCGTAGTTATAGACTTTCCGGCCCAGCATTTTGACGAATTTGGCATCCTTCTTCAATTCTTTGTTGAAAGAATCGCCCATTTTGAGCAGATCCAAATGTTCCTCTGTGTCGGTGCGTGTTACATGTTTTAGTATCCCGGCCGGCTCTTCCCGGTTTTGTGCTTCTAAAACCACAGCCCCGGCACCATCGGCAAAGATCATCGAGTCCCGGTCGTGGGGATCCATAGGGCGACTGAGGGTGTCGGCGCCGATTACCAGGGCACTTTGGGCATCACCGGAGCGCAGATAGTAATTGGCTTGAACCATGGCCTGGGTCCATCCGGGGCAGCCGAATGTAATGTCGTAAGCCACCGTTTTCGGATTCTTTATTCCCAGCTT
Source organism: Marinilabilia sp. (assembly GCA_046483585.1). GTDB lineage: Bacteria > Bacteroidota > Bacteroidia > Bacteroidales > Marinilabiliaceae > Marinilabilia. The sequence continues at coordinate 23,540 of JAWOCV010000195.1, forward strand.
CTTTTTGACACGGGAGGCCAGGGTGGGCATAATATCGGGATACAAACTGCCGCTATTCATGTCCCCGAGGTTGTGGGCGAGAATGATGTAATCGAGCTTTTCCCTGTCCATACCCGAGTCTTCGAGGGCTTCCCTGGCTGCAAAAGTGGCCAGATCGGAAGTGTTATGCTGAGGTTCTGCTATACGCCTTTCTGAGATATCGGTAATTTCTTCAAATTTTTTGACGACTTCATCTCCCGGAATATCTATTTTGGTGCCGTCTTCATTGAGAAATAAATGGTCTTTAAAATCTTGGTTTTGCACAACAACGGGGGGGATGTAACTGCCCGAGCCGGTGATGATCGAATATGGCCTGGATGTACTCATAATGAATTACTGAAGGTGGTCGTTTTATGGATTGAAACTTTTTAAGCTTAATGTTTCGCCGTTCCAAACGGCGTAAGAAAATTGGGTGACCCAGTCGCCCAGATAGCATATGCGGCTGTTTTCGTTCAGGGGAAGATCTAACATGATGTGGCGGTGGCCAAATATAAAGTAATCGAAATGTCTGGTTTGTAATATTTCTTTGGCATAGATGATCAGCCATTCGTTTTCTTCACCCTGAAATTTTGCTTTTTCTGAGTCTTCATTGCTCTGGCGGCTTTTCCGGGACCAAAAATTGGCAAGTGCTATGCCCAGATCCGGATGCAACCAATGAAAAAGCTTTTGGGCCAATGGGTTGGTGAATACAGATTTGATCTTTTTGTAATGTTCTTCGAAGCGGGTAAGGCCATCGCCATGGGCCAGAAAAAAGCGTTTGCCGTCGATAACCGGGGTGTATTGCTCTTTATGAACGGTCACACCAATCTCTTTCGGAAGGTAGTCGAAAATCCAAATATCGTGGTTGCCTGTGAAGAAGTGAACGGGAATGCCCTGATCGGTAAATTCGCAGAGCTTGCCCAGGAATCTGGTGTGTCCGCGGGGAACGACATGCCGGTATTCGAACCAGAAATCGAAGATGTCTCCCATCAGATACAATTCCCGGGTATTGTCCTTTATGCTGTCCAGCCACGCGACAAACCGTTTTTCGTGTGCCCGGTGGTCTTTTATGGTGGGTGCCCCGAGATGTGCATCGGATGCGAAATATATGTTTTTTTGCTGCTTCAAGATATTTGGTCCGTTCTTATTCCGGCCGACAAAGATATCTGTTTTTGTCGTGATTCACCAAAAAACTTCAGTTTTCATAATGAGTTGTAATCCCGGACCTTTAAGCAGGGGCAAGAGGAAATGCATGAATAAAAACAAAGGCAAACGGAAGCAGTCGGTGAAAACAATCCAACGGACTGAAAACAACCGGATGGGGCGCTGCCCTATAGTCTTCATGCCTATGGGACAGCGCACCCGAGAATTATAACGCCTGATTGGCTAATAGTTTTTCAATGTTGAAAAAGGCAGCATGGTCGTAATCTCTTCTTACTTTTACTTCCTGTACATCATATAGTTTTTTGAGTTGTAACAGGACCTGCTCCATCTGTTCGTCTTCGGCCACCAGGAGGTAGATGATGCTGGTGTCTCCCTGACCGATGGTTCCGCAGAGAATGCCTTCCATGTTATATCCCCGGCGGGAAAAGAGACCTGTAATGTGTGACATAACACCGGGATGGTTATTTACCAGTAATTCGATAACCAGAAGATTATTTGTTTCCATGATTTTATGCTTTTGTTCTGTGTTCAATAGTTTGTTAAACTTTTATATATAATAGATTGTCGCTCAGTTGTTTGAGCTTTTCACATTCTGTATGCTAAAAATCTGTTTTTCAATATGATATAATTTATCTAACAAAATATGTAAACACCCGAAACTCAATCATATACATTTTTGTTAGTTCTTTGGTTAAGTCGCAAAAGAGAGCAACCTTTCTCTTCAGCTTTGAGCTTCCAGCTTTCAGCTTCGAGCTTCCAGCTATGTAAAACAAATTTCCCAAATTCAAACACCTAACAGCCTGTTAGCTCTTAGCTCTTAGGACAAAAGCCTCCGGCTTTTTTTAGCTAAAAGCTTCCAGCTACTCAAAATAATTGTCCCAAATTAAACACCTAAGAGCCAAGAGCTACGAGCTAACAGCTTCGAGCTTCGAGCTTCGAGCTACTACTGACTCTGCGACTGAGCTACTTTTATCTAACAAAATATGTAAACAACCGAAATTCAAACATATACATTTTTGTTGGTTCTTTGGTTCTGTCGCAAAAGAGAGCAACCTTTCTCTTCAGCTTTGAGCTTCGAGCTTTCAGCTACTACTGACTCTGCGACTGAGCTAAGAGCTAACAGCTTCCAGCTTCCCTGCGGCTTGGATACTTTTATCTCAATAGTAAACTTTTCTTTGCCTTGATTTTCTCTCCGAAATAATTTTATTTGGGTATATTCAAATTTTCCCTTTTCCCAAAAAAGAGGAAAAGATCTGAATAGTTGCCATTTGCTCATAACGTAATCAACTTCAATTCACTCGCTATGCAACAAAATGACCATTCCCAACACAATCATCATGACCATCATAACCACGAAGGCCATGACAACAGCCACAAAAATCATAACCACGGACATCAGGATCATGGTGATCACGACCACTCTCAGCATCATGCCATGATGATCAGGGATTTCCGGAAACGTTTCTGGATATCACTGCTGATGACCCTCCCAATTTTGATTTTATCTCCAATGGTTCAGGGGCTTTTCGGATTTGAGTTTTCACTCCTCCCGGGGTTCGACCATTATCTGTTGTTTGGCCTCTCTACCATTGTCTTTTTCTATGGTGGCTGGCCCTTTCTGACCGGCCTGAAAGATGAACTGAAGAAAAAACAGCCCGGTATGATGACCCTCATTGCAGTGGCCATCACTGTGGCCTGGGGGTATAGCACTGCAACGACTTTCGGACTTGAAGGCAGCACCTTTTTCTGGGAACTGGCCACGCTGATCGATATTATGCTTCTGGGACACTGGATTGAGATGAAATCGGTCATGGGTGCTTCCCGATCTCTTCAGAAACTGGTAGCCCTGATGCCTTCAGAAGCTCATTTGCTCAAGGATGGAGACACTGTCGATGTAAAAGTGGACGAATTAGAAAAGGGAAACAAAGTGTTGGTGCGTCCGGGAGAAAAAATACCGGTAGACGGTGTCATTACCGATGGCGAAAGCAACATCAATGAATCCATGGTGACAGGTGAGTCAAAGCCCGTCAGGAAAACAAAAGAAGACAAAGTCATTGGCGGAACCATCAACGGACAAGGTTCTCTCACATTGGAGGTTCAGCAGGTGGGTGAAGAGGCTTACCTGAGCAAAGTGATCAACATGGTGCAGGAAGCCCAGAACAAAAAGTCAAAGACGCAAAACCTGGCCGACCGGATTGCCGCCTGGCTAACCATCATTGCCCTGACCATTGGTTTTGGCACACTGGCTACCTGGCTAATACTGGGTGAAAGCTTTGTGTTCGCGCTTGAACGCATGGCCAGTGTAATGGTTATCACCTGTCCCCACGCATTGGGACTGGCGGTTCCATTGGTTGTGGCCATTTCTACTTCAATTTCAGCCAGCAAAGGTTTGCTGATCCGAAACCGGACAGCATTTGAAAATGCCCGCAAAATAACGGTTCTGGCTTTCGATAAAACCGGCACCCTCACAAAGGGAAATTTTGCCGTAAGTCGCTTTCAGTCATTAACTGAGCAATACAGCAAAGAAGAAATCCTGAGTCTGGCCGGTGCTTTGGAGTCTCACTCAGAACATCCGCTGGCAACCGGCATCATGGACAAAGTAAAAGAACTCAGTCTGGACACAGAGGAGCCGGCAGATTTCAACGCCATCAGCGGAAAAGGCATAGAAGGAGTTGTGAATGGTAAAAATATAAAAGTGGTGAGTCCGGGTTATCTGGAAGAAAACAACATCAAAATTCCCGGTGACCAGGCTAATAATGACCAGGAAACCGTCATTTATGTATTGGTTGAAAACGAGGTGGCAGGCGTAATAGCCCTGGGTGACGAGATCAGACCAGAATCGTACGAAGCTGTAAAAAAGCTGAAAGAGGGCGGCATCCGGGTGGTGATGATAACCGGTGACAATGAACAGGTGGCAAAAGCCGTTAGTGATGAGCTCAATCTTGATGAGTATTTCGCCGGCATATTGCCCGATCAGAAACTGGAAAAAGTCAAAGAGCTTCAACAAAGAGGCGAATTTGTAGCCATGACCGGCGACGGCATCAATGACGCACCGGCTCTTGCCACTGCCGACATAGGCATTGCAGTGGGTTCAGGCACCGATGTGGCGGCCGAAACAGCCGACATCATCCTGGTGAATAGCAATCCGCAGGATATTGCATCACTGATCTCTTTCGGGAAGGCCACCTACCGAAAAATGATCCAGAATTTTGTGTGGGCCACCGGTTACAATGTGGTTGCCATTCCATTGGCAGCAGGGGTGCTTTATAGTTCCGGAATACTGATCAGTCCGGCTATAGGGGCCGTATTGATGAGTTTGAGCACAGTTGTCGTGGCCATTAATGCACAGTTGTTAAAGAGAAAACTGGTTTGAGGGCTTGCTGATAGAAGTAGGGTGCTAATCTCATGGCTGGTGAATTTCTGGTTGGCATGCATCGGGGAAATTGTACTTCTTAGACACCCTAAATTGCACAAAAAGCCAGGAAACAATAATCCAACCCATTTGTTTTCCTCGAAAGGCATTAACTATGCAAAACTTCACTTCCACTTCAAAGCAATGGCTGATGCTATTGCTAATAGGCGCATTGACTGCCTGCAGCAGCAAAGGTTCGGAAAAATCGTCATCCGAATCTAATAAAGCGGATTCTGATTTTCAGGCAGATGTGGAAATCGAACTGACCGCTGAACCTACCGCCATGCAGCTGCTTTCCGGTAACCAAACGGATGTTTTTCATTACAACGCCAAATTAATAAAAGGAGAGGAACGAAATCTCACCAATATTGAGGATTCATACCTGGGCCCCATCATCCGGGTGGAAAGAGGTCAGAAGATCAGAGTCATTTTCAAAAACAACCTGCCGCGCGAAAGCATTATTCACTGGCACGGATTGCATATACCTCCCGAAATGGACGGCCATCCCATGCACGCCATTGATAACGGCGAAACGTATGTTTACGAGATGGAAATCGTCGATCGTCCCGGCACTTACTGGTTTCACCCTCATCCCGACAAAATCACGGGCCCTCAGGTTTACCGTGGCCTCGCAGGCTTATTCATCATTGAAGATGACCAAACACCGGATTTGCCGTCAGGCGAATACGACCGCCCTCTGGTTATCCAGGACCGCCGTTTTGACTCCGACAATCAGCTCATCTACCTTGAAGGAAACCGCATGGAAGAGATGGTAGGGTTTATGGGCGATCAGATCTTCATCAATGGCAAAAAGAACCAGGATGCCGAAGTCAAAAAAGGGACTTATCGTTTTCGTGTGCTGAACGGATCAAACGCCAGGATCTATAAACTGGCCTGGAGCGACAATTCGGATGTCACCATAATCGGAACCGATGGGGGATTACTGGAAAATCCAATCAACAAACCTTACCTCATGCTGGCCCCTGGCGAACGTGTTGAGATATGGAAAGATTTCTCGGATTATGATACCAATGAACAAATCACCCTGAAAAGCCTTGCTTTCGATTCGGGGACTTCCATGGGTGGCGGCATGGGAAACCGGATGGGCGGTGGCATGATGCAGGGAGGCTCGGCCCCTGAAAACGGCGAGTCCATGGACCTTTATACCTTCAGCGTCACCAGTGACGAAGGGGAAAAAATGGATCTGCCGCAAGAACTGTCAGAGGTAGAAAGGATTGACGTGGCTGAAGCCGTTAACAGAAATAACCCCAAACAGTTCCATTTCTTTAACGAACGAATGAACTGGGTCATCAACGGCGAAAGTTTCGATATGCATGAAGTGGCCGACTGGGAAAAGGTAAAGCTGAATACGACAGAGGTCTGGCAGTTCATCAATGGAGACGACGGAGGGGGCATGGGCATGATGCAGGATATGATGCAACTTCCCCACCCTGCCCATATTCACGGACTCCAGTTTCAGATCATTGACCGGGATGTGTCAGAGATGAGCAGTAGCACGTGGAACAGCGTAAAAGACGGCTTCGTGAATGAAGGATGGCAGGATACCTTCCTGCTGATGCCCGGGATGAAAGTGGATGTGATCATGAGGTTCAGGGACTTCACCGGTAAGTATATTTATCACTGCCACAATCTCGAACATGAAGATATGGGCATGATGAGAAATTTTGAGGTGGTTGAATGATGATAGATGATAGAGGATAGATGATAGTAGCTTAGTCGCAGAGTTAGTAGTAGCTGAAAGTTCGAAGCTCGAAGCTGAAGAGAATGATTGTATGATATTGCTATTCTGGATTTTAGCAAAACAACCATTTGAAAATAAAAAATTGATTGATGGTTTTTTGCAAAAGATAAACGAACCATTGAAATGAGAGACAAAATGAATTGATATTATATGGCTGAAGGACAGATTGAAAATAAAATCCAAAAAAGATACAATCGGATTGCAGGGCTTTACGACGTTCTTGAAGCCCCTATGGAGCACCTCTTCACAAAATGGAGAGAGAAACTCTTGTCCGAAGCCACAGGCAGAACACTGGAAGTGGGCATTGGCACAGGGAAAAACATCCCTTTTTATCCTGAAGATGCCGACGTGACAGGAATTGATTTTAGCCCAAAAATGGTTGAGATAACCCGGAAAAAGCTCAAAAAGCACCCACGCCCAAATACCAGGGTTATGCAGATGGATGCAGAGGAAATGACATTTGAAGACAATACGTTTGACACCGTAGTTACCTCATGTGTTTTTTGTTCGGTGCCCAATGCTGTAGAAGGACTGAAAGAGATTAAACGTGTGACAAAAAACGGAGGCAAAGTCCTGATGCTTGAACATGTTCGCAGCAACAATAAAATAACAGGGAAATTTATGGATATGGTCAATCCAATCCCGCTATATATTTATGGGGCAAACATTAACCGGCGAACATATGACAATTTGATCAAAGCCGGATTCAAAGCCGAAAATATTGAAGTAGAGGATATCTGGCTCGATATAGTCAAATTAATTCGAATAAAATAACAAAATATAAAATGGGAGGATTTACTATGAAAACAACATTAATCGCAATGCTGATTCTGCTTGCAGGCACATTTTCTGCAACCGCTCAGGGGAATAAGCCTGATAAAGCTCAAAAATCCGGTGAGCAAAAAGAAGAAATGATGCAAAACAAAGATCGCGGCATGGAGGGCATGAATGAAGGCATGATGTCCGAAGGTCGAATGGGAGGACAAGGAGGCATGATGATGCAAAACATGATGATGCAAAACATGCCCATGCGCAAACACATGATGATGATCAAAATGTTGCCCAACATGCAGGACAAGCTTTCATTAACCAATGATCAGGTCAACGAGCTCATCGACATGAAGGCGTCCTTCGAAAAAGAACAGGCTGATTTCAAAGCAGAAATGTCCCGCAAACACATGAAATTGAATGATCTCCTGAAGGACGAAGCCCCGGCAGGGGAGGTGGAAAGTCAGCTTAAGCAGTGTGCGGATTCAAGGGTTGAAATGCATGTGGCGGCATACAAAACAGCTCAGCAAATGAAAGAAGTCCTTGATGAAGAGCAACGCAAAGAAGTTGGCAAGCTCATGGAAAATGGGCGCAAGGACAGAATGAAAGGAATGATGAACAAGTAAAAAAAGTATGATGCAAGGATTCGGACACGGCTGGGGCATGGGCTTCGGCTGGATCATCGGACTCATAATTCTTGTGGCCGTTATCCTGCTGGTTATTAATGCCACCAGGAATTCTTCAGGCCAAAGGAATTCAGAGAACAAAACACCACTTGACATACTTAAGGAGAGATATGCAAGGGGAGAAATTAACAATGAAGAGTTTGAAGAACGGAAAAGAAATCTGGAGAGATAGATTCGGGATCACTCCGCCTTCTGAGGATAAGAGTTATTACGAATGAGATGAAGCATTATGCCACTTTTTGAATAGATTATTCGGACAATAGTCAATAGTCCGTTAAACTTTTGTAATGCCGTGTAATCCAATTGTTTAAAATCCCGGCATTTCACAGTTTAAATTAAAATAGATCAGTGTTATAAGAATTTTCTTACATCTAATAATCTAACCATCTATTGATAGTGATTTGAATCTAATAATCCAACGATCTGTTGTTAATGGAAAATAAGTTAAAACGCTAAAAAAGTTACAATTATGCATTACTACATCGAAAAAACCGTGAATACAGATTTTGACACGGCTGTCGTAAAAACCAAAGAAGCATTGGCGGAACAAGGTTTTGGTATTTTATCAGAGATCGACATCCACGAAAAGCTAAAAGAGAAGCTGAATGTGGATTTCAGGAAATACAAAATTCTGGGTGCCTGCAATCCGCCTAATGCCTACAAGGCTTTGCAACAAGAAAACAAGATCGGTACCATGTTGCCTTGCAGCGTAATCGTTCAGGAACTTGACAGCGGTCAGGTTGAAGTTGCAGCCATCGATCCGGTTGCTTCAATGATCGCCGTGGAGAATGAAAATCTCACGGCCATTGCCGATGAGATCAGAGGGTTGCTGGAGAAGGCCGTGAAGGCCATTTAGTGCCCGTCTATAAATTAAGCAAAGTTTGTTTTTTGTCAAGTGTCTGGTCAGAAAGTGCCAATTGCAAAGCCTGTCTGGCGTTTTGCATAAGAGGATCCATCTGTCTTATTGGTTTTAAATCAAAACGCCAGCATGTTTCTTTTTTATAATCCGCCAGGCAGGCCTGTCTGCCGTTTTGCATAAGAGTATCCATCTGTCTTATTGGTTTTAAATTAAAACGCCAGCATGTTTCTTTTTTATAATCCGCCAGGCAGGCGTAACGCAGCAAATGGTGCTTTATGGACAGACACTTTTCGGTATATGACGGCACCGGGATACCAGCGTGAGGAAGAAGGGAGGTTTTCCAGACGCACAGCCAGGAGATTTTCCTCTCCTGGTTTCAGGTAATCAGAGATGTCAAAGTAAAAATAACTGTAGCTGTTGGACCAGTGATCCACTTTTTCTCCGTTAATAAAAACGCGGGCATCGCTCATGGCGCCGTCAAAAACCAGGAGAGCTTTTTTGCCTTCCTCAAAAGAAGGAACCTTGAATGTTTTGCGGTACCAACCGGCCTCTATGTGGGGAAGGGCTCCTGTGCGACCCGTTCGTTCGCGGGGCTCTTGGTCCATGTCCTGCTCCACCTGCACCTCCTGCTTTGCTTTTATCATTTGCCTATGTCATAGTTATTGGCGCCAATGTGCAATATTTGGTTCCATAAATTCAGAAACCCCAAATAGATATTTTTATTAAACCCATTTTTATCCCTCTCCGGTAAAATTTCTTATTCCTTTGGTTAGATTATGACATACAAAGCCTATGCTTTACCTGAGCTCAATACAATTCAATTTCAGGGTAAAACGCCGCAAATCCGAACCAATAGCCCATTATTTGGGTTACAGGTTCAAGTTTTTCTCCTTTTCGCGGCCCATCGATGGCTTTTCCGGTCACATCCCATGTATTCCCTTCCCGATCGGTTAAAATGGCCGGCAATTGATCTTCAATGATTTCGAATTCCAGGCTGGTGCCATCAGAAAGCGTGCTTTTAAAGGCCACCATGAGGCTGGCTTCCGTGTTCCCGGTGATGACCATTTCAGCTCCGGCAAACTCGTCTGTAAACAGATTGCCATTGTCACCGAGGTCTTCAAAGCGGTAAGCTCTGGCCTTTTCGCCGATTATGACTGCCAGTACCCGCTCTTTTTTGTGCAGGCGGTCATCCTCATTATTCACAGAAAAGATCAGTTCATTGTTTTCCTTGTAATTGCCGTACGGATATTCGCCATATGAGCGGTTGTAGCCTGTATTGGTTGAAACAACCCGGGTTGATGGGAACATTTCTTTCCATGTTTTCCATGTGGTCTCGATCAAATTAAAAGTTTCAGCGCTATCGCCGGCTAATTTCCCGTTCACCGATTTGAGATGAAGTTGCAACCAGTTGCTGTCGGTGGCCCTGTCGTAAGGAATGATGTTGCTGTTGTAGAGTAATCCCGAGACGCCAAATGTTGTTGTGTTACCGTCTGTTTTGCGGTTCCAGCCGATTCCGGTTCCGGTCAGAGGGCAATAAATAATGGCCGGGACATGATTCGGGGTTTGATCATTGATGATTTCATGCCAGTCGAGTATGGCATGAGGATAAGCCCTGATGTCATCTCCATCCACAAACCCCAGGATGAGATCGTTGCCGGACAGGTAAGATGCTTCAGAAGCGGGAATGAAGTCCGGGGTGGTCAGAGCCGGGATCCCGTCTTTGCCAGGGCCCCCTTCTAACACTTCATTTGCCGGTATTAACCATTCATCTCCGGTTGATGTTTCCGAGGCATTTGATATGTCATCGCTGCATCCCAGCAGGAATAAAACATAAAAGGTGGCAATTAGTGTGGTTGTCTTCATCTCTATCTGTTTTCGTTATTATGTGTGATATCCCGGATGTTGGTGTCCGGTGCTTCTTATGATTGGTCGGAGAAAAGAATTAATCCTGACAGGGGCAATGAGACTTTCATTGGAGGACTCTTGCATTCTGTCGAAAATGATAGCAGAAACGTTCCTTTTTTTGATTAACTTGTCATTGTTTTGCCCGGGCTGGAATAAGTTTTCTCAGATGGTGTTGAAAGAAAACGCCCTTCCATATAATGGTAAAACATAAAATTTGGTATATGGATAAAACAGGTTTGGCATTAGGAGGTGGGGCCGTTTTGGGAGCAGCTCATGTGGGTGTCCTTAAGGTTCTGGAAGAAAAAAATGTGACTGTTACGCACATTGCAGGGACCAGTATTGGCGCATTTACAGCCGCTTTTTATGCCTTCAGCAAGAAATCGGTCGATATTCAGGAAATTGCCTCCAAGCTTAAATGGATAGATATTTCCGGAATTGCTTTTTCGGGTAAAGGATTGCTTTCCAATGAAAAACTGGGAGAGTTGATCGTGGAATATATTGGCGATAAAAACATTGAAGATTCGGACATACCTCTCGCCATACTTGCCACCGATATTTCCACCGGCGAAAAGGTGGTTTTGAAACAGGGTTCAGTGGCCAATGCTGTGATGGCCAGTACTTGTGTCCCGGGAATTTTTAATCCTGTGGAAATTGATGGCCGGTTGCTGGTGGACGGCGGAATCGTTGAAAATGTGCCCATCGACACGGTAAAGGAGATGGGAGCCGATTATGTGATCGGTGTAGATTTGAACTCTAAAAATTCATTTGGTAAGCCGGAGAATATTATCGATGTGATCGTCAATAGTTTCCACTTCATGTTGAAATCTGCCGTAAAGTATCAGACAAAAGATGCTGATTTATTGATCACTCCCGATATGTCTCCCTTTAATATGATTGATACCGATCAGGTGGAAGATTTGATCAAACAGGGGTACGATGACGCGCAGGAAATGCTGAAAAAATTTTGAGAATATTTAATGCCTGTTCATAAAGTTAATAGACCGTTAGATGCTTAGATATAAGATTTAATGTGAATCGTATGATATTAATATTCTGAATCTTACTATAAACAACGGCTGTAGTTTAAAATGGTGGTTTTTTGTAAAGCCCTGGCAAGGGCTTGCTGAAAAAGATATTATCCTTATTTTGAGTATGTTATAACTTTGTTTGATTTGTGGAAGTGCAAGGTTTTTTGTGAAAGTTTCAAAAAAGCTAAACATGTTAGTATTCAAACGGTGCGGTGGGCTGTCCGTTTTCCGGCGGACAGAGGAAAGCCAAAATGGGGGACTTTAATACGGATAAAATTTACTTTTTAAGGCCGGAAATTTTGGCTTTCGCGGGCCTGCCTGTCGGCAAATAAAATAGATGCTTTCAATTATTAAGTAAAGAACTTTTGAGATAGATAGGTTCTATTTCATAAAACGGCAGACAGGCTGGTAGGTTTAAACGGACTTGACCCGATATAGGTTTTGTAAAGTTTTTGTGAAAAAACTCACAAAAACCATAATCGGGATTTGTTTCTTTTTGGGGCAATGCCAAAAAGAAAATCAATAAAGAAATCAAAAATTAGTCTGCTGATGTTTTCAGCAGACTCCGTGTAAACAACCGAAATTCAATCATATACATTTTGTTGGTTCTTTGGTTCTGTCGCAAAAGAGAGCAACCTTTCTCTCCAGCTTTGAGCTTTGAGCTTCGAGCTTTCAGCTACTACTGACCCTGCGACTGAGCTAAGAGCTAACAGCTAACAGCTAAGAGCTAACAGCTTCCCCGCGGCTAGGTTACTTTTATCTGACAAAACATGTAAACAACCGAATTTCAATCATATAAATTTTTGTTAGTTCTTTGGTTATGTCGCAAATGAGAGAGCAACTTTTCCTTCCAACTTCGAGCTTCGAGCTTTCAGCTTCGAGCTTTCAGCTACTACTAACTCTGCGACTGAACTAAGAGCTAACAGCTAACAGCTAACAGCTAAGAGCTTCCAGCTTTCCCGCGGCTTGGATACTTTTATCTAACAAAATATGTAAACAACCGAAATTCAATCATATACATTTTTGTTGGTCCTTTGATTATGTCGCAAAAGAGAGCAACCTTTCTCTTCAGCTTTGAGCTTTCAGCTTCGAGCTTTGAGCTACTACAGACTCTGCGACTGAGCTACTTTTATCTAACAAAATATGTAAACAACCGAAATTCAATCATATACATTTTTGTT
>JAWOCV010000203.1:0-11070 GCA_046483585.1 Marinilabilia sp.
GATAACTGTAGAGGCTTTCTTGTTTTGCGTGCCATATACAATGTTTTGACACAAATATAATATTTTATTTTATGAACGGACTACTAGTTGCTGGTTGCTGGTTGCTGGTTGATTGGTTAATTGGTTAATTGGTCAATTGGTTGGTTGATTTGTTGCTGGTTGCTGGTTAAGTGGTTGATTGGTTGCTGCTAATCGTCATTCTGAGCCTGCGAAGAATCTGTTGATGGTTAAAGAGTTTCGTGTTCAGAGTTTCGTGTTCAGAGTTTGGTCAATTGGTTGATTTGTTGCTGGGTGCTGGTTACTGGTTGCTGGGTGCTGGTTGCTGGTTGTTTGATTGATCCGCTCGGCAGTTCTGCTTGATTGCAAGAATTTGTCAAATGGTTAATTGGGTATTTTGAAAAATTCATGCCACCTCTGTTAATGGTCCGTTGAATTTTTGTATTTAAGTGATGTTCAGATGTATAACACAGAAATTCTGCATTATAGCAAAAATGATTGGCATAAGCAATTGATTAAGGGCTTTTGCAAAATCTTAAAGGGCTATTGATTATTTTGATGAACCGGAAATATTGGTTTTATATGATCCCGTTGTTCTTTACGTCCAAATTTGTCGGGTTTCATTGGGATGAGTTTTAATGTATTCTTCGGCTGATTTTAGTTTTTCTGGAGTTCCGATGTCGAACCATTCATCGTTTCTTGTTTCATAACCTTTGATCACATGGGTTCGGGCAAGACGGAGGTAAGGTTTCATGATCGGGAATACGCCAGTTTCTTCTATGAGATCAAAAAACGCCGGGTTGATCACATGGATGCCCTGAAAGCCCATTGGCCGGAGGGGGTCGACATTTCTTACGATTATTTCCTCACCGTTTTGTGTGTTTTCCCAGCCGGCCAGTTGCATCTGTTCATCGAAAAGCAAATGCCTTGAGGTGGGACGCTCTTTAACCATAAGAGAAGCAAGGGGGGCTTCTTGATTGTGGAAACGCATCACGGATGTCAACATGGCTGTAGTTACAATATCCACATTATAAAGCAGTACGGGGTTGCCCGCATCAAACAGAGGCCTGGCTTTAAGCAGTCCCCCCCCGGTGTCGAGCAATTGGTCTTTTTCGTCGGATATTATTATTTCCATTCCGGGGGACCTGTAACTCTCAATAAACCGGAGCATCTGTTCCCGGTGATGATGTACATTGACCACCACTTTGGTAATGCCAGCGTTTTCCATCTTGCGAAGAGCAATTTCAAGCAGGGGCATCCCGGCAACTTCAATCAGTGCCTTGGGCTTATGGCTGGTCAGGGGACGAAGTCTTGAGCCCAGGCCGGCGGCAAATATCATGGCGTTCATAGTTCTTTCTTTTTTAGCTTAAGCAGGAGAGGTGTTGCCTGGTTCAGAGCTGAAAGTTCATCAAGCTTTGAGCCTCACCATTTCTCAGTCATCAGATTCGTCTTTGTCCGGCAAATCCGTATTTCTTGCCACGCGCGCCATCACATGGGCCGCAACAGGAGAGAGGAAAACCAAAATCCCGAAAATAATGGCGGTTTTAACCAATACTGCAAGTTCCAGGAAATATAGATTTATGCTTATCAGTAGCAGCAAAATACCCAGCGAGGAGACTTTTGTGAGTACATGCATGCGGGCGTAAATGTTTTTGAACCGCCAGATGCCCAGAGACGATACAAATACGATGAATGCACTCATCAGAAGTAAAATTCCTGCAATCACTTGTATCATTTTTCCAGTTTTCGTTTGTAAATATACCGCGCAATGATCATGGCCCCGAATACCATTACAAAGGCCACCATCAATACAATGTCAAGGATTATTTTTTCCTGGGTATAGAGGACTTCACAGAGCATAATGCCAATGATGATCATGCCCATCTGGTCAAGTGCCACCACACGGTCGGGCAGTGAAGGTCCCCTGAAAAGTCTGTACATGGGAAATATCAGACTTATCGAGAACACATATAGTGCCGTAAGCGCCGAATAGTGCAAAAACATATCTCCTGTTTCCATTATAATAAGGCTTTGAGCAGTAAACGTTCGATTTTTCCCATTACATTATAAAATGCTTTTTCATCGTGGCTGTTCAATAAGTGGACCAGTATGGTGTTGTTGTATTCATCAATATCAACACTCAGAGAACCGGGTGTCATAGTTATCAGGTTGAACAGAAGTACCACATGCCAGCTTTTGGTGAGGGTAGGCCGGTATTCTATGAACTTGCCGTTTTCACCTCTGTCACCCCTCAGTATCTGAATAGTGATGGCCCAGCCGGCTTCGATGACCTTAAGGGCATAATAGATGAAGAAATACATAAAATAAAATGCCTTCATTCGCTTAAAAATTTGCTTCAGGATACGGACCATGTAACACAAAATCAATGTATTCTGCCGGTGTCATGAGTGATCCGGCAGCCTCGGTACAGTAATTGACCACTGGTCCGGCAAAAATTCCTGCTGCTATGATCAATACTGCCAGAAATGTAGATGCTCCGGTCATCCATCCTGTTCCTCCCGTCTGGAGTGGATTTTCATCTCCGGGATCTTTTGAACAGGAAGGTTGATCTTTCCAGAAAACTTCCATCCATATTTTCACCATCGAAAATAAGGTAAAAAGGCTAACAAACAACGCAAGGAGGGCCATATTTAATTGCCCGGCTTCAATGCCGGCTTTGATCAGAAGATACTTGCCCACGAAACCGCTCAGAAGCGGAAGACCGGCCAGACTGAATGCCGATACAAAAAACAAACCGGCCCAGTAAGGGTGCTTGCGGAAATATCCTCCCAACTTTTTCACTTCAAGTGTTCCTTTCTGCTTTTGGACATATCCGGCAATCAAAAAAGCGTTGGTCTTGGAGATCATATTGTGCATCAGATAAAATATGGCCCCGGCAAGCCCGGCCACAGTATAGAAGCCCAGACCCATGATCACATATCCCACCTGACTGATGATATGAAAGGAGAGAATTTTTCTGAATTCGATCTGGGACGTGGCGGTAATGACTCCGATTACCATTGAAAGACCGGCGGTCCACATGATCAATGGCTGCCAGAACAGCTCATCGTGATGCCAGAATAAGGTATAAAAACGGATCATGCCATATATGCCTACTTTGGTCAAAAGTCCGGCAAATAAAGCCGTGACAACGGGCGGAGGGGTATGATAAGAAGCCGGCAGCCAGAAAAAGAATGGAACAAGGGCCCCTTTAATGGAGAAACTGACAAAAATGAGAATAAACGCCGGATTTACTTCCGATAACCGGTCGGTATGGTTCGACAGTTTGAGAGCAAGATCGGCCATGTTGAGGGTGCCCAGCTTTCCGTAAAGAAGACCAATCCCGGCCAGAAAGAAGAAAGAGGAGATCAGGTTGAGGATAAGATACTTGATGGAGCCCTGGATTTGCTTCTTCTCCCCGCCATGCCCCATCAGGATGAAGGAGGCCATGAGCATGACCTCAAACCAGATATACAGATTGAAGACATCGCCGGCCATGAGACTGCCATTAACTCCCATGATCACCCCAAAAGAAAACAGGTAGAAGCCGAAGCTTTTCCGGCGTATTTCAACGCCCTGGATAGAATAGACCATCGTGGCGACAAAAACAATGGCAGCCACCACGATCATGAGTGCACTGAATCGGTCGGCCACCAGAGTGATGCCGTAGGGGGCCGGCCAGTTCCCCACCTGCATCTTCAGCATATCATGGGCATGAACCTTTACCAGCAGAAAAAGTGAGAGCATCAGGTTGAATCCTGCAAATGTGAGGGCAATGAATTCACGTCCCCTGTAGTGCCGGAACATAAAGGCAAAGATCATAAATGCCAGGGGCAGGAATATGAGGAGCGTTAGGATCATTTCTGGTCTGTGTTGCTGAGTTGGTCCAGGTCGTGGGTGCCTGTTTGTTCAAAATATTTGTACTTCAGGGCCAATATGTAAGCGGCCATCCCAAGATTGATGATGACGGCTTTCAATATAAGTGCCTGCGGCAGGGGATCGCTCATGGCTTCAATGGCTGCCGAGGAGGCGTCGTTGGGCACAAAACCGGTGCCCCCCCGCATGACTTTCCCCGAAAGGAAAATGATCAGATTGGTGGCATTGCCCATCACAAAGATCCCGAGGATCACCTTGACAATGCTTCGCCTGAGCAACAAATACACTGCACAGGCATATAATATCCCGATGAATACGACAATTATGAGTTCCATTTCAATACATCCATTATGCTGGTTATAATCCCGAGAGCAACTCCAATGACCAGGAGAAATACGCCCGTGTCGAACAGCAGGGGAGTACCCACATGAATCAGGACGCCACCGAAAACATCGATCTCCTGCCACATGCCTGTCATGGGCGGGAGCCCCCAAAAGGCAGGCAGCAGGGATGCCATCAGAGCAATGAGAAGTCCGAAGCCCATGATGTACCGGGG
Organism: Marinilabilia sp.; assembly: GCA_046483585.1. Taxonomy (GTDB): domain Bacteria; phylum Bacteroidota; class Bacteroidia; order Bacteroidales; family Marinilabiliaceae; genus Marinilabilia. Next base: position 4,430 of record JAWOCV010000203.1, read on the forward strand.
ATTCATTTTGAGTTTTTCAAGAAGTATGTCCGAACCAAATACAAGGGCATACATCAGAAACCCTGCTGAGGCAATGATGCCGGCAATAAACCCGCCTCCCGGTCGGTCGTGTCCGCGTAGCAGCACAAAAAGTGAAAACCCGGTCATGACCACCAGGAAAAGCTTTACGATCTTTTCGAGGACAATATTTTTCATGGGTCATTTTTTCTTGTTTACAATGTCAAGCTTTAAAAGGGCAAATACTCCGGCTGCCGCCAATGCCAGTACGGCAATCTCTCCCAGGGTGTCCAGTGCCCTGAAATCGACAAGAATCACATTGACGATGTTCCGGCCATGACCTTCGCTCAGACTTTTTTCCGCAAATAAGCGGGATACGGGTTCTTCAAGATTGATAAAGCGGGCCTGCAAAACCACCAGGGTGATCATCACTCCCGAAGCAAGGGCGATGATTGCGTCACGGATCCTGGAACGGGGATTGGAGAGAACGGCAAATCTCGGCAAATAATATATGACCATCACAAAGATGACCATCAATATGGTTTCGGACAGGAACTGAGTGATGGCAAGATCAATGGCTCCGTAAAACATGTAAAGAAGGGCAATGCTGTATCCCAGTACCCCCATGGCCAGGATGGCCGAAAGGCGTGAACGGGAAAAAACTGCAAATATAACCGAGAGAGAGGCAATACCAAGGACGACTACGACATGAATATTGATGGGACTCAGGTCCTGAAATGAGAGCCAACTGGTGTCTGAGCGAAACAACTGAATGATCACGAGCAAAAAGGCCGTTACAAAAAAGGTCATCAGATAATAACGGTGATAGCCGTGCTGAATGCGGTCGGTATTTTTTCCGGCTATTTTCAGGTATTTGTTTATGAGATTATTGAATAGTTCGGGCAGGGAATACTGATCAAAGCCGGCAATAACATAATTGACCAATCTATTGACAGGCCGTTTGAAAAGATATATGACCACCCCCATGGCAACAGTAAAAATACTGACCAAAAGGACCTTGTTAAAGCCATGCCATACCGAAAGCTCTACTTCCACATTTCGCGACTGAACGAAGTGAAGTGCATTGGCGATGGTCCGCTCGAGCCAGCCGGGGGCCAGTCCAAGCCCCAGACCGAAAAGGGCCAGCGTTACCGGTGCCAGGATGAAGTTACGCGGAAGTTGTTTTTCGGGTAAATGAAGCGGAATGCCGGGCATTTTCTTCAGCGGCATAAACACTTCAATAAAAACGGCCAGAGAAACGGCCACCATCATCATATTGGCCGCTACTCCGAGGGGAACAATGACCCAGCCCAGGCCGGGAACCTGAAGAGTGGCATCATAGATGAGTTCTTTGCCCACAAACCCAAGCATGGGCGGCAAACCGGCCATTGAGAGCAGGGCCAGTGCGCCGCCAAAAGTGGTCAGTGGCATTTTTTTCATAAGACTGCCCAGTTGGTGAATGTCGCGAACCCCCGTGTTTTTGTCTATGATGCCGGTGACCATGAAGAGTCCGCCTTTGTATAGGCCATGAACGATGAAAAAAAGAAGGGCTGCCAGGAGGGAAGCCGGCGTATTGATGCCGGCCAGCAACACCATGGTTCCAAGGGCACTGATGGTGGTAAAAGCCAAAATACGTTTCAGATCTCTTTGCCCAAGCGAGAAAAAAGCACCCAGAAACATCGTGATGCCACCGGTCAGAATAAAGGCGCCCTTCCACATAACAGTACCACCCAGAAGGGGATTCATACGAAGCATCAAAAATACACCAGCATTGACCATGGTGGCGGAATGCAGGTAGGCACTGATGGGGGTGGGGGCTTGCATGGCTCCCGGGAGCCAGAAATGAAAGGGGAATTGAGCCGATTTAGTGGCAATGGCCACGAATATTAATGCGAATATCAACGGATAATTGGAGTTGGCCCCGAGATGAAATCCCATGGCATAAAGTTCGCTAAGCTCAAAGGTACCCGCCATGTTCCCGATCATAAGGACGGCAAACAACAGGCATAAACCGCCAATGCCTGTCAGTAAAAGAGCCTGCAAAGCTGCCTGACGCGACTTTTCCAGATGATGATCAAAGCCGATCAGAAGAAAGCTGAGGATACTGGTCAATTCCCAGAAGATGAACAGAGCCAGTAGATTGTCGGCAAAAACAAGCCCCAGCATGGCACCCATAAAAAGTGTGAGATAACTGAAATAACGGGTTCTGCCTTTATGTCCCGCCATGTAGAAGGAGGAGTAACCGAGCACAAGCCCGCCTATTCCGCTTACCATCAGTCCGAAAATGAGGCTGAGCCCGTCAATGCGGAAAGCAAAATTTATCTCCGGCAGGATGTTAAATCCGGAATTGATAATGGGCGCAGTTTCTTTGGGGAGGGTGAAGAACAATACTGCCAGAAGGGCAAACAGAAAAAAGGGCACCAAAGCCAGTATCCGCCCCAGATAGCTTTTAAACAGAGGCTTCAGTAGCGGTACTCCCAGTCCCGCCAGGAAAATGATGCCGATAAGCATGATCGAAAGTCTCTCCATGAGGCCTGCCTGACAGATGATTAAAATTTAACGGGCTTACACAGCCTGTCTTGCTTTTTGGCGGTGTATCCGCATTTTTTGCATTCAAATTTATGAGCCGGTTTCAGGATCTTCTCTTTTCCGGCCTTGCACTTTTTTTTACTCATCGTTCTTTCCGGATCTCTATTTCCTGGTGCTTAAGATTAATATTGATGGCATACTTCTTTTTCAGATACATGGCCAGTTTTTCGGCACAATAAACCGACCGGTGCTGCCCTCCTGTACAACCAAAATTAAACATCAAATGTTTAAATCCCCTTTCTAAGTATTTGCTTACGGATTGATCGGCCAGGGCATACACATTCTGGAGAAAGGTGTCCATTTCATCTTCTTTTTCGAAAAAAGCAATCACTTCCGGGTCGTGGCCGGTTTTGTCCTTGTACTCTTCATATTTGCCCGGATTGTGAATGCAACGGCAATCGAACACGAAGCCTCCACCGTGGCCCGAGTAATCGATGGGTACCCCGCGTTTATAGGAAAAGCTGTTGATGGAGACCGTCAATGTGACCGGCTGACTGATCTTTTGCAGTTCTGTGGATCGGGTGACCTGTTCCAAAGCCTTCATTAAAGCCGGTAATTTAATCGGCAGGCGGGCGTTTTCAAGCAGGTATTTCAGGTTTTCAATGGCGAAGGGGATGCTTTTCAGAAAATGTTCTTTCTTTTCATAAAAACCACGGAATCCGTAGGCTCCCATGGCCTGCATGATGCGAATGAATACGTAACCGTGAAAATAATTCCGGAAGTCAGCCTCATTAATGTCCACACGTTCATTCAGTGATGACATGTAGTGCTCCAGGAGTTCTTCCCTGATATCGTGTGGGAGATCGGCCTTTGCGTCGTACAGCAAAGAAGCCAGATCGTACTGAAGCGCACCGCGGCGGCCGCCCTGATAATCAATAAAAGCGGGTCCGTTATCGGTTACCATGATGTTGCGCGACTGGAAATCGCGGTAGAGGAAATAATTGCAGTCGGTTTCCTGAAGATAATCTGCAAAAGCATTGAAATCATCTTCCAGGAGTTGCTCGTCGAAGGGAATATGGGCCAGTTTCAGAAAATAGTACTTGAAATAGTGAAGATCCCAGAGCATTGATTGCTTGTCGAAACTGTGGCGCGGATAGCAGAGAGAGAAATCGAGTCCTTCGGCTCCTTTAACCTGAAAACGGACCAGCCATTCCAGCGATCGCTTGTAGAAATCGATGATGTTCGCCGGAATCTCTTTCCCGGATCTGGAAGTTGATAACCAGTCGTAGAGGGTTGTGTTCCCGAAATCTTCCAATAAATAGGAGGTCCCTGTAGGGGATACGCGGTAAATTTCCGGAACGGGCAACCCATGCGATTTGAAATACCTGCTGAATTCGATGAAGGCTCTGTTTTCCTTTTTATCGGGGTTGGTGGCACCCAGGGCATGCTGAGTAGGGCCGGCAATGCGATAATACCGACGGTCTGATCCGGAAAGGGGAAGAGGAGTAAAACTCTCGGCCGGTTCGTTAGCCCAATCCAAAAACTCCTTTTTTAATTCTGTTTCGTATGTGTCTTTCAAAATATTGTGTTTTTAAAGCAAAGAAAACGGAAAGATATGGCTGTATCGCATCCAGGCGAATAAGACAACGAACAATAATGCAGGCAACAGATCGGTGACTTTTATTTTGGCTATCTTGAGGATATTGAACCCTAGTCCGATCAACAATACTCCGCCGGTGGCCGTTAATTCATCCACCACAGCCTGTGCGAAAAAGTTTCCCAGCCACATCGACACCAAAGTGATGCCGCCCTGGTAGATAAGCAACGGAATAACCGAGAAAAGCACACCAACGCCCATGGCTGCAGCCAGTGCCGTGGAAGAAAATCCATCCAGCACCGATTTGGTAATGAGCAGTTCAGGCCCCCGGCCGATGCCTTCGTTGATGGCCCCCAGAATGGTGAGCGATCCCATGCAGAACAGCAAAAACGAAGTAATAAGCCCCTCGGTGAATTGTTCGTCCCTGAAACGGAAACGTTTTTTTATGGATTCGGACAAATGTTCAATCCGGTTTTCCAGGCGGAGTGCCCCACCGGAAATTCCGCCAAAAAGCAGCGACAGGACCACTACAATGATCCACTGGCTTTCGAGAAACATGCTGACTCCCAGTCCGATCGTAAAAAGGCCGATGCCGTGAAATACCACCGTAACCACCCGCCGGGGCAGGCGGTGTCTGAAGAGAATACCCAGCAAACTGCCGGCTATTACTGTCATTACATTGACCAGGGTGCCTGTCATTGTTCTCTCTTTTCTGGTTTAAGTAAATGTCCTGCAAAAATAAGCGACCCGTACCTAACAAAAAAGAAAAACCGTTAAAATCGCCACCGCAAAATGTCAAAGGCCATTGGATTGTCTTTTTCGGTGGATGCAGAAAACCGGTGAATGCATCTATTAAACCCGCTTTCCGGCTGTTTTGAAGGAAAATTTTTGCAAGGAGATGTTGCCAGAAAAAATTTAGTTCCTATATTTGCACCGCTGTTGAACGAAGCGGCCATAACATCAGTGAAAGCCCAGATGGCGGAATTGGTAGACGCGCTAGTTTCAGGGACTAGTGTCCTTTTGGACGTGCAGGTTCGAGTCCTGTTCTGGGCACGGAGAAGCCTCTTAACTTTTTGATGGTTAAGGGGCTTTTTTTTTGGTGGAAGAAATACGGAAATTTAGCCTGAACTATTCATAAATTATTTCCCTTATGAATAAAGTTCAGGTTAACCCCGACTTAGATGAAGTTAAACTTTTGAAAAAAGTTTTTACTGAATCTTAGTCGCTGTCGGAGACAGGGATTATTTGCGAAACGAAGTTCGACGAAGTCAATAATCCGGGTTAGGAAAATAAGGAAGATTCCTTGTTAATTGGTATCTTCATGGAACATTGTTTTTCAAAATTCATTATATATGGAATCTCTGAAACAAATGAATGGTTTTGAATGGTTGCTGGTTGGAATTCTTTTCCTGGCATTGATCATCCTCCCTGTATTAGCCATTCTCAGCATCTTTAATCACGATTTCCGGGGGCGCAGTGGTGTGATCTGGCTGGTGATTGTGTTTGTTCTTCCCGTGGTGGGGCCGCTTTCTTATTTTCTTCTCTCCAATTGGTTGGGAAGAGGGGCGCGGATCAAATAGCGGGCGGTTTCTATGCTAAAAGTTGAAAGAAGCCGAACAAAATTCACCATCTTTTGGTTTCTTGTATTGGTGATTTCATGACAATAACTTGTAAAACGAAGTTTGACGGAGTCAACAAAGCAAATAAGAAAGCATAAACTGATTTAAAGAGGACAAAATGAAAAAAATGAATCAAGGTGATGGCATTGACCGCCGCAAGTTTATTCAAACCAGTGCTAAGGTTGCAGCGTCGGCTGTGTTTATGAGTTTTGGAGCGTCAAAACTCTTTGGCGCTTCCAATGGTAGCCAATTAGAGAGTTCTATTAAGAATGTGACCCTCAACAATGGGGTGAAAATGCCAATCCTCGGATTTGGAACCCTGGAGCTTACCGATTCACTTGGCGAGAGGAGTGTTGCTGATGCCATTTCGCTTGGGTACCGCCTGATCGATACAGCCACAATTTATGGTAATGAAGAAGCGGTAGGTGCCGGAATTAAGCGTAGTGGCATTAACAGAGAAGAACTTTTTGTCACCTCAAAAGTTTGGGTCGAAGATTCGGGATATGAAAATACCAAAAAAGCTTTTGAGACATCCCTGAACAAGCTGGGCCTGGATTATTTGGATCTCTATCTGATTCACCGGCCCCGGGGTGATGTTAAAGGGACCTGGAAAGCCATGGAAGAGCTCTATAAAGAAAAAAAGATCAGGGCTATTGGTGTAAGCAATTTTGAACCCGAACAGTTAGAAGAGTTGATGGCATATAGTGAAGTGCGACCTGCGGTCAATCAAATAGAATCGCACGCTTTTTTCCAGCAGCCCGATGCCCTTTCGTATTTGAACGAAAAGGAGGTGCAGATGGAAGCCTGGTCGCCCCTTGCACAGGGACGCAACGGACATTTCACGAATGAGACCCTGGCTGAAATTGGCCAAAAATACAATAAAAACAACGCCCAGGTAG
>JAWOCV010000319.1:0-33638 GCA_046483585.1 Marinilabilia sp.
TATACCTGGAGTCCCATATCTGCATACAACTGCCCCCGATAAAAGACCACCAGGTACAAAAATGAAGAAATAAATCCCGTTACCCAAAGCCATATATTCTCACGAACAGATAAATAAAGATAAACCAGGGCAAATAAAGTTCCGACGACCTCAAGCCAGTGGGACTGAATCCATTCATTCATCGACTCCAAAAGTCTCTGAATATAAATCCTTATCCTCGATCAGGTTAAGCACCTGGTCAAAAAACGGGAGAGCAGGATTAAGCGTTTGATAATATTCACTTGTATCCCAAATATTCCGGGCTATAAGAGCTTTCATCTGTAATTTCAGCCATGACCTCGAAGTCTCAAGTTCATCCTCCTCCATGGCAATATCATTTTTTTCTCCCTCTTCAACAAGTTCTTCTATAAAATGATCGGGGATCTCAAAATTATTCTGAAAGTCAGAAAAGGAGTCATATTGCTCCTGCCATTCATCCCTGCGATCGGCCAGCTTGTCGATCACATACCGGTTGACCGAGCCCGACGCCACCAAATCACGGTAATAATCGGTATAATGCGACGTATCAACGGGAAGGAATACATCAGGGACAATACCTCCCCCTCCATAAACATTGCGCCCTCTCTCTTTTGTCTTAAAAATCACACTATCGGGAAGATTGACGCTATCGGCATGCATCAATTCACCATGTTCAAAGCGCTCAAAAATTTCACTTCGATATTCTTCCAGACCGTTTTCATAAGGTTTTTGAATGCTCCTGCCGGAAGGGGTATAATATTTCGCAATGGTCAATCTGATCTCTGCACCATCGGGAAGAGAAAATGGCCTCTGGACCAATCCTTTACCAAAACTCCTCCGGCCCATAATGAGCCCCCGGTCCCAATCCTGAACAGCTCCTGCCACAATCTCACTGGCTGAGGCTGACCCTTCATCGATCAGCACCACAAGTCTTCCTTCTTCCCATAAACCACCGGGCTTGGATTTATATTCCGATCGCGGGATTGACATCCCGTCTGTATAAAGCATCAATTTTCGATCTCCGATAAACTCATCGGCAATATCCAGGGATGCTTTCAGATATCCTCCCCCATTGCCACGCAGATCCAGAACAAGATTTTCGATATCTTTTTCTTTCAACCCTTCAAGGGCATCTTTGAATTCCTGATGTGTGCTTTCGGAAAAGCGGGATATTTTAATGTATCCCGTTTGAGATGTCATTTTGTAATCAGCGTCCACACTGAAGATGGGTATTTCATCACGTTCAACCACAAATTCAAGCTTATTGTCGTTGCGCTGAACACCCAATTTGACCTCGGTTCCTTTCGGACCACGCAAAAGATCAAAAACATCGCTATTGGACAAGCTTACACCTGCCACATTCTCTCCGTCAATCTCAAGGATCTGGTCACCGGCCATAAGGCCTACTTTTTCAGAAGGTCCTCCAGGAATGGTAGATACAACATTGAGTGTATCCTCCAGGATCATGAACTCAATACCCACCCCTTCAAAATTGCCGTCCAGTGGCTCATTCATGGCTTCCACCTCTTCGGCAGGAATATAAACCGAATGAGGGTCCAGTTCTTCAAGCATAGCTTTAATGGCTTCCTCGGCAACCTTATCAGCGTCCACACTGTCCACATAAAAGTTGGATATCAATTGCCAGGTCAGCTCTAGTTTCTTCTGATTCTCATCTTCGCTCTGGGCTGCAGCATGGCCAGAGGCCACCAACATAACCAAACTTAAAAGGAATATCTCTTTGAAATGTCGCATTGAAAAATATTTTTATTCCCATTCTATCGTAGATGGGGGTTTGGAACTAATATCATAAACGACGCGGTTAACGCCCTTAACACGATTGATGATGTCACTGGACATCCGGCCCAGAAACTCATAGGGAAAATGCACCCAGTCGGCGGTCATGCCATCGGTGGAAGTCACAGCCCGCAAGGCCACAACACTTTCATAGGTTCGCTCATCGCCCATTACGCCCACCGACTGAACAGGCAGTAGCATAGCCCCGGCCTGCCAGACTTTATCGTACAAATTATGTGCCCTGAGTCCTTCTATAAAAATATGATCGACCTCCTGCAGGAGAGCGACCTTTTCGGGAGTGATCTCCCCCAGAATGCGGATCGCGAGGCCCGGGCCCGGGAAGGGATGCCGTCTGAGAATGACAGGTGAAATTTTGAGTTCATGCCCCACCTTTCGAACCTCATCTTTGAACAACAATTTAAGTGGCTCAACCACTTTCAGATGCATCTTTTCAGGTAGTCCCCCCACATTATGGTGAGATTTTATGGTTGCCGAAGGACCGTTAACGGAGATCGATTCTATGACATCAGGATAAATGGTCCCTTGTGCCAACCACTTGACACCAGATATCTTTTTGGCTTGAGCATCGAATGTTTCAATGAAAACACGCCCGATGATCTTTCGCTTTTGTTCGGGATCGGAAACGCCGGTAAGCTGACCGAGAAATTCCTCTTTGGCATTCACCCCAATTACGTTAAGTCCCATATGTTTGTAGGACTCAAGCACCGTCTCGAATTCATGTTTACGCAATAAGCCGTTATCAACAAATATGCAGGTCAATTGTGTCCCAATCGCCTTATGAAGCAACATGGCAGCCACGGAGCTGTCAACCCCGCCTGAAAGACCCAGCACAACCTTATCCTCTCCCAATTGCTCACGCAGGGAAGCCACCGTTTCCTCAACAAAGGAAGCCGGTGTCCAGTCACGGCTGCAACCACAAACCTCCACTACGAAGTTGTGCAGGATCTGCAATCCACGTGTGGTATGAAACACCTCAGGATGGAATTGAATGCCATATGTTCTCTCACCCTCAACCTTGTAAGCAGCTACTTCTACATCTGAGGTGCTGGCAATGACCCCGAAACGATCGGGCAACTTCATGATGGTATCGCCGTGCGACATCCATACCTGGGTATCTTCTTCAATATCCCGGAACAACTCATTGCTATGATCAATGTACCTGAGGTTGGCCCGTCCATATTCTCTGGAATCCGAGGCTTCCACAAGACCACCCGCCTTCCGGGCCAGGAACTGAGCTCCGAAACAAATGCCGAGGAGGGGTACCTTCCCTTCAATCCTGCTCAGATCGGGAACAGGGGCTCCTTCGTCTCTGACACTGAAAGGGCTGCCGGAGAGGATCACCCCTTTAACCGTTTCATCGGGTTCCGGATAATGATTGAACGGATGAATTTCACAATAAACATTGAGCTCACGCACACGCCGGGCAATCAACTGTGTATACTGAGAGCCAAAATCGAGGATTAATACTTTTTCCTGCATTGAAAATGGGTATTACAGAAGTTTATGATCATGCAAATATAATGAGAATTGTGTGTATTATCCTGCTCTTTTAAATGAAACAAAAAACAAACATCTCCCCATATTATCATTTTGTCCACCCACAACTATAATATATCCTTTAAATTCGTTTAACAGTAGATCGTTAGATTATTAGATTGTTAAATGTTAGTATTTCCGTCGCAGAGTCAGTAGTAGCTGAAAGCTGAAAGCTGAAAGCTCGAAGCTCGAAGCTGGAGAGAAAGGTTGCTCTCTCATTTGCGACATAACCAAAGAACCAACAAAATGTATATGATTGAATTTCGGGTGTTTACATATTTTGTTAGATAAAAGTAACCTGGCCGCGGGGAAGCTGGATAATAAAGACTATAAGAAATTTTGATTATTAAAAATTCAACCAATAAACATCTATTAAAATGAAAATGAACCACTTATTCAAAGGAGCCCTGTTCACCCTGTTTGTATTAGGGAGCTCTATTCAGGCAAAGGCGCAAGAGGCCAGAATCAAAATTGATATTGAGCGAACCATCGGGGAAGTCAATGAAAACATTTACGGAAATTTTGTTGAACATCTGGGACGTTGTGTCTATGGCGGAATTTACGACCCCGATTCACCCCATGCCGATGAGGATGGATTCAGAAAAGATGTACTCCAGGCGGCAAAAGATCTGAACATCCCAGTTTTACGCTATCCGGGAGGTAATTTTATTTCGAATTACAACTGGAAAGACGGGGTTGGCCCGGAACGGCCTGACCGGCTGGAGCTGGCCTGGCAACGACTGGAAACCAATGAGATGGGAACAAATGAGTTTATGAACTATGCCAAAAAACTCGGCACCGAGCCCTTCTTTGCTGTAAACCTCGGGACAGGAACCATAAAAGAGGCCCAGCAATGGGTTGAATACTGCAATGTGGAAGAAGGCCCTTATTATGCCGAATTACGCAAAGAACACGGTTATCCGGAGCCTCACAACATCAAATACTGGAGTTTGGGAAATGAAATGGACGGACACTGGCAAATGGGACATTTAAATGCCATCGATTACACAAAAAAAGCCCGGGAGGCCGGTAAGTTAATGAGATGGACTTCACCCGAAATCAAATTAATTGCTGCCGGATCGTCAAACTACCGCCCTGACGCCAATCCTGATGAATGGAACCGCACTATTCTGGAAGAGTTAAAAGATTACATTGACTACATCGCACTTCATATTTACGTAGGCAATCCCGACAATAATTATTACAACTTTATGGCCACCCCTATGGTCATTGAAGAGCGCACCAAAATTGTGGAAGGCATGATAAATGAAGTCATGCAACACACCGTCCGTCGAAATCACACCGACGACCCCATTTATATTGCCTGGGATGAATACAATGTATGGTACCGCGCACGTTCTGGCGAAAACATGACCGGAGACCGTGCTCTTGAGGAACGTTACAACCTGGAAGATGCGCTTGTTATCTCGGGTATGCTGAATGCTTTTATCCGAAATGCCCACATTGTAAAAATGGCCAATATGGCCCAGCTGGTTAATGTTATTGGCCCCATTTTCACCAGCGAAGACGATATGTTTAAACAAACCATCTTTTATCCGTTGGAATTATTTGCCAATAATATGCAAGGGACATCACTTGATTTATTCGTAGACTGCGACACCTATGATACCGAAGAATTTTATCTCGGACTGGGCGAAACAACCACACAACAATCTGAAGTTCCTTACCTGGATGTTTCAGCGACCTATAAAGACAACGAAGTAACCATAGCTGTGGTAAACCGACACAAAGACGAATCCATTGCAACAGAGATTATTTCCCAAACCGGTACATTTGATGGCTCATTTGAGGTATATGAGGTCAATGGACCCAATATTAAAGCAGAAAATGATTTTAACAAAACAACTGTGAAATCAGAAAAAAAGGAAAACATCAAAGCCAACGGAACAACCGTGAAGTATGATTTTCCTCCTCATTCAGTTACCCTGATGCAAGGAAATATTAAACAATAAACAACGGCAATAGACCGTTAGGTTTTTAGATTTAAGATCTAAGATGATTCATATAGTGTTGAGAATATGTATTTTAATACAGATACACCTAAAATCTTAGACAATTGTAAAACAAATACCTGCAAAAGCTCAACGGAGTATTGTAACATATTAATCATCTTAAATCTTAAATCTTATATCTAAAGATCTAAATATATAACGATCTATTGTATATAAAGTTACACTTCAAATTTACGCCCTTCTTCAGCAAGCTCAGTATCAGAGAAAACCGCTCTAGCTTCGGTCAAAAAAGGAGACAGATCCTTGTATCTCGAAGAAAAATGTCCCAGAAGTAACTTCCCCACTTCTGCCTGGCGTGCAACTTCAGCAGCCTGGCGTGCAGTGGAATGAAATGTTCGCCCGGCCAGTTCCTCCTGATCCTGCAAAAAGGTAGCTTCGTGATAGAGCAGATCAACCCCTTTGACAGCAGAGATGACCGCCTCACTGAACCGGGTGTCGGAACAAAAAGCATAGGATTTCGGAGGAGGGGCCGGAAAAGTCAATTTTTCATTGGCAATAACCGTCCCCTTTTCATCTCTGAAATCTTCAGACTGTTTAAGGCGTGGGAGCCATTTTAATGGTATCTGATAAAAATCACACATCTCTTTATTGATCTTTCTCTCCCCTGGCTTCTCCCGGAAGATGAATCCAGCTGTGGGAACCCTGTGTTCCACAGGAAAGGCATGAACTTCAAGAAGGTCATCCTCATAGATTAACCCGTCCCGGGAAGGCGAAAAAGGCCGGAAGATCACTTTAAATGGCAAATCCCGGCTGAAATAATTGATAATGGGTCTCATCAGGCTTTCCAGGTCGGCATGGGCATAAATGGTAAGATCCTTTGTCCGGCCCAGCAATCCGAAGGAAGATATTAGTCCCGGAAGACCAAACACATGATCTCCATGTAAATGAGAAATAAAAATGTGATCAATTCGCCCGAAATGTATCCTGTTGCGGCGGAACTGTATCTGCGTACCCTCTCCACAGTCGATCAAAAAAAACCGCCCCGATGCCTGAAGCACCTGGGCGGTTGGATTTCGTTCGGATGTGGGAAGTGCAGAGTTACTGCCAAGAATGCTGACAGAAAATCCCATGAACTTCCTATTTTTTTCCGAGGGTTTGTCGCATCATCTGCATCCCATCTTCGGTTGTCGGGGCAATATTGAGTACCGTATCAAGTTGTGATACAGCTATAAGCCTCTCAACCGCAGGCTGCAAACCAGCTATAACGAAAACTCCCTCGGCATTTTTACACAACCGGTTAGCAACAAGTATGGAGCTTAAACCCGATGAATCACAATAGTTACACTTGCTCAGGTCAAGAAGAATGTTCTTCTCACCATTACCGGAAAGCAATACGATCTCCGATTTAAGATTGGGGGCTACATTCGTGTCAAGTTTTTCTTTTAACACTTTCACCACCATGAAATCATCGAATTTATCAATTTTAAAGTCCATATCTATGTCACCCCTTTAATTGGATTGTTCTTTGTTGTTATCCTCACGATCGGTGTCGCCTTTTTTCTCTTCGGTCTCATCCTTAGGCTCTTCAGCCTTGTCCTGAGGCTCTTCAGCTTTGTCCTGAGACTCTTCAGCCTTGTCCTGAGACTCTTCAGCCTTGTCCTGAGACTCTTCAGCCTTGTCCTGAGACTCTTCAGCCTTGTCCTGAGACTCTTCAGCTTTGTCCTGAGGCTCTTCAGCTTTGTTCTGAGGCTCTTCAGCTTTGTCCTGAGGCTTCACCTTTTCTTCCTGAGGCTTCTCAGTTTTGTCCTGAGGCTTCTCAGTCTTTTCCTGAGGCTCCTCGGCCTTCTTCTCCTGAGGCTTCTTCGATGTGGCTTCCATCTGGTCTTTTAAAGCAGCCAGCTCGGAGATATCCCCAAGAGTGGTTTTTTCAAGACTGTCTTTGAGCTTCTTGACACCTTTTTTGGTGTTTTTGACCTGTGATTTTTTTGCCGTTTGCTCTTCAGATTTTTTCTCATCTTCGAAAACACGAGAATGAGAAAGGATAATCCGCTTCGCACCTTTATTGAATTCAATCACTTTGAACGGCAATTTCTCATCAGCTTTAGCCTGGGTGCCATCTTCCTTCACCAGGTGGCGCGGAGTGGCGAATCCTTCAACACCGTATGGTAATGCAATTACGGCACCTTTATCGAAAATGTCAACTATTGTGCCCTCGTGAATCGAATCTACTGTGAAAATTGTTTCAAACACATCCCACGGATTCTCTTCCAATTGCTTGTGACCAAGGCTCAAACGGCGATTTTCCTTATCAATATCAAGAACAACAACTTCAATTTCTTCTCCCACGGTAGTAAACTCGGCGGGGTGCTTCACTTTCTTGGTCCAGGACAGATCAGAAATGTGGATCAGGCCATCGATGCCTTCCTCTATCTCAACAAATACGCCGAAGTTTGTAAAGTTGCGCACTTTGGCCTTATGCTTGCTGCCAACGGGGTACTTCTCTTCAATATTGTCCCACGGATCGGGCTTGAGTTGTTTCATGCCCAATGACATCTTTCGCTCTTCACGGTCGAGGGTCAGAATCTGTGCTTCGATCTCATCACCCACTTTCAGGAAGTCCTGGGCACTGCGCAAATGCTGTGACCATGACATTTCGGAAACATGAATAAGCCCTTCGACACCGGGAGCAATTTCCACAAAAGCTCCATAATCGGCCATAACAACCACTTTACCTTTTACTACATCACCCACTTTCAGTTCGGGATCAAGTGAATCCCACGGGTGAGGTGTAAGCTGTTTGAGACCGAGAGCGATACGTTTCTTCTCATCGTCAAAGTCGAGGATGACCACGTTGAGTTTCTGATCGAGTTGAACGATCTCTTCGGGATGCGATACACGGCCCCAGGATAGATCGGTAATGTGAATAAGTCCGTCTACACCGCCAAGGTCGATAAATACACCATAAGAGGTAATGTTCTTGACAGTACCCTCGAGTACCTGTCCTTTCTCCAGTTTGGAGATAATTTCTTTCTTCTGCTGTTCCAGTTCGGCTTCAATAAGAGCCTTGTGTGAAACAACCACATTTTTGAATTCGGGGTTGATCTTAACAACCTTGAATTCCATGGTTTTACCCACGTACATATCGTAATCACGAATGGGCTTCACATCGATCTGTGAGCCGGGAAGGAAGGCTTCAATACCGAAAACATCAACGATCATACCGCCTTTGGTGCGGCACTTGATGTATCCTTTGATGACTTCGTCTTTTTCAAGGGCTTCGTTCACACGGTCCCAGGAGCGGAGTGCCCGTGCCTTTTTATGAGAAAGCACCAACTGACCTTTCTGATCTTCCTGGCTTTCCACATAAACCTCAACCTTGTCGCCTACTTTAAGGTCCGGATTGTAACGAAACTCATTGCGGCTGACAATACCATCAGATTTGAAGCCGATGTTGATGACCACTTCACGCTTGTTCATGGCGATTACAGTTCCTTCGATCACCTCTTTTTCTGAGATGGTTGACAAGGTCTTGTCATAAAGCTTTTCCAGCTCTTCCTTTTCGGAACCTTTGGCTTCTTTTACCAGATCACCGTTTTCGTACTTGTCCCAATCAAAATCAGCATCGGCTGTTTCAACGGTTTTTACCTGAGGCTCTTTGCTCTCAGTGTTTTCGGACTTTGGAGTTTGCTCCTCAGCCCTTTCGTTTACCTCAGAAGCTTCATTTTCCTGCTCCTCAAGATTTTCATTTTCTTCAAATTCTGCCATTAATTAATCCTCGCAAAATCTATTGGTTAGACATTATATTGATAAAATCGGTGCAAAAATAGGAACTTTTCCAACAAAACAAGAAGATTGTACCGCAAAATGAGTTATTTAAAGGAAATTACCCACACAAATGACTGCTATCTCCCGTGTTTGCCACCTCATCCGGTCTTATCGCAGGTCCGGTTAAAAGTCAAAGAATAAACCTGCTTTGAAAAAGGACCTGTTATATCATGCCCGGGACACAGGAAGTCAGGATCTCAATATCAAATATGGATGGAACATTTCCCGTTCTACCCGAATAAAAAATATTATCTTTGAAAATAGTTCGGATAATTCCATAATCAAAAACAACTTATTATGCTCATCAAATGGACCAAAGATCTTTCAGTGGGCAATGAAAGCCTTGACAAAGAACACCAACGATGGATCGAGATCCTCAATGACTTTTATGAAGGACTGAAAGAAGGCCAATCAAAAGAAAAGCTTGAAGAGTTGATCGTGGCGATGATCGACTACACCAGGTATCACTTCAAGAACGAGGAAGATTTCATGGCTTCTGTCAACTTTCCCGGACTGGAAGACCACAAAAAGGCACATGAAGAATATGTGGAGAAGATCACCGGTTTCTACGACAAAATGAAAAACGGGAAGCTGATACTCAGCCTGGAAGTTACCAATTTTCTGAAATCATGGCTCATCAATCACATCAAAGGGGTCGATCAACAATATGCCGACTATGTTGCCAAACACCAAAGTTAATCCGGCATCTCCCAAATAATTTTCATATTTTTGACCCATTAAGCAAAAAATAACGAATTCTTCTGTTATGAAAATATCTATTGTAGGAACAGGATATGTAGGTCTTGTCACCGGCACCTGCTTCGCCGACACAGGTGTGAATGTTACCTGTGTGGACATCAACAACGAGAAAATCGCCCAACTGAAAAAGGGTCATATTCCGATCTATGAACCGGGACTTGAGACCATGATCAAAAACAATGTGGATAAAGGGCGGCTGCATTTTTCCACCAGCCTTAAAGAAAGTCTCGATCAGACCGACGTGATCTTTATAGCTGTGGGAACCCCTCCCGGCGAAGACGGGAGTGCAGATTTGAGTTATGTCCTCTCCGTAGCTTCCGAAATAGGGAAATACCTTGACCACAGCATGGTAGTGGTAACCAAGAGTACCGTCCCCATTGGCACCGCCGAAAAAGTCAGAAAGGCAATAAGCGAAGAGCTTGAAAAAAGGAATCTGGACATTCCCTTCTATGTTGCTTCAAATCCCGAATTTCTTAAAGAAGGCAGCGCCATTGACGATTTTCTGAAACCCGATCGAATCATTGTGGGCACCGATGCCGATGAAGCCGAAAAGGTGATGCGCCGGCTCTATAAACCATTCCTGCTCAACAATCATCCCATCTATTTCATGGACATTCCTTCGGCGGAACTTACCAAATATGCCGCCAATGCCATGCTGGCCACCAAAATCAGCTTTATGAACGATATTGCCAACCTTTGTGAACTGGTTGGTGCCGACATCAACATGGTGCGTCAGGGAATTGGCAGCGACAGCCGGATCGGGAACAAATTCATCTATCCCGGGATCGGTTACGGAGGAAGTTGTTTCCCTAAAGATGTCAAAGCCATTATTCGCACCGGTCATTCATATCAATACCCGCTGCGCCTGCTGGAGGCTGTCGAAAACATCAACGAGGACCAGAAACGCATCATGGCCATCAAAGTAAAAAAATACTTCAACAATGACCTCAAAGGCAAAACATTTGCATTATGGGGCCTCAGCTTTAAACCCCACACCGATGATATGCGTGAAGCCCCGGCCATCATCATCATCAGGGAATTACTGGAAGCCGGTGCCAGGGTAAAAGCTTATGATCCCGTGGCCATGAATGAAGCCAAAAAGATCTTCGGAAACGACATCACATACGGTCAGGATCCTTATGATGTCCTCATCGATGCCGATGGAATGTTGCTGGTAACTGAATGGCCTGAATTCCGCATCCCCAATTATAAAGTAATGGCAAAATTGATGACCCATAAGGTTGTTTTTGACGGTCGTAACATATACGAAAAGAACGAAATGAACGAAAACGGATTCGACTATTTTGGTATTGGCCGATCGCTTGATAATTTAAAAGATAATTAGATGAAGCGAATCTTAGTGACCGGGGGTGCAGGTTTCATCGGTTCGCATCTTTGTGAGAGGCTGATTAGCCAGGGACACGATGTGATCTGTCTCGACAATTATTTTACCGGTTCGAAACAAAACATCAGCCACCTGATGGACAACCATTACTTTGAATTGGTGCGTCATGACGTTACCCATCCCTATTTCGCCGAAGTGGACGAAATATACAACTTGGCTTGTCCCGCTTCCCCGATCCATTATCAATACAACCCGATCAAAACCATCAAAACCTCGGTGATGGGGGCCATCAACATGCTCGGACTGGCCAAACGCATTCGTGCCAAAATATTACAGGCCTCAACCAGTGAAGTTTACGGTGACCCCCTGATACATCCGCAAACCGAGGACTACTGGGGCAATGTCAATCCCATTGGCATCCGTTCATGCTATGATGAAGGAAAACGATGTGCCGAAAGTCTTTTTCTGAATTATCACAGACAAAACAAGGTGCGCATCAAGATCATCAGGATATTCAATACATATGGTCCGCGGATGCACCCAAACGACGGCCGGGTGGTCTCCAATTTCATTGTTCAGGCCCTGAAAAACGAGCCCATCACCATTTTCGGGGACGGGAACCAGACCAGAAGTTTTCAATATGTTGACGATCTGGTAGAAGGAACCATTCGCATGATGAATACCCGGGACGAATTTTACGGTCCGGTGAACATAGGCAATCCTTACGAATTTTCCATGCTCGAACTGGCCCGTCAGATCATCGATCTGACAGGATCCGGATCTGAGATTGTCTACAAGCCATTGCCGGAAGATGACCCGATACAACGCCAGCCGGATATTTCACTGGCCAGGCAGGAACTTGATAACTGGGAACCCACTGTTCAATTAAGAGAAGGCCTTCTCAAAACCATTGATTACTTTGAAGAGTTGCTGAAACGGGAGCCCACTCCTTCCAGGTAACAGCGCACTTTAGATTCAGCAAAACGCCCAAATGGTTGCAGGGCCTCATCCTAAGGTTCTGAGAAAAAAGAAGGCTGAATGGGAACTCAATCAGTATGTTAGGGAAAAATTAAAAGCCCATGACAAATTACAAAGGCATCATACTGGCAGGTGGTTCGGGAACACGTCTCTATCCCGCCACGCAAAGCATTTCCAAACAGATTATCCCGGTTTATGACAAACCCATGATCTACTATCCCCTATCGGTGCTAATGCTTGCCGGCATTCGTGAAATATTGATCATTTCCACCCCCGAAGATCTGCCGCTTTACCGGCGTTTGTTCCGGGATGGCCGGCAATGGGGACTGACATTCGAATACGCCGTACAACCCTCTCCTGACGGACTGGCCCAGGCATTTATCATCGGCCAGGAATTTATCGGCAACAGCCCGGTTTGTCTCATTCTCGGCGACAATATTTTCTATGGATATGAGTTCTCCCGCATATTAAATAATGTGTCATCATCAGGAGAAGAAGCCGTTATTTTCGGTTATTACGTTAACGATCCCGAACGATATGGGGTGGCCGATTTTGATGAAGAGGGCAACGTCCTGAGCATAGAAGAAAAGCCGGCCAATCCCCGGTCAAATTATGCCGTTACAGGCCTCTATTTCTATCCCCCCGATGTGGCGGAAAAGGCTGCCCGTCTCCGCCCAAGTGCCCGGGGAGAACTGGAGATCACCGATCTGAACAAACTTTATCTTCAGGAAAAACGCCTGAAAACAAAGCTGCTGGGAAGAGGCATGGCCTGGCTCGACACTGGCACCCACGACAGCTTACTCCAGGCTTCCAACTTTATTGCCACCATCGAAAAACGTCAGGGACTCAAAATTGCCTGCCTCGAAGAGATCGCGTACAAAAAAGAATACATCAGCCGGGAGGAATTGCTCAAACAGGCAGAACCGCTGAAGAAAAATGAATACGGAAAATATCTGATGAAAATTGCCAATCAGGATTTAAAAAATATTCAACAACAACTTTGATCTTAATGCAAATATTGCAAACCAAAATACCGGGTCTTATTATCATAGAACCGGATGTGTTTTCCGATCGCCGGGGATATTTCTATGAATCCTACAGCTTGCAAAAATACCGGGAACACGGCATCCAAAACGAATTTGTCCAGGACAATGTCTCCTCGTCAGTTCGGGGAGTGGTCCGGGGGCTTCATTATCAATTGGGACCCTACGCCCAGGGAAAACTCATACAGGTGCTGAAAGGGACAGTCCTGGATGTGGCCGTGGACCTCAGGCAAGGTTCCCCCACTTACGGGGAGTACCTTTCACTGGAAGTTTCTGAAGAGAACCACCGGCAGTTCTATGTCCCCAGAGGTTTTGCCCACGGTTTCTCGGTCCTGAGCAAAGAGGTCATCTTTACCTACAAATGCGATAATTATTATAACAAGGAGGCCGAAAGAGGCATCAACTTCAGGGATCCTGCTCTTGGCATCGACTGGCAAATCCCCGAAAACGAGATCATCATTTCCCCAAAAGACCAGGTATTACCATCCATGGAGGAAGCCGAAAAAAATTTTGTATTCAGGAATTGACCACGACATGCAACACATACTCATCACCGGACGTGAAGGACAATTGGGAAATACCTTTTTTGAACTAAGCCGGGGTATTTCCTGGGCCGATTTTTCCTTTACCACAGAGGAAGAACTGGATCTGACTTCACCCAATGCCATCGACAAGTTCTTCGAAGGCAAACAATACGATGTCATCATCAACTGTGCCGCATATACCGCTGTCGATAAGGCTGAAAGTGATACCGAAACCGCCTGTCAGATCAATGCCGAAGCTCCCGCCAGACTGGCGGAAAAGGCCAGTGATATGGGTGCCCGGATGGTTCACATTTCAACCGATTATGTATTCGGGCACAACCAATGCCGGCCCCTGAAGCCCGACGATCTTAAAGCGCCGGTATCGGTCTACGGAAAGTCGAAACTTAAGGGAGAAGAGGCACTAATGAGCAATTGTCCGGAAAGTATGATCATTCGTACCTCGTGGCTCTACTCTTTATACGGTAAAAATTTTCTTAAAACCATGCTTAAACTGGGCCGTGAAAGAGATTCCCTCAAAGTTGTGTTCGACCAGGTGGGGACCCCCACCCTGGCGGGAGATCTGGCCAATACCATCCTGGACATTCTGGAAAGCACCATATCGGATAAACAAGAATTTGTTCCCGGCATCTATCACTATTCCAATGAAGGGGTTTGCAGTTGGTACGATTTTGCCGTAGCCATTTTCAACGAAACGAACATAACCTGCAAGGTCGAACCGGTAGAATCGAATCAGTTCCCCGCACCGGCGCCCCGGCCGTATTACTCGGTGATGGACAAGTCACTGATCAAATCAGTTTACCACACAGAGATCCCCCACTGGCAGGAAAGTTTAAAAAAATGCCTTCGGGAAAGCCCCGGGACGAATGAACTGTATTAATTTTGACACCAGAATCACATTTCCATACCAAAAACATAAAATACATCCATCATGACACAAAAAAATATCCCCGAAGAAGTGAAGCAAAAGGCCCAAAAATGGCTTAGAGGCGCATACGATAATGTTACCAAGGCTACCGTGGAAGATATGCTCGAAAGCGATGATCCCTCCGAACTCATCGATGCATTCTACAAGGATCTGGAGTTTGGCACCGGCGGCCTGCGTGGCATTATGGGGGCAGGGAGCAACCGCATGAATCGCTATACCGTGGGCAGTGCAACCCAGGGACTGGCCAACTACCTGAAGAAAGAATTCTCGGGCCTGGCAGAGATCAAGGTAGTCATCGGTCACGATTGCCGGAACAACAGCCGCTACTTTGCCGAGACTGTAGCCGGCATCTTTTCGGCCAACGGCATCCGGGCTTATCTTTTCGAGGACCTCCGTCCCACACCCGAGATTTCTTATGCCATCCGCCAACTGAACTGCCAGAGCGGGGTCATTATAACAGCCTCTCACAACCCCAAAGAATACAACGGCTATAAGGCTTACTGGGAAGACGGTGCCCAGATCATTGCCCCACACGATAAAAACATCATAAGCGAAGTACAAAAGATTACCAACGTGGAGGAGATAAAGTTTGAAGGACGGGAAGAGCTCACAGAAGTTCTCGGCGCCGACATGGACAGGAAATTCATAGATGAAGTGGCCGCCATTTCCCTCAACCCTGAGGCCATTGCCCGCCAAAAAGACATCAGGATCGTCTTCAGTCCCATCCACGGAACAACTGTAAAAATTGTTCCGGACGCCCTGAAAAAGGTCGGATTTGAAAACATCATACATGTACCCGAGCAGGATGTGGTAAGCGGAGACTTTCCCACCGTCAAATCGCCTAACCCCGAAGAGCCTGCCGCTCTCGAACTGGCCATTCAAAAAGCCGAAAAGACAAATGCCGATCTGGTTATTGCTACCGATCCTGACGGCGACCGCCTGGGCGTTGCGACGCGAAACGAAAAAGGCGATTTCGTACTGATCAACGGCAACCAGACCGCTATATTGCTTACCTGGTACATGCTGAACCAATGGAAAGAGAAAGGCAAACTTACCGGTAACGAGTTTACCGTGAAAACCATTGTGACTTCGGAACTCATCCAAACCATTGCCGATAAAGAAGGGGTGGAATGTTTCGACACCTACACCGGTTTCAAATGGATTGCTGCAGTGATTCGTGAGCTGGAAGGAAAGAAAAAATACATCTGTGGCGGAGAAGAAAGTTATGGGTTTTTACCTGGTGATTATGTCCGCGACAAAGACGCCGTGGGAGCCACCACCATGATCGCTGAGATCGCTGCCTGGGCCCGGGACCAGGGGAAAACAGTTTATGAACTGCTGAAGGACATCTACATCGCCTACGGCTTCTCGCAGGAGAAAATGAAATACATCGTCAGGGAAGGGAAAAGCGGAGCAGAAGAGATCGAAGCCCTCATGAAAAAATTCAGAGAAACCCCGCCGGTCAGCCTTGCCGGTTCAAAAGTGAGTGAAGTAAAAGACTTTTCTACCCTGAAGACCAGGAACATGATCACAGGAGAGTCTTCAGATATTACGGACAAACCGGTTACGTCAAACGTGCTTCAATTCTTTACCGAAGACGGTTCAAAAGTCTCGGTAAGGCCTTCTGGTACCGAGCCCAAGATCAAGTTTTACTTTGAAGTGAAGGGAACCCTCAGTAAAAGGGAAGACTTCAACAAGGTGTCGGAAGAGGCACTTGCGAAGATCGATCGCATCATGGCGGATATGGATGTGGAATAGGAACGGTAGTTGCGGAGGTCTCCGAAGAATTTATCCGAATTCTCCGGAGGAGCTCCGCATCTATCCGTAGCTTTAGCACAGATGCAAGGAGAAAGTGGGCTTTCTCCCGGAGGATATTGATCCCGTTATGTCCGCCTTGTTGGTTTTATTTGCAGGAGATTTCTCCAGGGGTTTTTTGCCGTTGATGGTTGTCGAACTTGCTGCGGTAACAAGGTCAGCAGCCTGAGAACATCACGCCGGCCTGGAATCAGGGGTTTTAATCCGCAAAGAATTTGTCGGGGAAATTGACAAAGTACAACCGTTCTGTCCCACGTGTAACAGCAGTATAGAGCCATCTCAGAAAATCGCGTGACAAATACTCTTCAGTAAAATATCCCAGGTCAATAAAAACAGCATTCCACTGACCGCCCTGCGCTTTGTGGCAAGTCATCGCATAAGCGAATTTGACCTGAAGGGCATTGTAAAAATCATTGGCCCGTGTATTGTCATACTGCTTTTTTTTATCCGGATTATCCTGGTAATCTTTCATCACTTCATAAAAAAAAGCTTGCTGCTCTTCCTGACCCAGCCCTGCTCCTTTCGATGAAAGAGAGTCCAGAATGATCTTTGCATCGATCTCGATCTCCTTATAATCCACCAGCCGCAAGACAACATCAGCAAATCTGTAGCCATACAGATCCTGGTAACCGTTGATACGGATGACTTCAGCAATGTCTCCGTTGGCAATGAAACCAGGCTCTTCATGGTTTCTGACCCAGTGGTAGTTATTCTTCATGACCAATAAGTAGTCTCCTACGGCAAGCTCCTCTTCACGGAAAAGTATGGTATTTCTGATGCCCTGATTATAAAGATTGGCTCTTTTATTTGTCCGGCAAACCACCAAAGTCTCTTCAAGACCGTAATGGCTGTAACAATAATCCAGCTCCTCAAGCAATTCAGTTCCGGAAATACGGAAGACATCAGGAAAATCAGCGGTGACAAACTGAGGCAGCGGGACCTCATGCCCATCGTTTTCAATAATGTTTCGCAAGTGTGTGGCATTGTATAATATTCCACTTCCCATCTTCTGACGGACAACATCGGTAAGCGCGGCAGAAAATATCCGGAGACCATACCCCCCCACGTATGCTTCATCCAATGCCGGACTAAGAGAAATACCCACCGGCGGCAGCTGTGCATCATCGCCAAGCAGCAGAACACGACAATTACGGCCGGAAAAAACATATTTCAAAAGATCGTCAAGCAAGCGACCGGAACCAAATAATCCTCCCCCCCCGTCGTTAGCGATCATGGAGGCTTCATCCACCACAAACAAAGCATCTTTGTAGAGATTTTTATTCAGATCAAAAGCGGCAAATCCATCCCTGGAAGATTGTTGACGGAATATTTTCTTGTGAATGGTAAAAGCAGGCTCCCCAACACTATTACTTAAAACTTTGGCAGCACGACCAGTCGGGGCCAGCAAAACGGCCTTCTGCCCCACATCCCTGAGGACATGAATAATGGCCCTGACCAGAGTCGTTTTGCCGGTGCCTGCGTAACCTTTCATGACCATGGCAACTCCTTCGTACGAAGAAGAAAGAAAAGCCCCAATGACCCCCGCGGCTTTC
The DNA here is from genome assembly GCA_046483585.1 of Marinilabilia sp. Taxonomy (GTDB): domain Bacteria; phylum Bacteroidota; class Bacteroidia; order Bacteroidales; family Marinilabiliaceae; genus Marinilabilia. Next base: position 18,131 of record JAWOCV010000319.1, read on the forward strand.
TCCTGAGACGGAGTAGGCTCAAGTTCAAGCCTGTTCAATATTTTTTCTTGTAAAAAATCCTGTAGCATAAAAATCCAAACCTTACAGATCCCGAAACTTCCATCCACCCCAGACAATAATTACAAACCCGGCGCATCAAGGACTTTAAAGAAACAATCAACATTGATGAAAGACAAAATTTCAACAAAGATTTGCGAATTATTCGGGATTAAGAAAAGAAGGTTTGAAATTTTTTATAAATTTGCATGCAAACAAAAAATAAAATCCGACAATAATGAAAACAGCAATCCAGATTATTCTGACCGTTGCCATCCTTGCTCTGGGGTATCTCTGTGTGGAGAGCATTCAAAAACCGGTAAGGTTTAAACAGGCATACAATGCGAGAAAAGAGAAAGTCATTGATCGACTGGAAGGGATAAGGGAAGCACAAAGGGCTTACAAATCTCTTAACGGGGAATTCACAGGAAGTTTTGACACTCTGATCGATTTTGTAAGATCAGATTCGCTTCGCCTGGTAAGAATGGAAGGAAGTCTGACCGACAGCATGATCGAAGAAGGCATAACCGAAAGAGAAGCGCTTCAGCGGGGAATAATTCAAAGGGACACTACTTTTATTTCTGTCAGAGACTCGCTCTTCGGGAAAAAATTTGTCGTTGATTCTCTTCGCTATGTGCCATTCACCGACGATGAAAAATTTGAAATGGATGCGACCATCCTTGAAACTGAAGGGGGATCTGAGGTTCCGGTTTTCGAGGCCAAAGTCCGCCACGATGTATATCTTGAAGGACTTGATGAACAGGAAATTATCAACCTTATCGACGATGACCTGTCATATGAAAGATTCCCTGGTCTGAAGGTCGGATCTCTCGAGAAAGCCAATAATAGTGTTGGCAACTGGGAATAGGTTAAAATAATCATTATGGTTCCCGATCTATCACTCGTAGACGAAACTTACGATACCAACATTACATCCTCATATTTTTTATCCATCCAGGCATGCCTGGATGGATTTTCTTTTACTACCCTTGACCCGGTAAGGAACAAATACATTCAATTCAGGCACTTTAATTTTCAAAATGTCAAAAACGATGAGCTGCCTGCTCTAACAGAAAAGTTATTTGAAGAGAACGAGCTTTTGAATCTTCCCTACAAAAAAGTGTTTGTTCTGATCCCTTCTCCATATTCAACACTTGTGCCTTCTGGTGTTTTTAAACCCGGGGAGGCCGGCAAATGGCTCTCTTTTACTCATCAGATACCCTCCGGTCATAAAGTCGTTTATGCACCTATGAAGTTATCCGATGCCTGGAATGTATTCACAGTACCAGAAGAGATGGAGAAATTGTTCAGGCGGCAATATCCCGACCCTGTATTTCTGCATCAATACATCCCCATTGCTGAAACAAAACTTGCCGTTAGCCGGCCGGGAACAGGACGCAACCAGGTGATCATCAACCTTCATAGCAAGTATTTTGACCTCATCGTCCTTGAGAAAAATAATCTGAAGTTGTGCAACACCTTTGAAATGAACGGTGAAAACGATTTGATCTATTTTACCCTCTTTGTTTTTGAACAATTGCAATTAACGCCGGCCGGAACCGAAATACAAATTGTGGGAAGCCATCCGCGAAAGAATGAAATTCTGGATGTGCTGAACCAATACATTAAGCAGGTAAAACAACCCGGATTACCAGCAGGATTCCAATACAGCTATCTTTTAAAAGAAGTGCCTGCCCCCCGGTTCTTCACCCTTTTTAGTCTCGTAGCATGCGTATAGTCAGTGGCCGGTTAAAAGGACGCCGTTTCTCCCCGCCAGGGTCATTCAAAGCCCGGCCAACTACCGATCAGGCCAGAGAAAACCTTTTCAATATACTGGCCAACAAGATCGATTTTGAAGAACAGCGTGTTTTGGATCTTTTCAGCGGAACCGGCGCCATGTCCTATGAATTTGCTTCCCGGGGATCAAAGGATATTACCTGTGTTGAAAAAAACCATGCCCATTTCACATTCATTAAAAAGACAGCATCTGCTCTTGAAATTTCATCGGGATTTCATGTAGTGAAAGGTGATGTTTTTAAATTCATTACCCGGGACACAAATCATTACACACTGGTTTTTGCCGACCCACCCTTTGATTTGCCCCGGCTTTCGAATCTCCCGGATATGGTAATGAAAGCCGGCATACTCGCTCCAGGCGGATTGTTCATTCTGGAACACGGGCCTGACCAAAATTTTGAAAACTTCCCCTTTTTCGTGGAAACACGAAGATATGGCAAGGTAAATTTCTCTTTTTTCGAATAACAAAAAAGGCCACCAGATAACTGATGACCTTTAATGCGGTCTGGACGAGACTCGAACTCGCGACCTCCGGCGTGACAGGCCGGCATTCTAACCAACTGAACTACCAGACCGAAAATGTATTTATATTTTGTTCTAAAACAAGGACTTTCAAAATGGCGGTCTGGACGAGACTCGAACTCGCGACCTCCGGCGTGACAGGCCGGCATTCTAACCAACTGAACTACCAGACCAGAATGATGTTGTCCTTTTGTTTTAAAGCGTTGCAAAGATAAGCGTTCTTTTCAAATTTGCAATACAAAACGATTCCTAATTTTACTTTTTTGAAGTACAATACCGCTCCTGCAGGGCTTTAACGATTTAACTATTTGAAAAATTGAAGGTTGAATCAAATAAAAATTATTGCACAACCAACTTGCGATTGCACGGTTTTCATATATCCTTCCCGATATCCTTCCCGATATAACGGCTGGTCTTGTTCATCAAGGCCTCCACGGTTATGATCTCGATGTAGGTCGTGCCTCCGCCTATACCAAAACTTCCTCCCAGATAAGCCACAAGATCATCGTTTTCGATCTTATGGAATTCCTTCAGACGGAGAAGAGTATTTCTCAGAATCTCACTTTTTGAGCTCCCCGACTCGGTAAGTTCGGGAAAAACCCCATAAGAAAGAGCCAGCTCACGTCCTACGCGTTTATTGTAACATAATGCAATAACCGGCTTCTGTCCTCTGAAAGCAGCCAAAAACCGGGCTGTCTTACCGGTCAGGCTATCGGTCAATACCGCTTTTATGTCAAGCTCCTTCGATGCCTTGACAGCAGTGTCTGCAAGATAGGCCGTGATATCATGTTTGACAAGATCTACAGGAATATCATTCCGGCGATCCTTGGCTGCCTCCACCTCTTCGGCAATGCGGGCCATTGTGGCTACCGACTCTGCCGGATAATTGCCATAAGCTGTCTCTCCGCTAAGCATAACGGCATCCGTACGATAATAAATGGCATTGGCAACATCGGTTACCTCAGCCCGGGTAGGTCGCGGATTTTTGATCATGGAATGAAGCATCTGAGTGGCCACGATGACCGGTTTTTTGGCTTCAACACACTTGCGAATAAGTTGACGCTGAAGGCCTGGTATTTTCTCCTGGGGGATCTCAATGCCAAGATCGCCACGTGCCACCATAACACCATGAACATGATTCAAGATATCATCTATATTTTCAACACCCTCCTGATTCTCTATCTTGGCAATGATCTTCACAGGACTTTCCTGTTCATCGAGCAGTTTCTGAATTTCCAGCACATCCTCCTGATTGCGGACAAAAGAGTGAGCAATAAAATCAATGTCATTCTCTATGGCGTATTGGATAAAGCTTTTGTCACGTTCAGTAAGTGAGGGAAGATTGATCCGAACGCCGGGAACGTTAACACTTTTGCGGCTGCCAAGTACCCCACTGTTCATCACCGCACAACGAAGACCCTCATCGGTTTTATCAATAACTTTCAAATCAATCTCGCCGTCATCGATCAAAAGATGACTTTCGACAGAAAGATCCCCGGAAATGCCGGGGTAAGAAACACAAATCTTTTCGGCTGTGGTTTTCTGATCAGGTTTTCCCGCCAGCAAAACTTCCTTCCCCACTTCAAGAGAAATGTCATTATCACAAACCGTGGTTCTGACTTCAGGACCTTTGGTATCGATCAAAATGGCAATCTCATCGGATACTTCCCTTATGTTATTAACAATCCTGTTTATCCCATCGAAATCCAGATGAGCGGTATTAAGCCTTGCCACATTCATGCCCGCTTTGAAAAGATCCCTGACAAATTCGACCTCACACCGTTTATCAGAGATTGTTGCCACAATTTTGGTAAATTTCTTCATTCTTAATAATATATTTATTCAAATAAAACATTAATAACTCCAACATAACCAGGAGACCCAATCCCTTAAAAAAGGAGGTATTTAACCCGGATTTTGACTTTGTCGAGCTTCGTTTCATAAGGGAAAAAATTTATGAAACGATCATGACAAAGGTTGTCACCAAAGTACATGTATAAAACCCAATCATGCGAGCCTGCCTGGTGGCAAATAAAATGGAAGGTTTTTATTTTTCAGTAAAAGCCTTTGAGCCAAATAGGTTCTATTTCATAAAACGGCAGACAGGCCTGCCTGGGAGGTTATTGAAAGGCAGTTCCTGTGCTTTGATGAAAATTCTTTTGAGAAAATAAATTCTTTTCAGGAAAACGTCAGGCAGGTTCCATTCGACCAATGACTTAAATTAATTGTATACTGGTGAATCGTTCAGGGTAACAATAGTTAATAGTCCGTTAAACTTTTGCAAAAACTTGATTTTTAGTCGTTTAAAAAACGTGCATTATTTCTGCTAAGAAGCAGATTATTAATGTTATACGATTGATCTTAAATCTTACCTGCCTGCCGTTTTTAATATTAGTAACCAGTCATTTAAACGAATATTTTTTTAGATAATGTATTGAATTCTTCATAAGCAGTTAGGCAGGTATCTAAAAATCTAACGGTCTATTGAATAGTAAGACATCTCTTTTTCAGAAAAAAGAAACCTTTTATATTCAGGGACAAACCTGAAAGCCCAAAACCCATCTGTCATCTGTCATCGATTCAGAAACGCTTCAATAGCCAACCGGTAGGAATCGAGGCCAAAACCGGAAATAACTCCCTCACAAACCGGACTAAGGTAAGAGTGATGCCGAAATTCCTCACGTTTAAAAACATTCGAAATATGCACCTCCGTCACCGGCGCTTCAACAGCCGATACAGCATCAGCAAGAGCCACTGAAGTATGCGTAAAAGCTCCTGCATTCAGCACAATCCTATAATCAGAAAAACCGTATTCATGAATCTTATTGATCAATTCGCCTTCGATATTTGATTGGAAATACTCGATTTTTAATGAAGGAAAATTATTCTGTAAGATACCAAGATAATCAGCAAACGACTGATTGCCGTATTTTTCGGGTTCACGCACACCTAAAAGATTCAGATTGGGACCATTGATAATGAGTATCTTCATCAGTATAATTTTTGATTCTTAAGATCCGGTGGAAATCGCATGAGGTGTTTAATCCTCTCTTTTCATGATCATTTCATAAATTATTGCGATCAAAAAACATGACAAAAATACGACTTCGCATGAATATAAAAAAATACGACGGTCATTGTTTTTTAATTCCCTGATAAACTTAACCTTAACACCTGACTTTTGTTATGACACAACACAACAACTAAATTCCTTTTATACAAATTTATCTGGAAGAACAAAATTATTCTGGAAAATACTTGCATTTACATAAAAAAAATTTGCAACTTTAACCAATGATTATCAAATGCCTTTTTTAGTTAAAAGAGTTAATACAGGAAAACACTTAAACTATTGTAGCGATGAATTGGGAATCAGAGATTAATGGATTTAAGGATTATCTGAAAGTTGAAAAAGGACTGTCGGATAATTCCATTCATGCGTACATAACCGATCTATATAAGCTTGTGCATTTCTTTAATGACAAAGGTTATGATGTAAGTCCCGAAGATGTCAGGCTGGAACATCTCAAAGAAATGATCGAATGGGTTAACAACAAGGGGATCAGCCCCAGGACTCAGGCACGTATCATCAGTGGCATAAAATCCTTTTACAAATATCTTCTGATCGAAGAAAAAGTAGAGAAAGATCCGACGGCTCTTCTTGAAACACCCAAGGTGGGGCGCAAATTGCCTGAAATATTATCGGTCGAAGAAATTGACACCATCATCAATGCTGTTGACACCAAAAAGCCTGAAGGACAACGCAACAAAGCCATTCTCGAGACCCTGTACAGTTGCGGACTGAGGGTTTCAGAACTGATCGAGCTTAAAATTTCAAATCTGTTCTTCGAGTCGGGGTTCGTCAAAATTGAAGGCAAAGGAAGCAAGGAACGTTTGGTTCCCATCAGCACCAAAGCCATCAAGGAGATCAATCTCTACTTAAGCGAGTACCGGCGAAATTTAAGAATCCATCCCGATCATGAGGATATTCTTTTCCTCAACCGGCGTGGCAAGAAACTGTCCCGTGTGATGATATTCACCATCATCAAAAACATCACCAGAAAACTGGGACTTGAAAAAAACATCAGTCCGCATACTTTCCGCCATTCATTTGCCACCCATCTGATTGACGGAGGGGCCAATCTCCGGGCTGTACAGGAAATGCTTGGACATGAGTCGATCATAACAACCGAGATTTATACACACCTCGACAAGGAGTATCTGAAAAATACCATTATTCAGTACCATCCACGTTCATGATCCTTGTTTTAAACAGACTCTTCGTAAGCCAGAAAGTGTCATAAAACATTTTCGAACGATATGCAACCATATAAAAACGGGTTGTCCCAAAAAAAAGGGGTAACCCGTTTATTTTTTCAGCAAATCGGTCAAGGCCGAATGAATATCGGGATATCCAAAATGAAACCCCTCTTCATTCAGCCGTTTGGGCACCACTTTCTGCCCATAGGTAAGAACCTGAGCCGCCTCTCCATAGATTATCTTTAAAACGACACCGGGAATGGTCATAAAAGCAGGCCTGTGAAGTACAGAGGCAAGAGCCCTGGTAAATTCCTCATTGGAAACCATCTGAGGGGCCACCATATTGTAAATGCCTTTTTGGTCAGGGTCGGTAATCAACCATTCAATGGCCCTTGTCAAATCACTAATATGAATAAAAGGCATGGGCTGAAAACCTTCATCGATCTTTCCCCCAAGGCCTAAACGAAATGGTAAAAGCATCTTTTTCAGAGCTCCGCCCGAAGATGACAATACCACGCCAAGCCGAATGATATTCAGTCGTACTTTTTGCTCATCCACTTTCATGGCCTCCTGCTCCCAGGCCTGACAAACTTCGGATAAAAAATCACCTGCATAGGCCGTTGAGTATTCATCATGCACTTCATAAGGGTCATATATATTAACGGCTGAAGTCGACACAAAAACTTCGGGCGGACTCACCATTTGATTCATAGCCGATACCAACATGGAGGTTGTATCAAGCCTGCTGCGTAATATCTGCTCTTTCCCTTTGACCGTCCACCTGTTAAGAATAGGGGCTCCTGCAAGATTCACGACAGCATCCATCCCCTGAAGTTTCTCAATCAAATGTGCAACTTCGCCACTAAAGTCCTCCCGCACAATTCCGGTCACACAATGATCGTTGCTCAACAATTCATCCGACAATGCCCGGCCGATCAACCCCGTAATTCCACTTATTGCAATATTCATAACAAATGCGTTTTTGATTCTGAAAAGATTTCTTCTCGTCCCGTATCATCTCAAAGGATGCCCTTCTAATTGGTTAAGCCGGCTTCTTCAAGACGCTTCTCCAGCTCGGTAACAGAAATATTATACTCCCCCCGGCCATTCCGGAAAAAGCTGATGCGTCCGCGTTCCTCCGATACAACGATAGCCACCGCATCGGTTGATTCGGTAATGCCCATCCCGGCACGATGACGCAAACCAAAACGCTTGGGGAGCTCCATATTCTGAGAAACCGGAAGAATGCAAGCCGCAGCCTTGATCTTATTCCGGTTAATGATCACCGCCCCGTCGTGCAAAGGATTGTTCCTGAAAAAAACAGACTCCAACAGCCTTCGGGATATGACAGCATTCAACAATTCCCCGGTATGAACAAAATCAATCAGTTCGGAATTCTTCGTAATCACGATCAGGGCGCCTGTCTTGGTACGGGCAAAATCTTCACAGGCCTGAACCAGAGGCTTAATATAAATATTCATCATTCCCGCCGATTTGTTTTCAAAGAAACGATCGAATGAAAATTTACTCCCGATATTGTAACGGCTCCCCAGCAATAAGAGAAACCGCCTGATCTCCTGCTGAAAAACCACAATAATGGCCAACACCCCGACATTCACAAAATTATCAAGGATGGTGGACGACAAGTCCATGCTCAATGACTTAATCAAAAGCCAAAAAACGACAAATGCAAAAAGGCCGATGAATATATTCAGGGCCACTGTCCCCTTTATCAACTTATAAAGGTGAAACATGAGATAGGCAACAAGAAAAATATCCACCAGATCGATGAAACGTATTTCCAGAAATGTCATATTTGTTGTTTATTACCTGTAAATAGTCCGTTAAACTTTTGCAGGAATCTGTTTTTCAATCGCTTAGAGCCAAATGGTTGTCTTTGTTAAAATACAGATTATCAGAAATATATGGGTCGTCTTAAATCTAAAAATCTAACGATCTATCTATTGCTGTACGGATATTCAATATTTTCTGCAGAAATACAAAAAAGCCGTTATCCGAACTGAAAAAATTACAGTTCTGTTTTCTTCACTAATTTAACACATTCTACGGCTTCTTTCACATCATGAACCCTTAAAATATTGGCACCTTTTGTTAATGCAATGGTATTAAGCACGGTGGTCCCATTCAGAGCATCGGCCGGCTCTCCTCCTAGGTACCTGTAGATCATTGACTTACGGGAAAAACCTGCAAGCAATGGCCGCTCAAACATTTGAAATTGTTCAAGATCATTCAAAAGCCGGTAATTGTGATCCATGCTCTTTCCAAATCCAAAGCCGGGATCAATGATTATATCTGAAACACCGAGACGGCGCAGCCGGTTGATCTTTTCAGACAGATATAACACCACTTCTCCCGTAACATCCCTGTATTGCGGGTTTTTCTGCATATTCCCCGGAGTACCCTGAATGTGCATCAAAATATAAGGCACATTCAGGCCGCCAACCGTTTCAAACATGGCCGGATCAATGTCCCCGCCGGAAACATCGTTAATGATATCCACGCCATATTCTTCAACGGCTTTTTGCGCAATACCGGAACGAAATGTATCAAGGGAAATAATGACATCGGGCCATTGTTGGCGGATTGCCTCCAACATAGGCCAAAGGCGGGCCGCCTCTTCCCCGGGGGAAATATTATCAGCACCGGGTCGCGATGAATAAGCCCCGATGTCAATAATGTCTCCGCCTTCTTCAATAATTTGTGACACCCGGGCAAGAATCTCATCTTTGGCTTTAATACGGCTCCCTGCATAAAAGCTGTCGGGCGTAACATTTATGATCCCCATCACAAGTGGGCGTGTGAGTTGCAATAAACGCCCCCGGCAATTTATGGTAAATTCTGTATCTAAATATTTCTTCTCTACTTCGTATGGCTTCATAAGGCAAAAAAAGCTAAAATATGAGAGTTTTCAAAGATACATGATAAGTTCCATCCACAATATAAAGGAATAATGTCATTTTCTTCCACAGCTTTTTGTAATTTTACGGCTCAAAACAAAAACATGGCGGAAAAAACAGATCAGCAATACGAGCATGTTATTAAGCTTTGCCGGGAAGTTTTCGAGCAAAAGATGAAAGACTACGGCACAGCATGGCGCATATTACGCCCGAGTTCTCTGACCGATCAGATATTCATCAAGGCTCAGCGTATCCGGAGCATCGAAACCAAGGGCACTTCCAGGATCAAAGATGACATACGATCCGAGTTCATTGGTATTGTCAATTATGCCACAATGGGCCTTATTCAGCTCGAAATGGGACCGTGTGATCATCCGTCCATGGAAACAAAGGAGGCCGCAGAATTATACAACAAACACATTTATGCAGCCAAAAGCCTGATGCTTGATAAAAACCACGATTACGATGAAGCATGGCGAAATATGCGCATCAGTTCATACACCGACCTGATACTGATGAAAATACACCGGACCAAACAGATAGAAAACAACCAGGGAAAAACGGTGGTCTCTGAAGGCATCGATGCCAATTATATGGACATCATCAATTATGCTGTGTTCGGACTCATTAAACTGGAATTCCCCGAATCATCAGAATCAAAAGAAGATCAAAACCGAACATGATGATAACCAATAACATAAAGGCAGTTTAACACGCAACAATAAGTGCATTAAATCCGTTGAGTTCTGCTTTTTGGAGAGAAGGATTATAAACTGAGTGCATTAATCATACATAATCATTATGTGGAAGAACTTACTAAAACATTTCAGCCGGCTATTTGTGGGTGCCACCTTTGTTTTTTCTGGTTTTGTTAAAGCTGTTGACCCGGTTGGCGGGGCCATCAAATTCGACGACTATTTTCAGGCCTTTCACATGGACTGGCTGATGTCACTGTCCATGCCTTTCAGCATAGGACTGGCCGCTCTGGAGTTCCTTATTGGCATTTTTCTGGTATTTCATATTTTTACCCGACGGACGACCATCGCAGCCTTTATCTTCATGGTATTTTTTACAGTTTTGACACTGGGGCTGGCCATTTTCAATCCTGTGTCGGACTGCGGATGCTTCGGCGATGCCATCAAACTCAGTAACTGGGAGACCTTCTGGAAGAATATTATTATTCTGGCTTTTGCCTCTTTCCTTTATCTGAACCGGAATAAAGTAACTTCCCCCTACAGTATGACCCGCCAGCTGATTTTAGCGGGTTTAACCCTGATCTACATCTCGGGGATCGCCATCTACAGCTTTCAGCATCTTCCGTTGATCGATTTCCGACCCTACGCAACCGGCAACCACATCCCGTCAGGCATGACCATTCCCGATGGTGCGCCCGAACCGGAATACAAAACCACATTCATACTGGAAAAAGACGGTGAAAGAAAAGAATTTACGGAAGACGATTATCCTTATGAAGACAGCACGTGGGTCTTCATTGACAGCAAAACAGAGGTCATCAGTGAAGGTTATGAGCCTCCCATACAGGATTTCATGCTTCAGGACCCCGATGAGGGAGACCTAACCGATCAATTGATGACCAAAGACCGGCCTCTTTTCCTGCTTATTTCCCCGGATATCAAAAAAGTCAATGAAGAACAAGCCAAAAAAATGGCTGAACTTCAACAGGCGGGGTTTGAGTATGACCACGAATTTTATCTGCTCACCTCTTCCTCCATGGATGAAGTTGAACAATTCAGTCAGAAACACGGGACAGACTTCCAGATCCTCCAGGGTGACGAGACCAATCTGAAAACCATCATTCGTTCCAACCCGGGGTTGCTCCTGATCATCAACGGGACTGTCGCCGGAAAGTATCACTACAACGATTTGCCACCACCCGGAAAAATGGAACAGCCATTAAGCTTTACCATAAAACAGCAGCAATACAATAAAACCAAACTGCTGATCGTGGCACACCTTTTTTTGATTGTGCTGGCAGCCATGCTTATATTAAAATTTCGTAGAACCATAAACAAAAAAAACCAATGAGACAAAACATTGTAGCCGGAAACTGGAAAATGAACAAAAACCTCCGGGAGGGGGTGGAACTGGCAAAAGAACTGCAAAATAAATTGCAGTCCGATAAGCCCAATTGCAGGGTTGTTATCGGAACACCCTTCATACATCTTTCAGAAATATCCAAAACCATAGATCAGGATCTGATCGGAGTTTCGGCCCAGAACTGTGCCGACCATGAATCGGGAGCTTACACAGGCGAGGTATCAGCAGAAATGGTGAAATCCACGGGTGCCCGTTATGTAATCCTGGGTCATAGTGAAAGAAGGGCATACTACCATGAGGATAATGCCATGCTGAAGACCAAAACCGATTTGGCACTGAAAAACGACCTGACACCAATTTTCTGTATTGGTGAGGTTTTGGAAGAACGGGAAGCCGATAAACAATTTGAAGTCGTAAAGACACAGATAGAAGAATCTCTTTTTCACCTTTCTGTTGATGACTTCAAAAAAGTTGTACTGGCTTACGAACCTGTCTGGGCCATCGGTACCGGAAAAACTGCAACGCCCGACCAGGCGCAAGAAATGCATGCTTTCATACGCAAAACCATCGCCAAAAAATACGGTCAGGAAGTGGCGGATGATACCTCCATCCTTTACGGGGGTAGTTGCAAGCCCTCCAATGCAGGAGAACTTTTTGCCAACCCCGATGTCGACGGTGGTCTGATCGGCGGAGCTTCCCTGAAAGCTGAAGATTTCTGCGGCATCATCGCAGCTTTCTAAACATGATTTTTCAAAACCGGACCTGTCCCTTTCACGGACAGGTCTTTTTTTATGTTATGACGACATACACTAAAACTATCATCAAAATAACACCTCCCGACAACAACGCAAGGGAAATACTGATCGCCCAGTTGAGTGATCTGGGATACGACAGTTTTATGGAAACCGATGAAGGACTGGAAGCCTACATTCGTTCAGATCTGTCCCGCCCAATAAATGAGAATACTCTGCCATTCCTGAATTTCTCAGATTATACATTCGAGATCGAAACAGAAGAACTGGAAGATAAGAACTGGAATGAAGAGTGGGAGAAAAACTACTTCAAACCAATCGTAATAGGCAATCAGTGTCTTGTACGCTCTCCATTTCATGAACCACCTTCTCCGGCGCGCTATGAAATCCTGATCGAACCACGCATGGCCTTTGGCACCGGTTACCACGAAACAACCAGCCTTATGATCACACATCTGCTGGAGCTGGATCTAAAAAATCTCAATGTACTTGACATGGGCTGTGGCACAGGAATTCTGGGCATTCTTGCTTCCATGAAGGAGGCTGCGGCCGTTACCGGCATTGACAACGACAACTGGGCGGTCAATAATGCCATAGACAATTTGCAGCTCAATCGCATTTCCAATATGAATATATTTGAAGGTGATGCTTCAATTTTAGGGACAATGCCCCCGTTTGATCTGATATTGGCCAACATCAACCGGAATATTCTGCTTGAAGACATGGATCAGTACCATCAGGCCCTCTCCCAAAACGGCCGAATCATACTCAGTGGCTTCTATACTGAAGACCTGGAAAAAATCGGAGAAAAAGCCCGGTCGATGAACTGGCAACATCTTTTGACCAAAGAACAGAACAATTGGATCGCGGTCTCGTATAGGAAAAAATAAAATTAAAAACACCAACAAATAAAGGCCATTACTGACCAGATATGTTGACATTTTTTCCGAACCGTTGCGATTTTTCAATAAAAACACTCCGCTGTTTTGTTACTTATATTCTGATCATTTTTGTTGTTTCTGCGCAAGCCCAGGAAGAAGGTTATTTTAGTTCCAAAGGAGAAAGCGAGTATTTCGACGAAATAGAAGATATTTTTAAATCCTCCTCTGACCGGAGTCGGGGCAAAGATTTCCTTGACCGTTTCGAAGAGTTCTGGTATAACGAAACCACACCCGACCATGTTAAAGAGATTATCATAGAAATTTCAGATTTCCTTCACGATAAGAGGGCCAGTGCATTTCCCAATTATCATCTTTTCCTGACCACCATTGAATCATTTGTCGAAGAAAACCATTCCGAAAAAAGCCTTTCCAATTGGCACAAGGGCATATCCGGTATGATGGAACAACGTCGTTTTCAGCTCCGACATCTTAATGAAGTTCTGGAAACCACCCACAATATTCTAAATAAACAAAAAATATTCAGTACCCAGGGGGTCGAATGGATATCTCAAAGTCCCGATTTTGAATTTATCCTTGACAATGACAGTCTGAAGCTATCGGTAGGCTCAACAAAACTGGTCTGCCATGCCCGGAACGACAGCATCACCATCCATGACACCGGAGGAGTCCTCAATATAGTCGACGGTCAATGGGAAGGTAATAAGGGAAAAATCACCTGGAAAAGAAGTGGTTTCGATGGGAACCAGGTATATGCCCTGTTCGATGATTACTCCCTCAATATGGAACGGTCAAACTTCACCATTGAAGATGTTAGCTTCTTCAATACGATATACTTCGACGAACCATTAAAAGGAAGTCTCGAGCACAAAGTACGTCCCATAAGGAAACCCTCATCCAGTAATTACCCCAGGTTCGAATCTTACGAACAAGTATTCAATATCGAAAACATCCACCCAGGCATGCACTATGAAGGGGGATTTTCGCAACATGGCGCCAAATTCCGGGGATCGGGAACCACCGAAAACCCGGCCAAAATCACAATTGAACGCAACGATACCTTATTCATTACTGCTCAATCACTGGTTTTTTCCCTGCGTGAAGACGAGATCCTGAGCAAAGACACTGAAGTGACCATGCACCTCGATACAGGGGAAATCAACCATCCCGGGCTGCAATTCAAATACATGGCACCCTCACAGGAACTTTATCTCATAAGGGATGGTAAAGGGATGTCGCAGAGTCCCTTCTTTGACGCCTACCATAAAGTTACCATCGACACAGAAACCATCCACTGGGCGCTTGATGAGGATCACATGGAATTACGTATGCTTCAGGGCGCTTCACGAAACCAATCATTTTTTGAATCTCTCAGCTACTTCCGGGAATCTTTTTTCCGAAAGTTGCAGGGCATGGACGCCATACATCCCCTGCAAGGTTTAAAAAAATGTTATACCCACCACGATGAGGAACCATTTACCGCAAAGGATTATGCACAATACATTAAAAAGCCCAAAAGTCAGACGACACAACAGATCATAGAACTTTCTTTCCACGGTTTCCTTGAATACAATACCAACACCGACACGATCAGAATAAAAGACCGGCTGACCGACTATCTGAAATTCAGAAGCGACAAAAAAGACTATGATGTCATCAAATTTAAATCCGTTACACCCGGAAAAGAATCCAATGCCATTTTTGACCTGAAAAATTATGACTTTGCCCTGAACGGAGTAGAAGACATCTCCATCAGTGATCATCAAAACGTTGTATTTCTGCCCAAAGAAGAAAAAGTGACTTTGAAATACAACCGAAATTTCAATTTCAACGGAAGAATTCTGGCAGGGATGATCAGTCTGTTAGGCGACGGATTCTTTTTTTCTTATGACAATTTCCGCATCGATATGAAAACCATTGATTCGATGCAAATGAAAGTGGCGACCGACGAAGTTGACGAATACGGCAGGCCCGTTTTACAGACCATCGACAATACCGTAGCCAAACTTTCGGGACACCTGCAGATCGATTCCGCCAACAACAAATCGGGCAAAGAAGATTATCCCAGATTTCCCGTTCTGGTAAGCGACCGGAATGCTTATGTTTATTATGAACGTGAGGATATCCAGGAGGGGGCATACAACAAAGATAACTTTTATTTCGATCTGAAGCCTTTTAAGATAGACAGCATCAATGATCTTACGCGGGAAAACATTCTTTTTGACGGCAAACTGATCAGCAATATTTTCCCGGAACTGGAAGAACA
>JAWOCV010000050.1:0-11580 GCA_046483585.1 Marinilabilia sp.
CATTTCTTCTTTGCTGTATTTCTGATTTTTTCGCATGGAGCGAAGTTAGAAGCCATCGAGTGATCGAACAAATTGTATTTGGTAGAAGATATAAGAAAAACTGGACCCAACCACTCCAGAACTGGGGGACCTTACGTCCAACAGTTATGCATCAAATTTTGAGACAGGATGAATTCAAACAGATATACCAGGTTTTTCCGGCATTTTCATGGTCATGAGACCATTTTCAGACAGAGTCATTCTTTTTTCCAAAGTTTCCCTTCCACCCTGGAAATTAAATTCAAGTAGCGGACACAATTCTTCTTCTTGTGAAGCAACGCAATGTGGTGCAACCCTCCATGGCCGGGTAATGTGCGGAACAACCTGAACTCCGGGATATTCCTTTGCCAGTTCACAAATTTTTAACCATTCTGAAATTCCGCCGCACCAGACCGGGTCAGACTGTAAAAAATCAACACAATTTCTGTCCAGAAAGGCCTTTGCCTGCCACCTTGTGTACCAGTGTTCTCCACCTGCAATCGGAACTCCTGTTTCCTCTTTAATGCGTGCGTATCCGTCCACATGCTCCGGGCAAATGGGTTCTTCTATCCAAAATGGTTCGTATTCTGCTACAGCCTTACATAGCTCAACCGAGTAGTCTACATCATTGTAATAACGGATGCTGTGATTGTCAATCATAAGATGCCCGTTAGGTATTGCCTCACGCAACCTTCTAACCAGCTCGATGTTCTCTTTAAATCCTTTTTTACCATCTTTTGCAGATTTGGTCCAGTACCACTTCTGATAAATGTATCCCTTATCATATGCATCTTTTGCCCTTTTGCATGCCTCATCCAAACCTTTATCAGCCTCTCCAGGACGCCAATACACGGGAACTTGTTGGCGAACTGAATTGCCCATGATTTTGTAAACAGGCTGGCCGAGCAGCTTTCCGCGCAAATCCCACAGGCAGTTGTCCACCGTACTGAAAGCCATAAATATCCTTCCCGTGCTGGAATGTCGCCCTTCTTCCCTGATTTTGTTAGCAATAACCTCACCTGTTATGGGGTCTCTGCCTTGCAGAAAATCCTTCGCTCTGTCGGGAAGAATGGCATCCCAAATCATTTCGCCATCAAGCTTCTTTTCCAGCGGATCTTTTCCTATCAGAAGTTCACGGATTTTCGGAAGGTGATTTTTCAGATATTCCATATTTTGCGCAGGGCTGCCTTCAAATTCACCCAAAGTGCCATCTTCCGTTTCAATTATTACTCCGTTATCAATGCTGACATTTTTTATAACATGTTTTTTGAAAAAGGTGTCAGCAAAAAGAAACTTTCCGGGCATAGATGCAAAGCCCGCAGCAAGGATACCCCCTTTTGAAAGAAATTCCCGTCTGGTACTTAGGATTACTTGTTGGGAATCTGATTTTTTGATGTTCATCAGTAGTTTATTTTAATGATTACAAAATACTAAATTGGTTTTACTCTGATACCACTCAAAACCGATTGCCCTTCCACCGGTAAAAATTTAACCTTTACCCCCTCACTATCTTTTGCATATATCAAAAATTTATAAGTAGCTGCACGCAGAGGCCCATATTGCTGTGCGAGATTAAGGTCATCCAAAACACGCAACCCGTTAATTTCGATGCTGAACACACGGGAGCCTTTCCTGACTTCAGTCTCTTCATCCGTTGAAAGATTATAAATGAGTTCTTCTTCCTTAATTTTGCTGTTCGGCTCAATTAGACAGACCTTCACTTCGTACAACCCATCCTGCACATCAAAACGATAGCTTTCTATTCCCTCGTTAAAGGTTTGGAACAGCGGGTCGTTATCGGTTCCAAATATTTCATTTGACAGTCCGGTTTTGGACTGCCGGCCTCCGGATCGAATCAGCGGAGCACCACCTTCGTACCCCCATAACCCGGGCGTGTATTTTCGGTCGGCCATCCACAATACTTTGGTCGATGGATCATAGAAAGTCCAGTGCGCACCCACATTCACAGCGATTGTTTTAGGTTCGTCTGCCGCCGACAGTGGCATGGTGTACAAGTTAAAATCTATTCCAATTTCGTCTTCCAGTCCGGTATTATCCACAGCTTTCAACTCATTGCGCCCGTCTTTAAAAGGAACATCAAAAACGACTGAATAATCCGTTACGTTTTTCGTTCCCTGTGAGACTCCATTGAGAAACAATTCCACATTGCCGGCATTGGAGAATATCTTTACAGGATGCGTGCTGACACCGCTTCCGGGACCATCTTCAATGCCGGCCTGCTGAATATAATTCCTTAATGCGATATGCAGCACAGGGTCCTCAGAAAACCAGGCCCGGTACAGATTAGCGACAGCTTTTTCCGACCGGTCATAATTCACTAGTCCCTTTTGGTTTACATGGGGAATGGCATCGCCTCTTCGTTCGGATCCGAAATCGGCAAAGTTCCATGCCGCAAATCCGGCGAGCCAGGGCAAGTTCATCATCTGATCTAAATACGACTGATGCATGATTACCTGATAGTCTTCCGTGAAGTCCCAGGGCTTTGGTGTTTCCGAGTGATTACGCACATCGGCTCCGGGACCGTATTCTGACATGATGAGCGGTCGGTCGGGATAGCGTTCATGCTGATCGGTCAGATACGGCGTGAGGTCTTCCTTGTCGCCATAGTACCAGCCAAAGTAGAGGTTCCACCCGAGCACATCCGGAACGTCCGACAGCCCGTATTTGTTGTATGCATCATAGTTTACATACTTGAAGCTGCTCGTGTAATGCACCGCCATGACTGTTTTTCGATCGGGAGCCTCCTCTTTGGTAAGTGCCTCCAGTTTTTCCGCCAGCTCCACGGTCGCACCGGCAATCTGACTCCGTTCAGCCTCCGGCATGTCTCTGTTTCTTCCGCTGAAGAGCTGGATCATCACTTCATTCATGTATCCGTAGAAGACCACACTCGGATGATTCCGTGTCTGCCGGATGTGCTCACGCTGCATGTTCAGGCAGTTTTCCGTAAACGCTTCGGATTGTGTGATCCGGACGGTTCCGGGCATTTCGGTCCAAACCAGCAGACCGAGACGGTCACAGGTTTCATAAACCGCTCGGGCCTGAGGATAGTGCGCTGTCCGGATAAAATTCATGCCCAGATCCTTAATTTGCTTGTAATCGTTCCGGTGGTGTTCATTCAGCAGCGCACTTCCCATTCCGGCCATGTCCTGGTGGCGGTTTGCACCGACTAGTTTGAGCGGTTCGCCGTTCAGAACAAAGCGGTTCTGCTCATCGAACTCAAACCAGCGCAATCCTAAAGGCAACACAATTTCATCAAGCATCACTTCATTTCTGCCCGTACTGTAAATCCGAATGATGACGTTGTACAGATAAGGGTTATCAGGCGACCAAAGTGACGGATTTTGTATAACCATGTTTTCTGTCTCAAAATCAGTTTTTACTCCGGCAGAAAGATTTATCTCGGAATTTTCAGAAACAACTACATTATGTTCATGATCGGTAATGCGTGTTTCAATGCGCACGCTACGGTTTTGTTTTTGAGCATTCACAAGTTTGCCGAACACGGAAACATTCGCCTGATTGTGTGAAATGTCGCCCAACTGTGTGAAAACCCCGTCGGAGGCATTATTGCTCATATCAAAATGAACCGGATCTGTAACGATCAAACTCACATTTCTGTAAATACCACCGTAAAAAGTATAATCCATCCGAAGTGGGGGAACATCCTCATTATGCTCATTTGTGACCCTTACGGTTAAAAGATTGTTTTCTCCAAATTTTAGATATGAAGACAAGTTAAAACGGAAAGCCGTATATCCTCCGATATGTTTGCCCAGCTTCTTCCCGTTAATATACACCTCGGTTTCCTGGTTCGCTCCTTCAAAATCAAGAAACACCTGTTTATCTTTCCATTCTTCTGGAACGCTAAGAACCTTCGCATACCAGCCAGGCCCTTTGTAAAAATCGTCCTCTTCATCAAATGCATCATCTTTATTCCATGTATGCGGAAGATTTACCGTGACCCAATCATCAAAACTCAAATCCTCATTATTGATTTCCACATCGCCTTTGTGAAAAAGCCATCCTGAATTAATAGTGGAATTAACCCTCTGCGACAGAGCTGCAGAGGGAATTGCTATAAGCAATATAAATAGATAAAAAACACTTTGCATCTTCATAATTATTCATTTTCCTGTTTTTGTTCAATTCTTTGTTTCAACTTTTTTCAAATTCTTAACTTATACACGTAAAACTGTACGTAAAATCAAACGGATTATTGACTTATTGCATATAAACCGCTTCATTCCATTCCTTCCACTTTTTCTTTAAGGATTCGAGCTTCTCAGGTCTTTCTTGGGCCAGATCGTTGGTTTCGTTCTCATCTTTTGAAAAATCGTAGAGCTCCCACTCTTTGTCTTTGGCCCTGCGGAGTCTTACTGCTTTCATATCTCCTTCACGAATCGCGAAACCTTCGGAATATTCCCAGTAAATTGGCTTATTGCGAACAAAATCTTTACCTTCAAATGCAGGCAACAAACTAACACCCTGCATCGGTGGAATTGGATTACCATCTGCCGTTTCAGGGTAATTCGCTCCTGTTAGACCGACCAAGGTAGGCATGATATCAATAATGTGCCCCGGTTGATTATTGAAGCCCCCTACATTTTTAATTGCCGCCGGCCAACTCACGATGAGTGGTGTACGTATGCCACCTTCATGACTAAAAGCTTTCCATTTTCGCAGTGGTGTATTCTGCACTGTAGCCCAGCTTTGTCCGGGAACCAGATAACTGGAAACCGTTCCGAAATCTTCCAGTAGTGTTGATTTGTCCTTAGCACTGATCGAGCCGTCAGGACAAGAACCATTATCAGAGGCAAACATAATCAAGGTATTTTCAAGTTTCCCTTGTGCTTTGAGCTTGTTAAGAACCCTGCCAATATTCTGATCTAACCGGTCTATCATGGCTGCATAAATTTCCATCCGGCGAATTTCTTTACGGCGTTCAAGGTCATCAAGTGCATTCCAATCAGCCCCGTCCCATTCTGGCAGAGGATTTTTCATGGGATCAATCAGCCCCAATTGAACCATCCGTTCATATCGTGCCTCGCGAATGGCCTTATAACCTTCGTCATACATACTTTCATATTTTGCAATATCCTCCGGCCATGCTTGCAACGGAAAGTGTGGAGCTGTATAGGCCAAATAAAGAAAAAATGGCTTCTCTTCCAGCTCCGGCTCGTCAAGCCACTCCAATGCCTTGTCGGTAAAAGCATCGGTTGTATAAAAGTCCCGGTTCTTCGGTGTATAGGGATGATAAGTCGTATCATCATCGCACCAGTAACGATATCTCTTCCTGGCAGGTGCCGGTTCGCCATCCCTTTTAACCCCGGGATTCCAAAAGTTACAGCAGCCGTCTCGCAAACCGTAATAATGATCAAATCCCCTATCAACCAAATTTTCTGTTCCATGGTGTTTACCAGAAACCAAGGTGCGGTATCCTGCCGGCCGGAGAACTTCACCCAGCGTTACGGAATTCTTCATGACATTCGGTCCGGTCATTTCACATTGTTGGTGGTAGAGCCCCGTTAACAAGCTTGCACGCGTTGTATTACACTTGGCCGTATTGTAAAACTGGGTGAATCGTATTCCTTGATTGGCAAGCATATCAATATTTGGCGTTTTAATTTCAGCCCCATAACATCCTACATCAGACCACCCCATATCATCAACCAAAATAAAAACGATATTCGGCTTTTGGGGTGTTTTAATATTTTCTGATTCTTTTTCTTTTTGTGAATTGGTGCAGGATAATGCTATTATCATAAAAAGAAGCATTATTCCTGATCGCTGAATTTTTGTTATCATAAATAATTGTTTTATCGTTTCATTTTATTCGTCAATTTTACGTTTGCATTACCAATTCAGATAGTGGGCATTCTATTTCGCCTGTATCTTGTTAAATGTAGCGTTATATCGTTCTTCAATAACAATATCTTTGTTTCGCAAGTCTACCGAATTTTCATCTATATCACCCACCACACGAATTTCAGTACCATTGGAGGCAACTTTAACTGCTTCATCGACACTTTTAAATGGCCATTCGCGGGTTCCGAAACCGCCTTCAGGAACATCTTCATCAACCGGGTTCACATACAAGACTGGCGGGTACCAGTAATACCCGCGAATTTCAGCAATCTCTTTTTCATACCTCTCCAGACGATAGTTATCACTCCTTGCATTCAAAAAATCATTTGCAACATGTTTGATTGCCCACCCCTTTATGATATTCATCCAAAGGTTCCACTTTGGTGTGTTAAAATCGGACAGCCAATATACATACAGCTTATGGTGGTAGAACAGTTTACGTGCAGAAACATACAATTCCTCGCTTTCTTCTCCTTTTGCTAACATCGTCTGAACTTCCCGCATGTATTTACCAGTCAGGTTTCCCTGGTGCCAACGGTTTCCTTCATACAACCGGATGTATTTTTCCATGGTATTCATCTGGTCATCGCTCACATTATATTCCTTCGCGAATACATCGAGTTTATTGATTTCATTATCAATCTTATCGAGGATTTCCTCCACTGATCGTTGAGGGTATTTTGCAATTCCGTGTCTGGCATGAACCCCGAATTTTTCCTTGCCAAGCATGGTCCCCAACTGAATACTGCTGAGTTCCTCTGCAACAGGACCACTTTGATGAATACGCATGCCTTTCACATCTTCGTATTTTAAAACGTGAAGCCGTACGAAATCCAGTTCCTCATTAAGTGCATCTTCATTGTCTTCTGCAATGTACTTCCTCAATCTTTTCAGACTTTTTGCCAGGGGAATAAAAATTTCTTTCCGGCTATTGATCCGGATATGCGTGTCCCAGTAATAAGGCCACAGCCCCTGTTCTTCACTAAGGTGCATTTCCGGGCCGGTGGCCCACCTTTTGTAACGGCCGCTCGCAACTTGCTTCCATTTTTTATATTCCGGGCTGTTTACAGGGGGCAAAAATTTGGGAGGGTTCCATGCCCATATCTGCTTCTCTGTTTTCGCATTACCGGGAGTAGCTTCAATTATTAGCTTCGGTCCTTTTCCGCTGGGATGTTCACTCGAGAAGAAATAGGCCTCATCCGACAAATCCGCATCCTCCTGTCCCCGAATATACAGACCATAATTTGTCTCCGGATTATCGATCCACGACTGCACAAGTTCTGCCGGAAGGTTAAACTCAATCCACCCTGAAGTTTCAGGATAAACGGTCTGAGTCTTATACAGCGCGGGCAACTCATAATCTACACCCTCTTTTGAGCATCCTGGTTCACCAGCCCATGGTTTGTTTTCTGACTTCATTCGCCAGCAAACAGCACCCGGCTCTTTCTGGCTCGCCGAACCTCCTTCGACCCAGTCACCATTTGCTTCACTCACTTTGTAAACACTAACTTCTACAGGTCCCTGCTGGCTCATAGACCTGGGTTTGTAGATTCTCATAATTGCAGAATAGACCTCATCAACTTCCAGTCCACTTACATTAAAACGTATCAGGCTGGCGCCGGGATGTGTATCGTAAAGCCCGATAAAATTACCGGCTTCAAGTAAAATACCTCGACCATAGTTCCAGGCCCCAAAATCATTGCCCCGTAGCGCAACATCGGCTACATCTTCCGGTCCTGTTATAATAAATTTTTCGGTTGGAACAGCCGCATTGGCATCCGAACTAAACAAGTTAGCCGATAAAACATTTTTCCCGTCTAGTAAAATTACCAGTACCGGCAAAATAAAAAGCTTAAGATATTTATTCATGGTATTCCTTTTAGTTTTTAAATTAATTTTTCTATTGTCCTTGTGTACATAAATTGATTTCTGGTACAAAGTGAGAGTCAGGGCCACGCAATGGCCTGGCTCTCATTTCCGAAACAATCCACAGCTGTTACTTTGTAAACTAAGGAGTAATCAGACGGAAATCCCCAATCTACAAAATGGTTGTCTAAAGGTGAGCCGATAAGATGGCTGTTGCCAATGTCGAATCCGGAGGTTCTTCCACAATAGACATTATAGTGGTGGATATCCCGCGCCCGGGAGTGTTCCCATGTGAGCGTATTCACCGTGGACGCCGTATTCCGGACGTTCAATCCGTTTAGTATTTGGGGAGGATGACGGTCCCAGGCACCGAGTCCATTCGGAACAAAAGCGGCATCGTCGGTTAAACATATCATGTCCATTCCAAGGAAAGGTGTTCTGCTGGATAGAAAAATTTCGTGATGACCAGCCTCAAGTCGAAGCTTTTTTATAAAAGAAATCCACTGCCAGTTCCCTCCAGGAAGTTTAACGGTACCAATCTCTTTGCCTGCAATCTCCAGTGTTATTTCACCTGGCTCACGAAAACTTGCCGCCCGGCACCAAAGTAGGTACTCACCATCCTTTGGTGCATACACCTTGATCGCTACCCGGGCCGGATATGGTTCCACAGGGTAGTCTGGATCCGGTTCCATGGTAAATGTTCCGGCATACCAGCCACCCGATGTGTTCAGCCAGTCCATCTGCTGAACCATCGGTAATTCAAGCTCCCCATATTCAACTTCATAAAAGTGCCTGACTTTTCCTAACCAACCTGAATTCTCCAAATTGGCACACACCTCCTCGGAGTGAAGGCTCACCAACCCGGAATGCTCGACCGATAAAATGACATAGTACCGAGTATCAGTTCCACTAAGGTCGGCATCTACATAGAAGGTGTCTGTAATGATACCTTCATGAATCTTTTTATATGGGCCTCCACTTGTATTAGCGCGAAGCACGTAATATCCTTTGACCTCCCGAGAGTGATTGCCCGGGTTCCAATAGATGGCGGGATTTGCGTGCAAAGGCCGCTCCCATTTTAGTCTGTTCTGCCCTTCTTTCGCTACGGCAGATACGCGCTTTGGTGGAAATGGACGCCGAATTACGGCAACATATACATCAGGATTCCCGCCAGAATCACCTGAAGAATTCTGTGCCCCGTAAAAGGCTTGTGCCCCTTTAGAGAGTGTTCCTCTGTGAAGCATATCCGAGTTATAGATTGCTTTGGTTCCGTCCGGACTGCTCCCTGGATGGGGATGGGTCGTCTGATGAGAACCATAGGAAGAATAGGGATAGCAAAGTACGATCTGGGCACGTCCGTCCAGAGATGCGAGGGCGAGCGACATAACAGTGGTATTGCCCCGGATAATCGCCGCAGGCCCCCCTTCCGGAGTGCGGTTGTCGATAAGGTGCCACCGCCCGTCCCAGGTATTGGATGAATGGTGGCTGCAAGCGGAGCGATAAATGCAGCGGGCTGATTTCGGATCGCCATTGGCAGCAAGGCGCCATACAGACCTTTGATAAACGGGTGATAACGTCTGGGTTGCCAAGAAGTTGCCGGTAATGTATGCACCGTCCGCAGTAGCATCCGGATGAGCGCCAAACTTCTCCGAGATTCGGTCAATGTTGCAATACGTTTTTTTTCCTTCCAGCGAGAGTATAAACGTGACATACTTTTTTAAAACTGAGCTATCCTGGCCGTAATACGATTTCTGTCTGATGAAGAAACGATGATCCCTGGATTTTGTCCAACGAACGCGATGGGGCTGACCTTCGTCCGCCAATATGCCCTTCGTGGGGATTTCGTAAAGATCCGATCCATCTGAATCGACTGCAAAATACCGGCTAAATTCACGGGTTCCGAACAGTAGCCTGTCATCGAGCGGGTGCGGCACCTCAAACTGAAAGTGTTCTGCGGGAATACCTGTTTCTTCGGACAGGTTCAATAAAGAGACCGCCTCCCCGGTTGTCCAGTTTACGCGCCATATTATTCCCTGATGAAGACAGTATAGCTGGTTTTTATTTAGCCAGGACCATTTCCATTGACCATTTTTGAAGCGTCCGGAAGGATCTACAGTACGCAACGAAGATAAATCTCCAGCTATTAGCATTTGTTTCTTGTCTCCGTAAATTCCGGAGGTCACCATCAGCGCAGAACCATCTTTGTTCCAGGCGGGAACATCATAGTATTCGTGATAATCCCGGCCCGGTCCATTTGTGATACGCCATAGTTCTGCACCGGTGACGGCGTCGTGAAAGATGGTACGTTCTCCTGCGAACCCACCCTGATTCTTCAGTAGATTGAATGGCTTTTCCCCCTGGCGAAGAGCCAACTCGTTGAGGTTATGAATGAAACTGGGTTGGGTTTCATTCATTGCTATTGGTTTTTGACCTTCCTCACATTCCGTACTTGATACTTTCTCTTGTGCCAACCCCTGAAAATTCAGAAATCCCGTCAAAACTAAAATGAGTGATAAAAATTCATTCATATAATTACATACTGGAATTATTCAGTTTAAAAAGGTACTGTTTATAATTTTATCATTTATTATAATCTGCTCCGGTAAGGCTATTCAAAACCGATTCCTGCCATTTGCGCAAATCAGCCGCCATCTCTTCTACCATTTCAGAATATTCATCAGCAAGGTTTGTTGTCTCTGCAGGATCATCTTGAATATCATATAATTCGTAGCCCATCTCATTGGGCGTATCTCCCTCTACGATCAGTTTATATCGATCCTTCATCATTACACGTTCACCTTGAAAATCCTCTTCTGAGACATCGGAATATTTGCAATTCCTGAAAGTACGGGTATATTTTCCATCCATCTTTTTAACCAGTGGCGTGGTACCTTCCTGTAATTCTACTTCAATGTATGGTTCGCATTTGTCTTCAAAAAGATCGCGATTAAACTGCCAGAAAAAATGAGGTTGGTTTCGTTGTAATGAAGGATTCGTAAAAAGTGGCACCATGCTTTTTCCATCGAGCGGCCTTTCGGGAAGTGGTTGACTGGTTAGTTCTGCCAGTGTTTGCATGTAATCTGTAGTCACAGATATTGCTGAAGTAGAAGCTGGCTCCTTTATTACAGCGGGCCACTCCATGACACCCGGAACCCTGATACCCCCTTCGTACATTGTACCTTTGCTTTCCCGGAGTGTCATTGCTGCATGTCCGGCGCTGCCTGGCGTGCCATTATCACCGACATACATAAAGAGGGTATTATCCTTCAGGTTATTTTCTTTGAGAAAAGTTCTCAGTTTGCCAATTGCCCGGTCCATAGCAGTAATTTCAGCATAGCGTTCCTGTAAAACATCCCCAAGTGGGCGCCAAGTTCCTTTGCCGGTTTCCAAGGAAGTGATGCGAACTTCCCTATCATTCAAACTGTCTGGAAGATTATCATAAAGGGCCAGGTCTTCGGGTAGCCCTTTGTAGGGTTCGTGCGGAGAGCCAAACCAAACCACTGTCAAAAATGGTTTGTTTTGATTTGTCGACTTTTGAATGAATTTTATTGTTTCATCAATAAGAATTTCAGAACTTTCACCCTTTATTTCCTCAGGCGTTTCTCCATTTCTGGATAGCACCGGATCTATTTCAAAAAAGTTGTCGTGCGAAAGCCATTCATCAAACCCCATGGCTCCCGGGCTGGTTGGCGATTCTTTTTTGATTGGCCCAACGTGCCATTTCCCGAAGTGGGCAGTGGCATATCCGGCCTGCTTCAAAAGGTGCGCAATGGTAATTTCTTCAGGTCGCATCGACCAGTTTGGGCCAAA
>JAWOCV010000110.1:0-4518 GCA_046483585.1 Marinilabilia sp.
TTTTTTATTTCCCCGGAAAGATTTGCAATCCCCCGGAAAATTTTATCCTGCCCCCGGCGACCGGGACGGCTCAAAACTTTCCGGGAAATTGAAAATTTTTTCCGGGACTGAGAAATATTGCTTAAAAAATCTGATATTTTTCCCGGGATCGGGATATTTCATCCCGGGGAGCAGAAATTTTAATTAAAATCCGCTTAAAATTTCCCGTGGGACAAAAATTTTAAGCAAAATCGCAGATATTTTAGTTAAGAAGGGATAAAAAAGTCCCGGGACGTGTTGAATTTTTCCCGGGACTTGTAATTCCTTAAAAAGCCGGTTCATCATTAAATTGCGTACAGTCATAGAAATGACGAACCAATATTATTATAAAAACCTTAATTACTGGTACTTAGTTAGAGTCTGCTGAAAACTCAGATGTCAGCCTGATGTCATCCGCAGATGCACCAATCATGACTGAAAATTTTCCCGGTTCAACAACGCTTTCCATTTCCATATTAACAACCATCAGATCCTCTTCCTCTATATGGAATACAACTTCACGTTCCTCACCCTTTTCCAGGGAAATACGGGAAAAATGCTTAAGTTGCTTTACAGGCTGAACAGTGGATGCAAATTGATCCCTGAGATAGAGCTGAACAACTTCTTCGCCGTCTTTGTCTCCCACATTGCGGAGTGTGAAAGAAACCTCAAAGCGGTTCTCCCCTTCAGATTCGACCTGAAGACCGGTATATTCAAAATCGGTATAACTCATACCATAGCCAAAGCTATACAAAGGAGAAAGCGGCATATCCACATAATCATGGCCATTCGGGTTTTGCCGGTTATAATAAAGAGGGATCTGCCCGTCATGGCGGGGAATGGTTATGGGCAATCTTCCTGCGGGATTGTAATCGCCAAACAGCACATCTGCCACAGCATTCCCTCCTTCCTGACCGGGATACCAGGCAGTTAGAAGCGCATTGGCATTTTCAGATGCCCAGTTCATTTTCATGGGCCGGCCCTGAATATAAACAACCACAACCGGTGTGCCGGTAGCTTTCACGGCTTTCAGCAATGCCATCTGGTGACCCAGTAAATCAAGTGTTGCCCGGTCAAAGCCCTCCCCGGCGTCCATATCGCTCACGGTTTCATCACTGGTTTTGGCTGCACCGGTGTCTTCATAATCGGTTTCAAAATCTCTGGCACTTGATCCTCCTACAACAACAACCGCCACATCAGCCTCTTTTGCTGCTTCAACAGCTTCATCGATCTCATTCCATGAGGTATCACGAATGGCACAACCTCTCACGTATTGGATGCTTGATTTTCCAAGTTTTGCCTCCAGTCCTTCTTTGACCGTCACGATATTGGACGGAGCCTGGGGTGAGGTATAATCACCAAGCTGATTGTATTGTTTGTCGGCATTGGGGCCCAGGACAGCAACATTATTTATTTTTTCGCTGTCAAGCGGCAGGATGTCATCTTTATTCTCAAGCAATACGATGGATTGCCGGGCCGCCTTGTTGGCGACAGCAATATTCTCCGGTCGGCGGACTTTCTCTCCGGCTTTCTGCGGATCGACATAAGGATTTTCAAACAACCCCATCTCAAACTTCAATCTTAAAACCCGGCTCACGGCAGAATCGACAACCGACTCATCAATTTGACCCGACTCCACGGCATCAATAAGCTTTCGATATGCATTGCCGCCCAGATCCACATCCACACCCGCATTCGCGGAAAGAGCCGATGCATCCTGATGATTTTTTGCAATATAATGACTCCCTGTGAGTCCTTCTATACTAAAAAGATCGGACACCACATATCCGTCAAATCCCCACTGGTCTTTCAATACATCATTCAACAGATATTTATTGGAAGTACAGGGCACTCCATCCACGGAATTGTAAGCGGTCATCACCGAAAGGGCGCCGGCTTCCACTGCATCATGAAATGGTGGCAGAAAGTTTTTGTGAAGCTCACGCATCCCAAACATGGCAGGACTCCCGTTTCTACCACCTTCAGGTACGCCATAAGCAATAAAATGCTTCAAAGTGGAGATCACACTATTGGAATGTGAAAGATCACCACCGCCCATACCACGAACCATCGCTGCCCCCATCTGACCTGTCAATTCCGGGTCTTCGCCATAGGTTTCTTCTACCCTTGACCAACGGGGGTCTCTGACCAAATCCAAAACAGGGCCATAGCCAATGTGCCCGCCCTGAAGACGAATCTCTTCAGAGATGACTTTGCCAATTTCCTCTAATGTTTCGGGAGCCCATGTAGAAGCCAGACCTATCCCTGTCGGGAAAACTGTCGTGCCGATGGCCATATGTCCATGCGGGGCTTCTTCAGCCAAAAACATCGGAATTCCCAATCGCGTATTTTCTATGATATACCGTTGCAACTCGTTCCCGGTTTTGGCGGCCAATTCAGGATCCAGGCCGGTTTCAAGGGTTTTCTGAGTCCACGGATCGGCACGATAAGCTCCCCAAAGCATCCCGACATGGTGATCTTTGACATGTTCTTTAAACTGTGTTGAAGGGGCTACCTGATCATCTTCTTTCGTCCACATTTCCCAACCAAACGGACACAACATCTGCCCCACTTTCTCTTCAAGTGTCATGCGATCGATCAAATCTGCAGTTCGTTCCCGGGGACTCAAATCCGGATTTTTATAGTCAACTTCACCCTGTTGACCATAGGTCGGTGTAAAAAACGGCAAAACAAACAACCAGAGGAAAAAACGTAATCTCATACTCAAAAATAAATTAATTTGTAAAGACATGTTTGAATAAAATGCTTAGCATCAAAAATATCTGCCTATAGCTAAATAAAACCTTATTGCTAACATACAGCAATTTATACTACTAAGTTTAAGGAAAAGGGTAAGCTGAATGGGATATACAAATGTATTGAATTCGTTTATTCCAAAGACATATTTCCACACGATTTTGTGAAAAACCGGGAAACACATCAATCAACAGTTGTTTTGGAGAAGAACAATCTTCTCCTGATCAACATCAAAAGAGAAAATAAAGCAAAAACCAATCCGCCTAAAATCACATTAAGATATCCGACCCCCCATTCCTCAAGAATCAGGCCGGTCAGGTAATTCAGGATAAAATTCCCCACCAGGGCCATACCAAGGACCAGGCTCATAGCCGTACCGGAATTCTCCGGGAAGAAATCCACGGCACAACTCAGCATGACCGGAAAAGATGCAGCCATTCCCACACCCACAATACCTACTCCGGCAAGACTGAAGATAAAGGAAGGTCCGAACTGCAACAACAAAAGTCCGCCGGCCAGAATTAGAAGACTGACCACAACCATTTGAAATGATGACCGTTTCATAAGAATACGCCCCAGTAAAAGCCGGGTAAGCGTCATCCCTCCTGCACTGACCGTTATGGCATAAAGCCCCTTGTCGTAACTCACACTGTGACTCCCGGAGAGAAAGGTTGGGGTCCAGACGGGTACGATCGCTTCCAATGCCCCCTGAAAAAACAAGAAAAACCCAATTAACAAAATAGCCGGATGAAAAATAAAACCAAGATATTCCTTTACAGAAATGGCTCTGGAGCGCCGGGGACCGGGAAACCTCATAACCAAAACCATGACAAATGGAACAGCGAGAAACATTGTCACAAAAGACAAAATGGTTTCATAAGAAAATCCGTTTTCCCGCAAAAGAGAAGTAAGCAAAGGAAGGCCCAGAGCGCCAATACCGAAAAACACCCCCAGCAAACTCATATAGGCACTGCTCTTACCGGGGTATAAATCGGCAATCAGCAAATTTGTCACCCCGTTGGCAATTCCGCCTCCTGCTCCGATCAGAAAGAAAAAAAAGGGAATAATTTCCACTACTTTACCGAAGACAATCCCCGTAAGCCCAAACGTTACCAGCGCAACACCGGCCAGCATTACAGGTTTATACCCCAACCTGTCCACAACGGGGCCAAATGAAAATTGTCCCACAAAAACCCCTGCGGCAAGAACGGATGCACACAGCCCGATGAAGGCTTTGTTCACATCAAAGGTGATGGTCAGATAATTATTGATGGTCCCGACCACCATCATGGTAATGCCGAAAAGCATCATCACAAGGCCGGCCAGCAGAAATTGTATGGTTTTTGTTTCCACAATAGATCGTTAGATTTTTAGATTTAAGATTTAAGATGAATCATATAATGCTGAAAATATGCATTTTAACAAAAAGAACCATCAAAATATAAACGATTGAAACGAGCATGGCAAAGCTTGCCAAAATAAGAACATGTATAAGTTCTTGCATGCGAGCCTGCCTGGCGGGTTATGAAAAATGAGACTTGTTGTACAAACCAAAGTTTGTTTCCTGTAGCAGGATTGTAAAAAGAAAAACGGCAGACAGGTTCCATCCGAGCTTAAAAAACAAATTTTATACGGAGGAATAAAAGGTTCTTGTAAAAGTTTAACGGACTATTGTTCCATAATCAGGGGCAAAAGTAAACCTCTGATGGGATTCTATCAACTATTCTTCAAGTACCTGAATTT
>JAWOCV010000161.1:0-11574 GCA_046483585.1 Marinilabilia sp.
CTCGGAGTTGGTGTTGTGGTATTTCTGCTGACACCCATTCTCAAAAAATGGATGCACGGGGAGAACTAACAATAGATCGTTAGATTATTAGATGTAAGAAACTTCGTATAATGCTGATATAATGTCAATAGATCGGTAGATTTTTAGATTCCTGCCTACCGGCAGGCAGGTAAGATGAATCGTAAATATTGATAAACTGTATCTTAACACGATGCATCTAAAAAACTTAAATATCTGGTTTTAAAATGCTTGCAATCGTTTAACGGACTATTGAATCAGAAAATATAACAAAAATCAAAAGGGTTGTCCGGCATCAACGGGCAGCCTTTTTTTTGATGAGAATGGTTGTCAATTCATACCCGTAAAGGCCAGGCCCTTTCACTGTAAAGCATAAATTTTTATCTTTGGTTCAACAGAACAAAGATGTATCATGCACAAAATATTCAGCTCCAAAGCCATACCTGACATTGATGCCTTTACCATCGAAAACGAGCCCATCGCCTCCATAGATTTAATGGAAAGAGCGGCTGCACAGGCATATAGATGGATCACCAGGCATTTTCCCGCCCGGGCTTTTAGTGTATTTGCAGGCCCGGGGAATAATGGCGGAGATGCCCTTGCCATTGCCCGAATGCTCATCCACGAAGGCCGAAAAGTGGTGACTTATCTCTACAGAAGCGAGAATCTTTCACCGGATGCCACAACCAATCTGAAATACCTGTTGAACCTCCCGGAAGCTGAGGTCATCGATCTCTCAATTTCGCCTTTTCCTGAAGAAATATCGCAAAATATGGTGGCCATAGATGGTCTATTCGGATCGGGACTGAACAGACCCCTCAATGAAAAAGCAGCCACCATTGTCTCTTTCATCAACCGATCATTTTCAAAGATCATCTCCATTGACGTCCCTTCGGGACTGTTTTGTGAGGACAACTCGGGCAATAACCGTGAAAACATTATCCGGGCCGCCCATACGCTCACTTTCCAAATGCCCAAACTCTCTTTCCTGTTTGCAGAAAACAGGGAACAAGTTGGACAATGGGAAGTTCTCCCGATAGGATTGGACCAGAAGAAAATCGACATGACTGACACACCCTGGGCCATGACCACCATCAATGACATAAGAGAGATGATGCCTTCTCCTCACAAATTTGCCCATAAAGGCACCATGGGGCATGCGCTCCTGATCGCCGGCAGCCTTGGCACGATCGGGGCAGCCATTCTGGCCTCAAGAGCTTGCCTGAAATCGGGGGTCGGTCTTCTCACCACTCATGTTCCCCATCACGCGGTTTCCATCCTTCAAACCACTGTTCCGGAAGCCATTCTGGATGTGGACCGATCGGATCTCATGTTCACAGAGTTTCCTGATTTAACAACCTTTTCAGCCATTGGCATCGGACCGGGTCTGGGAACCCGTGTAAACGCCCAGCGAGCCCTGAAAGATCTTCTCCCGGCTGCACGGAACATAAAAATGGTGATCGATGCCGATGGATTGAACATTCTGGGAGCCAACCCCGAAATAATGGACACCCTGTCCCCCGCAACCATTCTCACGCCTCATCCCAAAGAATTTGAAAGACTGTCCGGAACCACAAGTAATGATTTTCAAAGACTTGAAAAAGCAAGGGAATTTGCCCAAACCTATAAGGTTATTTTGGTGCTGAAAGGAGCTTATTCTGCAGTCGTGGATCAGGACGGAAATGTTTGGTTCAATTCAACAGGGAATCCCGGAATGGCCACTGCCGGCAGCGGCGATGCCCTCACCGGCATCATTCTTGCTCTGCTGGCCTCCGGCATGGACCCTCTGAAAGCAGCCAGAACCGGTGTGTTTGTCCATGGAAAGGCAGGTGATCTGGCTGCAGAAAATGGACAAAGAAGCACAACCGCCGGAGATATCATTGAGAAACTGGGTTGTGCTTTTGCCGAAACAGAAAAAAAATAACCCCACAGACCAGTGTTTTTTACTAACTTTGATTTTCAATAGATTGTCAGATCTTTAGATTTAAGATCTGAGATGATTCATTTATTGCTGATAATCTGTGTTTTAATATAAACATTTCTTCAGTTTTAAACAATTGAACAACAAATACTTAAAAGAGTTTTACAGACAATTGATTTTGGTTTGGTTCAAGAAACCACATGGTCCAAATACCCGTCAAAATAACTGAAAAAAACATTTACAGACATTCAATAACACGCTTATTTAAAAAATCTTATGAAACATGCATATATATTACTAACAGTCATGATCCTTGCGGCCTGCACTACTCCTAAAAACCTGTCCAGGGCCGATTTTGTGCCGGTAAATGATTCTGTTCCGCCAACTGAGGGTGTTTTTTATCATCTCCCCGTCACCGTTATAGAAGTTGAAGTGACCGCCCGGAAAACCATACAAAAAAGAGGTCCTTTTTACAGGTATTCACAACGTTATCTGGACCTTGATGACATCATCACCGAAGACCAGAGCTACTGGGAGATCACAGATGCTGAAATTACCACCAAAGGCAAACCTGATCCGGAACGGCTGTATCGTATATCAGCCAAAGGAACGCCGGCCGGAGCCGCCGTAAATTTAACGCCTGACGGAACATTGAAAGGACTGAACCTTTCCCGGAACAAAAAAGCAGCACAAATACCGGCAGAAAAGCGTTCCGGAGAAAAAGCCCCTCAGGACACAGCAAAGTCTGTTGAAGACATATCCTTCGATGATGTACCCTTCACTGAAGAGCAGCTGATAAAAACATCCAGTGCCGCCACAGCCGAAGAAGTGGCGGACGAAATATACAACCTGCGCGATTCCCGCCGGCAACTGCTCGAGAGCGACATGTCAAATCTCCCCCCGGATGACGGAGCCTACAAAAGGATCCTCGACAATATCAACAAACTCGAAGAACAATACCTCTCCCTTTTCAAAGGGAAAGTTGAAACCATCACCGAAACCAGAACTTTCAGTTTTATTCCCGATACTTCATCACCTTTAAACCAGGTTCTGTTCCGGTTTTCTGCCGAAAAAGGATTCTCCGAGGCCATTGATATGTCCGGAACGCCGGTTTATATAGACATTAATGATGAAAACCTGGTCCCAAAAAACAACACCGTACCTTCTAATAACGGCGAGGAACGCTCGGGCCTGGTATACTGCCGGCCGGCCAAAGCCACGGTAAAAGTGATTGACCGAACCGTTTTACTCGAAGAAAAAGACGTGCTTCTGGGCCAGTTTGGGAGTTTGCATCAGCTGCCTCCCGAACTTCTCGACGATGGCGGAACTTCTGTCAAACTGGACCCAAACACGGGTGCTATTCTCGAAATTGAAACCAACCAATAATTCAACAATATAGATATGGACTTATCAAATCTGGAACCTGCAACATTATGGCATTATTTTCATCGCCTGACACAAATTCCGCGGCCTTCCAAAAAAGAGAAAGCAGCAGTGGATTTCGTGGAAAAAGAAGGAAAAAACCTCGGACTGGAAACCATAAGAGATGAAACCGGGAATGTGATCATTCGAAAACATGCTTCTCCCGGCATGGAAAACCGTAAAGGAGTAATTCTGCAGGGACACCTGGATATGGTCCCCCAGAAAAACAGCGACAAAAAACACGACTTTGAAAAAGATCCCATTGAAACTTATGTCGAAGATGGCTGGGTGAAAGCCAACGGAACCACCCTGGGAGCCGACAACGGCATCGGAGTCGCTGCAGCCCTCGCTGTCCTGCACGATAATGAGTTAAAACACGGACCAATTGAAGCTCTTTTCACCGTCGACGAAGAATCGGGAATGACCGGAGCCAACAACCTGAAACCCGGCATTCTGAAAGGTGACATTCTCATCAACATGGATTCGGAAGAAGAAGGCGAACTTTATGTGGGATGTGCCGGAGGTACCGACGCCAATGCCCTCTTTACCTTTATTGAAGAAGAATTCCCCACGGACCACAGGGCCTTCCGAATCAGCCTGACGGGGCTGAAAGGCGGTCATTCGGGACTCGACATTCATCTCGAACGGGGCAATGCCAACAAATTAATTTTCAGGCTTCTGAAATACATAATAGCCAACAATGGTGTTCGGTTATCATCCATCGAAGGCGGAAATCTCAGAAATGCCATTCCGCGGGAAGCATTTGCTGAAGTGGCGGTACCCCGGGACAAGCTCGAAGCTTTCAGTTCCTCAGTAAATGAGTTTAACGCCATATTTACCAATGAATTTTCAAACATTGAGCCCGGACTTTCACTCAAGGCAGAAAGCATCGATCCCCCTCATTTTGTCATGGATGAAATGACCCAGGACGATCTGGTAAATGCCATACAGGCTTGTCCGAACGGCGTTGTGCGTATGAGCACCGATATGCCCGGGCTTGTGGAAACCTCTCTGAACCTTTCTATCGTCAAATCAGACAACAAAGAAGTACACGTAAAAGCGCTGGTACGCTCATCGGTTGATACCGCCAAAGAAGATGTGGAATCCACCCTGGAAAGCATTTTCCTGCTGGCAGGGGCTCATGTCTGGTTCGACGGGCAATACCCGGGCTGGAAACCCAACATGGATTCACAAATACTAAAAACCATGCAGGCGGTTTACAAAAACAAATGGGGCCAAATCCCGGAAACGAAAGCCATACATGCCGGCCTGGAATGTGGCATTCTGGGCAGCACCTATCACCACTGGGATATGATCTCTTTCGGACCCACCATCAAATATCCTCACTCTCCCGATGAAATGGTAAACATCGAAACTGTGGAAAAATTCTGGGAATTTTTGATCCATACCCTGGAAAATATACCCAAACAAAAAGCTTAGCCAAAAAGCAGAAAATCCAAAACTCCCGGGCCATTCAGGTTCAATGAACAGGTCATGTTTAAGAATTTAACAGCCCGGGAGTTTGAATATCATCCACTAAAAAAGTACCTTTGCAGCCTTGAGAAGGTAAAATCATGCCGAAAAACAAGAATTTCAGGATTTTATATAACATCACAAAACCGGCCCCGGTTTAACCTGAAGTTTTACCTCTAAAACCTGAGTGGTCCAATACAAGAGCGTTCCTCTCATTTTGTTTTTCGCAATCACGTGAACCGGGTTGATAAGGACGGGCCGTAAATGACGGAATAAAGACACTTATACGGGGATGTCTTCATGGAAACAGCTTCAAATCTTTTAGGACGTTTTCTGATCTGGCGGGTCAGAAATATCTCGCAAAAACACCTCACACTTGTACTCAGTTTTGTGGTTGGTGTTTTAAGCGGGCTGGCCGCCATTATCCTCAAAAACACCATCCATTTTACCCATCAATTGCTTACCGAAGGCTTTACCCTGGAACACCAAAACTGGCTCTACCTGGCGTATCCCCTGCTGGGAATTTTGATAACGGTTCTTTTCACCAAATTTGTCATTAAAGACGACATTGGCCATGGTGTGACAAAAATATTGCATGCTTTTTCACGAAAAGGCGGATACCTGAAGTCACACAATACCTATTCATCGGTTGTGGGGAGTACCTTCACCATCGGTTTTGGCGGATCGGTCGGAGCTGAGGCGCCCATTGTACTTACCGGCGCTTCTTTTGGGTCCTCGCTGGGACGAATGTTTCATCTGAACTACAAAACCATCACTCTTTTGGTTGGTTGCGGAGCGGCAGGTGCCATTGCAGGTATTTTTAAGGCGCCCATTGCAGGTCTTGTTTTTACACTTGAGGTATTGATGCTTGATCTGACAATGGCTTCCATCATACCTCTTCTGATCTCAGCGGTAACAGCCACCACCATTGCTTATTTCTTCCTCGGAAAAGGAGCTGAATTTGCGTTTCATCTCGAAGACCAGTTTTTACTCAACAACCTGCCATGGTATATTGTACTGGGCATCATTGGGGGATTCATCTCGCTTTACATGACCTGGGGCAGCATGTACACCGAAGAACGGATATCCAGGATCAGAAATCCTTATTTTAAGTTACTGGCCGGAGGTGTGATCCTGAGCTTCCTGATTTTCCTTTTTCCGCCCCTCTACGGTGAAGGTTATACCACCATATCTGCTCTTCTCAGCGGAAACACAGAGGTGATTGTGGAAAACACCTTTTTCTACAATTTCAGGGACAACAATATTGTGATCCTCTCATTCCTGTTGCTTCTGATTCTGTTTAAGGTATTGGCCACTGCGGCTACCAACAGCAGCGGAGGTGTCGGGGGAATATTCGCCCCCACCCTATTTACAGGGGGGGTGGCAGGTTTTTTCATGGCCCGCCTGCTCAACGGAATGGAATGGGTTTCACTGCCCGAGTCTCATTTCACATTGGCCGGCATGGCCGCCCTCATGGCAGGAGTCATGCATGCCCCGTTAACGGCCATCTTCCTCATTGCCGAGATCACAAACGGATATGCTCTTTTTATTCCCCTGATCCTGACATCAACGGTGTCGTATCTGACCATTATGTATTTTGAGCCTCACTCCATTTACACCAAGCGACTGGCCAAAAAAGGAGAACTTCTTACTCACCATAAAGACAAGGCTGTCCTGACTTTAATGCGTCTGAACAAAGTACTTGAGACCGATTTTTCAACTGTCAGGCCCGAGCAGACTCTGGGCGAACTGGTCAAAGTGATCGCCAAGGCAAGACGGAACATATTCCCCGTGATCAACAAAGAAGGAAAGCTTCTCGGAATAGTATCCCTCGACGACATACGGGAGATCATGTTCAACGACGAAATGTACAACACCACAAAAGTGAAAGACCTGATGACCATTCCCCCCGCTTTCATTGAATCGGGTGAAAATATGGACCAGGTCATGCGAAAATTTGAAGAAACCGGCGCATGGAATTTACCGGTCGTAGAGAATGGGCGTTATCTTGGATTTGTATCCAAATCAAAAATATTTTCGGTATACCGAAGGGTCCTCATCCACTTTTCGGACGAGTGACCCGGTTTTGCAAAAGCAATACATGCCGGGCAGAATGATCATATCTGCTCCGACCCCGGAAAAACATTAGCAAAATCCTTAATTTTTATATAAAATGAAGAGAGACGAGAAAATTTTTGAACTGATCGAGAAAGAACATCAACGACAGCTTAACGGAATTGAGCTGATCGCATCAGAAAACTTTGTGAGCGACCAGGTGATGGAAGCCATGGGCTCCTGCATGACCAACAAATATGCAGAAGGACTGCCCGGAAAAAGGTATTATGGCGGCTGTGAGGTCGTGGATGAAAGTGAGACACTGGCCATCGAGCGTCTAAAAGAACTCTTCGGTGCCGAATGGGTCAATGTCCAGCCACACAGTGGAGCTCAGGCCAATATGGCGGTAATGATGACCGTCTTGAATCCGGGTGATAAATTCCTCGGACTCGATCTTTCGCATGGCGGACACCTCTCCCATGGTTCCCCTGTAAACAGCTCAGGCATTTTTTATGAACCCATCGCATACGGCGTGAAAGAAGATTCAGGCCTGGTCGACTACGACATGATGGAAAAACTCGCCCTGGAACACAAACCAAAACTCATCATTGGGGGAGGATCGGCTTACTCACGCGACTGGGACTACAAGCGCATGCGGGAGATTGCCGACAAAGTAGGTGCCATCTTCATGGTAGATATGGCCCACCCCGCAGGATTGATCGCTGCCGGACTGCTTAACAACCCGGTAGACCACGCACACATAGTAACCTCTACCACGCACAAAACACTGCGCGGGCCACGAGGTGGCATCATCCTTATGGGCAAAGATTTTGAAAATCCCTTTGGCAAAAAGACCAAAAAAGGTGTGGTACGCAAAATGTCTTCTTTACTCGACTCTGCCGTATTCCCGGGCATTCAGGGCGGACCCCTGGAGCATGTGATTGCCGCCAAGGCCGTTTCTTTCTACGAAGCGCTAAAGCCCGAATACAAAGATTATCAGCAGCAGGTGCAGAAAAATGCCAGAAAAATGGCCGAACAATTCCAAAACAAAGGTTACAAGGTTATTTCGGGCGGCACCGACAATCATAGCATGTTGATCGACCTGCGGAC
This sequence comes from Marinilabilia sp., assembly GCA_046483585.1. Classification (GTDB taxonomy): domain Bacteria; phylum Bacteroidota; class Bacteroidia; order Bacteroidales; family Marinilabiliaceae; genus Marinilabilia. The sequence goes on from JAWOCV010000161.1 coordinate 8,000, forward strand.
CAAATTCCCCGATTTGACCGGTAAGAAAGCCGAAAACACATTGGTACTGGCCGATATAACCATCAACAAAAACATGGTCCCATTCGACGACCGTTCCCCATTCCAGGCTTCCGGAATCAGAATTGGTTCATCAGCTCTTACCACCCGTGGACTGAAGGAAGATGATGTGGTTAAGGTTGTTGACCTGATTGATGAAGTGCTCAGTGACCCCGATAACGAGGACAACCTGAAGAACGTTAAGAAAAAGGTGAACGACATGATGAAAAAATTCCCGATGTTTGCATACTAATGAGTTAAGTGCATATTTGGAATAGCATACGAATTTCTTATCTTAATGATCCGGCGATTGATCCCGTCGGATCATTTTATTTTATATCTTTCCAGTGTCGTGTTATGCAAAAAATACCATATAATTTAAAACTGATTTTTGCTTTTTTCAAAATAAAAAAAAGCAAACAGAGCCTTAGCAACATAAGATTCTACCGTGTCGTGAACAAAAAATCAGTCATCCCTGACATGGTATTTCATGCTTAACACAGCACAGTATGCTGCATGCAGATTCGCTGATTTTTAACGGATTTTTATTCATGACTGTTATCGATGCCATACTCCTCATTGCAGCCGGACTGATTGCCGGAATCATCAATACACTGGCAGGCAGCGGGTCACTCATAACCCTTCCGCTGCTGATGTTTATGGGATTGCCCCCGGCTGTCGCCAACGGAACAAACCGTATAGGCGTGATCATTCAAAGCGCAGTAGCCACCCGTAATTTTATGCATCAAAAAGAACTCCATGCAAAAAACGAATGGCATCTGATCATTCCCACACTTTTGGGGGCACTGGCCGGGGCTTTGATAGCAGTCGACATCAAAGAAGATATTCTGAATTACTTCATCGGAGGCCTTCTCATCGTCATGTTTTTTGTGATTTTGCTGAAACCCGACCGATGGGTCAAAGGAAAAGCCGGACAGGTCAAAAGCAAAAAATCCCGGATCATAAACACCATCATTTTCTTCTGTATTGGCATCTATGGGGGATTCATTCAGGCCGGTGTCGGATTATTACTGCTTGCCGGACTCGTTCTCGGGGCCGGACGTGATCTGATCCGGGCCAATGCCGTTAAGACACTTGCCATTCTGGTCTTTAACCTCGTCGCTTTAGCCGTATTCATTCATGCCGGCAAGGTCGTCTGGAGTTATGGATTGTTACTGGCAGCCGGGAGTGCCGCCGGGGGATGGATCGCATCCCGCTATGCAAGTAAGATCGGTCCCCAACGGATCCGTTATCTTTTACTGGTTGTTGTTTTAGTTGCAGGGCTAAAGGTTCTTGGTGTATTCTGAAAGATCAGACAAAACACCATCCCTGCATTCACTCCCGAAAGTCTCTTTATTGCCAATCACTGAAGTCCGGTAAAATACACAGAAGCATCAATTCAAGTTAAAAGGATAAATAATAGTCCCGGTTTGACGGGCCGCCGCATCTTCGTCGGCATTAAACTGAGCCTTCATGTCATCTTCTCTTAGCTACCTGGCACAGGGTCAGAAATTTCGCTCAGAGGAGGATGTTAGAGATTCCCTCTTTTTAAATTTCTTAAATTCTGAGGATCTCTGCTTGTATGAAAAACATCAAGTATGACAACATCTTTCTCTCTTACTTCATACACTATTTTATAACTCCAAATGGTTTTAAATCTATTGTCACCCGGTTCGTTTGCCAAAAATGGGTCTTTACTAAATTTATGAGGCATGAATCCAAGACTCTTTGCCAGGTCTCTAATTTCATCCCTAACTTTCATTGCCTGCTCTACAGATTCACGCTTTTTTATGTAATTATATACTTTACGAAGAGATGCTTTCGCTTCATCATCCCAGATAACCTGATAATGACGCTTCACCATTGTTCCATTTCTTTTTCTAAATCTTCCTGGGTAGTATAATATCCTGTTTTAATTCGTTCTTTGGCGTTACGTACTCTTTCTCTGTAAGTTTCTGCATCCATTGGTTCCCCCTCAATAGTAAAATCTTCTTCCGTACTATTATAACTGGTTGCTAAAGCATGAACAAGCCTCAAAAACCGATCATCCCCTTCGTCTATGTATTTGTGTAATTCTTCTCTGATCTTTGTGGTATTCATAACTTCAATAATTTTGGTTTAAAAAACTAAGAATATAGCAATATTCTTATCCTGGCCTCGTAATTTTACCAATTTACGCAATTTTTCAAGATCAATTTAAGTTAAAATGATAAGTAATGGTCCCGGTTTGACGGGCCTTAGCATTTTCATCGGCGTTAAATTGAGCTTTTTCTGCAGCTTCCTTAGCTACCTGCCACAGGTATTTGTCTTGAATTGTGGTGCCCCGCAGAATGGGCTCGGCTTTGATTACATCGCCATTTCTGTCAACCGTGATACGCACTACAACCCTTCCCTGTTCCTGGCTCTCATAATCAGGTTTGGGCAAGCTGCCCTGAAGAGACCTTCCTTCTAAGTCGGGTCCAGGGCCCTCATCGCCTTTTCCGGATCCATCATAATTTCCGGCGTTGGGTTCGCCGGTTAATTCTCCCTGATTGCCCGAATCTCCGGTTTCCCCCTGTGATGAACCACTTCCGTCGGTACGGCTGAAAGCGTCTGAAACATTATCACGGGCCTCTTCGGCCTGTTGTTCCTCTTCTTCCCGGCGGCGACGCTCCTCCTCCCGCCGTCGCTGTTCCTCCAACTCTTCTTCACGGCGACGCTCCTCCTCTATCTGCCGCTGCCGTTCTTCTTCTTCCCGGCGTTCACGTTCCTCTTCTTCCCTTCTTTGCTCTTCTTCCTGCTCAGCTTTTTCCTCTTCACTTATGGCCGGTGCTTCCTCAAAATCCTGTGTTTCGACCTCCTCTTCAGAGGTTTCAGGTGAAGTTTCTGCTGGTGGCTGTGACGCCTGTGGTTCACTGGAAGCCGAGGCAGTTTGTTGACCGGAAGGTTCATTGCGCTGGGGTTCCAGAGCGCCCATACCGGTAGAGGAATCCCCGAAATCGACCAAAATACCCTCCTCTTCCCGTGGTATGCTCGAGAGCCCGAGTACCATGAGAAGGACCAGAAGCAACCCATGAAATATGGTGCTTCCTATTACTCCTGCACGTTTGTCTTTTTTTGATCGCTCATCCATTATTAATTGGCTCTGGTTGCCAGGATCAGTTTGTATTCATTCTTCTTGGCAATGTTCATCACTTTTACAACTTCCTTCATAGAGACATTTTCGTCCACATGGAGGGAAATATAAGTCTCGGGATCTTCCCCGACCTTCTCCTTCAACAGAGGTTCAATCTGATTGAAACTGACCTCCTGATCTTCCACATAATATTCGAGGTTGCTCGTAATCGAAACCGACGTAACCGGTTTTGCAGCCGTCTGGTTCTGACTTTGCGGCAACAACAGTTTAAGAGCATTGGGATGAACCAAAGTGGAGGTGATCATAAAAAAGATCAACAAAAGGAACACCACATCGGTCATCGATGACATGCTGAAGGTGGAACTTATCTTACTTCTTGACTTTAAAGCCATTACAATATTTTATTAACTTTAACCACTTCATT
>JAWOCV010000024.1:0-14502 GCA_046483585.1 Marinilabilia sp.
TCGCTTTTCTCAACCATTCTGGCCGGCCCAAAACAATCTACATCCGATCCGCCGCTGGCTGAAGCCTTTAACTCCTCAGAGGCATAAACTTCAATGTTCGCTCCGCCCGAAGAAGAAGCCGATACGAATTCAGCTTTAAGATTCCTGGCTTTTATATCAGACCCGCCACTGGCCGAAGTTTCCAGGTGCTCTGTTGATCCACTGGCAATAATATCCGCTCCGCCACTGCTCTTTAAAACCACTTTTTGGGCTTGAATACCAATCTCAATATCAGCCCCGCCTGAAGAAGAAACATCAAGTTCGTCGCTTGTTATCTCCCCTTTGCTCTTTATATCGGCCCCGCCTGATGCCGAAAGCTTTTTAATTTCAGGCATGGTCACAAAAACTGTGACCGACGACCGGTTTTGGAACAAGTTAAACATACCTCCCTCCTTCTCAATGTTCAAAACATCTCCCTTTAACTCAGTTTTTACATCTTCAAGATCGGCCTCATCGGCCTCAACAATAATCTCCGCCGGGGAACCCTGTTCCAGCACCAGATCCACTCCTGAGGAAACGCTAACGCCGGTAAAATCCCTGTCTACTGTACGTTGATCACGTGTTTGCGCATTAACCGGCAAGGCAAAACCCACCGAAAGAACCAATAAAACCGGCAAAAATAGATTAATGATCTTCATGACTTTTCTGTTTAGTATATAATTGAGTTTAAAAATTCGCGGGTGTCCGGCAAAACAAATAGTAAAAAAGATATTTATCCGTATAAAACTTGTTTTTAAGGTTGGATGGAACCTGCCTTCCGTTTTCTGAAAAAACATCCATTCGTTCCAAAAAAATTTCCTTAAAACTCAGGATCTATGTTTCATTATTCCTCTGAAAACCATCTTTTTCAGAAATCAATGTGTGTAAGACGCTCCATTCGGATAACAAGTTACACCAAACCGACATATTTTGCTTAAAAAGAATCTTTCATGATATTAATTCACCCGCAAATTGGACCAAACTCAAGAAATAAGGCACAACAACTTGACAACCAGACTAAAAAACATTGAACCCTATGGCACAGAAATTGTTATTAAGGAAAGACCATTTTACAGTCCGGCCGTTTTAATATATTTTTACGGCCACAATTTGAATCAGAAATATGCTAAAGAACAGGGGTGAGAAAACCGCCATTACTTATGGTGATACAAAAATAAGTTATGGGCAATTGGCCGGGAAAATCCAACAATATTCCGGTCTGTATCAATCAGAAAACGGCAGCAAGGCTGCTATATTCATGGAGAACCGTCCGGCATGGATCTATTCGTTTTATGCCATCTGGAATAATCATGGGATTCCGGTGCCCCTCGATTACCTGGCCACCGAAGATGAAGTGGCCTTTATCCTCAATGATTGTCAACCGGAGGCGGTATTTACTTCCAAAGGCAGCGAAGACACCATCAGGGCGGCTGTTGAAAAAGCCGGCATCAACCCTCAGATTGTACTGGCCGACCAATACGAAAACCCCGTTGAGAATTTCCATTCGGATAAAGATTTTCCCGAACCTGACGTCAATGAAACAGCAGTGATCATTTATACGTCCGGAACTACCGGAACCCCCAAAGGCGTTATGTTATCTTACGACAATCTCCTGGCCAATATCGAGGGTGTGTCCGATAAGATCCCGATATTCACGTCCAGCAGTCTCACTTTGACATTACTGCCGCTGCATCATATCTTCCCGCTTATGGGTACCATGGTTATACCCCTCTATGCCGGCGGGAGTATTTCAATTAGTCCCACCATGGCTTCGGAGGATATCATAAGCACACTTCAGAACAACAAGATCACCATAATGATAGGCGTACCCAGGCTGTACGCTGCCATTCGGAAAGGTGTAATGGACAAGATCAACGCCAGTGCCATAGCACGGGCACTATTTGCCATTGCCAGGACAGTCAACAACAAGACCTTTTCCAAAACCATATTTAAAGCCGTCCATCAAAAAATGGGAGGTTCCCTTCAGCACCTGGTTTCAGGAGGTGCCGCGCTCGACCCTGAAGTGGGCCGAGACTATCAGACTCTTGGTTTCGAAGTCCTGGAAGGATTTGGCATGACCGAAGCTGCACCCATGATCACGTTTACCCGGCCGGGAAGAGTCGTTCTCGGATCTCCAGGAGAACCATTGCCCGGGACAAAGATCGAGATCATCGACGGGGAGATAACAGCCAAAGGAAGACAGATCATGCAGGGGTATTACAACCGGCCTGATGAAACCAATGAAGTTCTAAAAGACGGCAGACTCCACACAGGAGATCTGGGGTATATTGACGACAACGGTTTTCTTTTCATTACCGGCCGGAAAAAAGAGATCATCATTCTCTCCAACGGCAAAAACGTCAACCCCACAGAGCTGGAACAGAAACTTGAAGCATTCCCCCTGGTCCGTGAATGCGGTGTGTTTTTCAAAGATGATATGCTCCAGGCCGTCATTGTACCTGAAAAAAGTGCTGTTGAAGACAGCGGGGACCAAAATCTGGAAGATATCATCCGCTGGCACGTGATCGACCATTTCAATAATCAGGTATCAGCCTATAAAAAGATCATGCGCTTCCATCTCGCCGATCAGGAGCTGCCCAGAACGCGTCTGTCAAAGCTCCAGCGTTTCAAGCTCGAAGAGCTGGCCATAGAAACGCAAACCGAAGAGCCACATGCAGAGACACCTGACTTTGAAGAGTATAACATGATCACCCGTTACCTGTCAAAGGAAAAAGGACGGGATGTATGGCCGCATCATCATCTGGAAATGGACCTGGGCCTGGATTCTCTCGACAAAGTAGGATTTGAGTCGTACCTTGAGCAAACTTTCGGGGTAAAAATAGACCCTGCGGAAATGACCCGGTTCAACAACGTGCATCTATTGGCTGAACATGTGAGGGACACCAAAACAAAATCCGAGGAACAAAAGATCAACTGGAGAGATATCCTTAGGGAAAAAGTACATCTGCAACTCCCAAAAACCTGGACATCCGGCAGCATGATGGTTCGTGTCTCACGGTTCTTTTTCCATATGTACTTCCGGTTCAGAGCCAGAGGCCTGAACAATATTCCTTCCGGGCCCTGCATCATAGCCCCCAATCATCAAAGTTTTTTCGATGGCCTTTTCGTGGCATCCTATCTCCGAACAAAAGATATCCGGCGCACCTACTTTTATGCCAAGGAAAAGCACGTACGTGCTCCCTGGCTTAAATACCTCGCCAGTAGAAACAACATCATCGTCATGGATCTGAACAATGATCTGAAGGCTTCAATCCAGAAAATGGCCGAGGTCCTTAAGCGTGACCGAAACCTTATCATATTCCCGGAAGGCACACGTACCAAGACAGGACAACTGGGACAGTTTAAGAAAACCTTTGCCATTTTGAGCCGGGAGCTCGGCATTCCCGTTGTACCCGTCACCATCAAAGGGGCTTATCGGGCTTTACCCCCGGGAAGTGTGTTTCCCCGGCCCTTTAAAAAAGTCAGCATCGAATTTTTGAATCCCGTCTATCCCAATGATGACAATTATGATTCCCTGGCCGGAAAAGTCAAGGAACGAATCCAGTATAAAATGAATGAACCGGTCTGATATCTTTTGCATTGCCCGAAAATCTTCGTACCTTTTTGTGTTGTAAATCACAGGGTATGCACCCGAAACAAACCTTAAAAATTTAAAGACATGAAGAAAGCAGCCATATTTATTGCACCGGGATTTGAAGAAATCGAAGGTCTTACGCCGGCGGATGTCCTTAACAGGGCAGGAGCCGATGTTGAACTGATCTCCATAACCGAAGACAAGAGCGTAACCGGTGGCCATGGGATTACCATTATATGCGACCGCGTCTTTGAAGGAAAGCCCATTGATGAAAAAGACATCATCATTCTTCCCGGAGGCATGCCGGGGGCTAAGCATCTTCAGGCCCACAAAGGACTGGAATTGTTGCTCTCTGAATACAATGCCCAGAAAAAATGGATCGGGGCCATCTGTGCAGCCCCTATGATCCTGGGCGAAATGGGACTTCTGAAAGACCGGAAAGCAACTTGCTTCACGGGTTTTGAACATCACCTCAAAGGGGCCCGTCACTACCCTGTACCGGCCATTACCGACGGACACATCATCACCGGCCGGGGCATCGGAGCAGCTATGGAGTTTTCACTCGAAATAATCTCCAACCTTTTTGGCCCAGGTAAAGCTGCGGAACTAAGAGAGAAAATGGTGGTCCCCAATATTATTGAAGAATAGCTATTATCGTGTCATGCGATGTAAATATAAAATATGCCGGGATTTTCATAATTCCGGCATTTTTTGAACCCTCAAAGGCTTGTGCGGTTTCTTACCCGGATTATTTACTTCGTCGAACTTCGTTTCAATAGATCGTTAGATTTTTAGATATTAGATTTAAGATGAATTGTATAATGCTGATATACTGTTATTTATCATGAAAAACCTCAAAGATTTAAACGACTGAATTACAAGGCCTTGAAAAAGTTTAACGGACTATTGTCGTTTTATAGAGGAAAAAACTTATGAATAGTTCATGCTCAAAATACACAACTCATGAGTAACTCTCCTGTCATCTACTGGTTCCGAAACGACCTACGCCTCCATGATAATCCGGCTCTTCTCAAAGCCATTGAAACAGGCCACCCCGTTATCCCTGTTTTTATTATTGATGATCACTGGTATACAACCAATACTCCATTGGGATTTCCGCGAACCGGCCATTTACGGAAAACTTTTTTGGCGCAATCCCTTCAGGAACTTAAAAGAAATCTGACAAACAGGGGACAGAAGCTTTATATTTTCAGGGGACAAACCGTCGATGTTTTGAGTCAATTGTATCATGCTTTAAAAGCCGATGCCATTTTTGCCCAGCGGGAATTTGCCCATGAAGAGATACTGACCGAAAAACAACTTGCCGAAAAGACCAACCTGCAACTGACCTGGGGCAGCATGCTCTATCCCCCCGACCAGGTAGACTTTCCCACAGAAAAAGCACCCTACTACTTCACAAAATTTAAAAATAAAGTGGCCGGTCAACCACTAAACCCCGGTCCCGTGACGATGATCTCCGATAAAATACCGGCCCCGGAGCATCCGAAAATTCCCCACGAACTATTGACCTTCAATCCGGTTGAATGGGACCTGTCATCCTTTCCACACAATTTCAAAGGGGGTGAAAACGAGGGCATCAACGCCCTCAATCAATATATAGAAAGCGGAGGCCCCCTCCACTATGCCGAAACACGAGATCTTTTCCGGGGAGCGAACGCCAGCAGCAAGCTGGGTCCCTGGCTGGCAAACGGGAGTTTATCTCCCGGAGTCGTATTTTCGAAATTGGAACAATGCCAGATCGAACACCCCGAAAAAGCAGAAAACATCCGGCCTCTGATGGAACAACTGATCTGGCGTGACTACTTCCGGTTTTTATTTCTGAGATATGGCAAGAAGTTATTTACAACCAAAGGGCTCAGAAAAACCGAACACGGAATGTATAACGATGAAGAGGCTTTTTTTCAATGGCAAACGGGCCGGACCGGGCAGCCACTTATCGATGCCCTTATGCGTGAACTTCGGAAAACCGGCTTTATGAGTAACAGGGGAAGAATGCTGACCAGTTTTTATCTGTCCAAAGAAATGAAAGTCAACTGGCAATGGGGGGCCGCATGGTTTGAATCGAGTTTGCTCGATTATGATGTTTGCAGCAATTACGGCAACTGGGCCTATCAAAGCGGCAGAGGTACAGACAGCAGAGTCAACCGCCGGTTCAATCTAAAAAAACAAGCCGAAAAATTTGACCCGGATGGCGATTATATCCGGAAATGGTTAGAATAGCATTCCCATTTGGCTTTTGTTTTTCTGAAATGCCTAATTTTGCATCAAAAAAACACAATACATGGAAAAATCCCCGAATCTGACAAACCATTGTTTTGTTTGCAGCAAAGAAATAGATAAAGAAAACAAACAATACAATTCAAAAATTCATCTGCCGGTTTGTCGTCAATGCAAAGGAACAGAAGCGGAAAAACAGGCAGAAAAGAAGGCTTTGGATTCTCTGGGAGATGGATTCATCTGTGGTTGCATCTAATTATTTGCCGGAACGATCAAACCATCTCCTACAACCTCTTTTTCAAGTTTTCCGGGAGTTCCGTAATAATAAATACGTCCACTCCCATCCACTCTGGCTTTTAAAAAACCACTCACATCGCAAAAAACAAGGCCGGAACCATAAATCCTGATATCGGCATCATCAATCTTCATGTTTTTGGCATTGATCTTACCCGATCCTTCGAGCAAAACATCCCCGAAACCACTCGTTCCTTCCAGGTTGATATTCCCTGAACCCCTTTGCCTTATAATCAAATCCTCAAATTCACCCTCCATGGATATTCGGGTACTCCCTTCCAGAAAAAGTTTAACAGGACTCTCCATCCGCTTTCCGGAAAAAGAAGAAACACCATACAAACGCACATCAAGTGAATCGGTATATAGTGAATCGGCTTCGATCTTACCCCCGTTAATGACCTCTACTCCGGAAAAACCATCAGGAACCCTGAGATAAACACTCACGGGATGCCGTGGCTGCACATCAAAATTGGGATTGGAGGATATGGTAAGCACCCCTCCTGTCACTTCGGTATTGATATATTGCAATAAATTGGAATCAGCCTCTACTTCAACACCATACTCATCACCACTGGTAAGGTAGACTTTAAAATCCGTATCAAGATAAACCGAAGTGAAATCCGGCAAAATACGATTTTCACCGGCAAGATTACCATCTCCCACCACATCTATATTCAAAATTTCTTCACATGAAACAGAGAATACAAATAAAGCAAAAGATAAACCATATATAACATGCCGTTTCTTCATCATATCATTTAAATATAACCATTAAATTTATACATCATGATCCCTGCCCATTCCCTGAAAAGAATTCCCCACTGATCCATCACGGCAGCAGAAGGAATCACAACATCCTTCCACTGCACAGGTCGAACACTGGAAAGGGGATCAGCCGGAAACACTTCCACATCAAATCCCTGCTTTTGAAAACAGGCCCTGGCCCGGGGGGTATGAAATGCGGAAGTCACCAGCACAATCCCGGGGAGGCGATCTTCATGTTCAAACAAACCCGCCGTGAAACGTGCATTTTCATAAGTGTTCCTGGAATCAGGCTCAATCATGATGCGGTCATCCATCAGATTCACATCAGTCAGATACTCCTCCATAAGGACGCCCTCGGATTTCTGATCATCAAACAATTGTCCCAGACCCCCGGAAATCACCAATGTATCGACAGAACCGGTTTTCAAGAGCCATAATCCCTGCCAGAGTCTGTCAGCACTCTTCCCAAAAGTGGGTAATCCATTGTGCATGTTTTCGGAGGCCATACCCCCCAAAACAACAGCAGTGCGATGATCTTCATCCAGTTCCCCGGGCCGTATGGTTTCAGTTTCCCAGAGACCGGCAATGGTATTAAAAATAAACGCATTCGAGAAAATCAACAACACAACAAAAGCCAAAATTTGTAAATATCTGCGCCACCTGTTCCGGCAAAACAACGAAACCAGAACAGCCAGAACAACCCAAACAAAAGGGGAAAACAGAACATTCAATAATTTCGACAAGATAAAAAACATATCAGAAGAGATTAATTACAGATCCCGAAAATACAATAGATCATTAGATTTTTTGATTTAAGATTTAGGATCTAAGATTATTTATATGTAACTGATAATATGAATTTTAACAGACAGCCATTCAGCCTTAAACAATTGAATAACAAACACTTGAAAAAGTTTAACAGACTAAAAAAAACAGACAAACCAAATCATTAATAAAAATCATTGGTGTCCGGTAAAAAGTTTGAGATTGCTTCAATTCGCTCGCAATGATTAGGATGCAGGGGAATTTAAGGATTATCACGGGCAACCTTAACTTACCGCAATTTTAATCCTTTCGAAAAATTGAAAAGTCCTTGGATATTTTAGATATTTGTGTCAATACTCCGTTAACCTTTTTCAGGTAATTGATAATAAGATGTTTGCATAGCGACACATTAAGGTGCAACTCTATGATAATAAACCCTTTTGCGCCTGCCTGGCGTGTAATGTGAAACAAAATTAATTGTACAAACAAAAGTTCGTTTATATAACAGGATGCTAATATTAAAAACGGCAGACAGGTCATTGCGCCTCTGCGTTTAGGCTTTTTTTAACGGATTATTGTTGTGTTAATACTCCGTTAAACTTTTGCAAAAACTTGATTTTTAACTGTTTAAAAAATGCGCATTATTCCTGATAAGATGCAGATTATTAATGTTATACGATTAATCTTAAATCTTATATCTAAAATTCCAACGGTCTATTCTATGTCACCCCAAATCAAAAAAAGAGAAAATCATGGATTTTAAAACACTCATCCGAACCCGTTATTCTGCCAGAAAATACAAACCGGAAGCCATCAGTGAGAAATTGCTGAACGAAGTATTGGATGCCGGCCGAATGGCACCGACAGCCGTCAACAAACAACCATTTCTTTTTATCGTTGTCAACAAGAAAGACAAGCTCAAAGAGCTTTATGAGGCATATCCCCGCGAATGGTTCGCCACAGCTCCCAGTGTTATTGTTGTTTGTGCCGATCATTCCTCATCGTGGAAACGGGGCAACGACGGGAAAGACCATGCCGACATTGATGCAGCCATAGCCACAGACCACATGACCCTTCGAGCGGCAGAACTTGGGCTGGGAACCTGTTGGGTCTGTAACTTTGATCCGGAAAAGGCAGCACAAACACTCAACCTCCCCGGGCATATCGAACCGGCAGTTTTACTGCCCATTGGAAAACCCGAAGAGGTTGAAGGTCCGCTCAAGAAGAGAAAAGCACTTTCAGAGCTGGTAAAATTTAACGAATATTAATCCCTACCCCGGCGGTGAGAGTGGAATATTCACCAACGGTATAGTCGGCATGCAGGGCCAGGAATCCGATCCTGAATCGCACACCTGCATTTAAATCCACACCGCTTGTTTTATACCCCAGCGAGAAAGGATCTGTAAAAGATTGATCTATAGCGGAAACTGTATATTCACCATTCACATCAAAGTCGCTGTTTGCAGTACCATATCCCACTCCGGTATAAACAGCTACCACCGGAAGATTTACCCCCAACAACAGGCGCGATGTAAAAGCACCTGAAGATATGTCCAGCTCACCGTCGGTTACATCAACAGCGGCGGTTCCGGGAATAGAGGTGGTACTGTTAAAACTGGTGTATCCGGCCATAACCGACATTTGCAAAAACGGAACGCGCTTCACGAAAGGGATGTAACCTTTCAGGCTGTGCTTCAATCCACCACCAATCAAACTAACCTCTCCGGCATCACCAACTTTCCTGCTGGGCAAAAACCGGCCAATAACTTCAATATCTCGGGGTAAGCCCACCGCAGCCTGAACCATAGGCACCGGTAAATTATCATACCCAGACCCGTTGGGTAAAGTAATTTCATCCCCGGAAACCTCCGGATCCAACTCAACCTGAGGCAAATTCTCCATATCACCGGCAACGGTGGGAGCAACAGACTCATCGACAGGCTGAAATGATTGGAGACCAAGATCATCAAGATCAAAAGTCTGCGCAGAAGAAGGTACAACGGAATTCATGACACTTACGGTTAAATCAAACCCCAAAACACCATGTACTTTAGCTGTATTATACCAGCCACCATTAAGCGAAGTTCCTAACATTTCCCCATAAGGCTTCAAATAAGCTTTTGAAACGGTTTTGGCATCTGCAGGTGCATCATTCATCAATTGAACAAAATTTGAAACAGGTTCTTGCGAAGAAGCTGAAAACCCAATTGATAATGCAAACAGTACGACAATACTCTTTTTTAATAAATTCATAGATCTGGTCTCATTTAAAATTAATAAAATAATACTCGCGATAAGCTTTTGATCATTTGTCACTCAACAATTCCCGGGCTTCATTAAGAGTGATCCGCTCCCGGTTTTTGTACGCCACAATAAATCCATAAATCCCTTCGGATTCCTTTCTTTCAAGCGCTTCTTCCACCGAAGCAAATCTCCCGGCAAAAAACCGGAACCAGCCATCGCTATGGTCCTCGGTCACAGGCATGGGGCCATCGTAAACAGATCTGACCCGTTCATTGCTTATCGGACGACGGGTGGCCAAAAACTGTATCGAAAAGAAAACATCGGCCGAAGGCTCGGAATCCTCCATGGAATCATCAACCTTTTTTACGGCTTCCGGCTCTTTCGGTTTCAATAAAACCTCTGTTTCTTCAATAACGTCCGGAACCCCGGCGACGACCTTTGGTGTTATTTCGTCATTTTCATCACTTTCTGTGTTATCCAAAGCATAACGGGTATCGCCACTGAACACTCCGGCCATTTTCTTCAATGCTTCCTGTTCATAACCGGATGCTTCCTTCACCAGGTTTTCAGGACTTGCGCCGGGTACAATGTTTACGGCACGTCTTCGTAGAACACGCCCTTGTCTGAATTGTTTGCGCACCTCTTGTTCTAATTGGTTATATTCCAGTGCGTATTCATTTTCCAGATATCGCCGTAAAGCACGGTACTGCAACTTGTGTGCATCCTCAAAATACGTTGATGCGGCAAGTTGAAGACGGTAGACCCGCTCCCTGAGTTGCATTTGCCTGATGGGATGGACATCTTCCGATTCCATGGCTTGTTCAAGATCCACCCGGGCTTTTTCAGACCTCTTTAATAACTTCTCGCCTTTGGATGCTATTTTCGCTGCTCGTTCGATTGTTTCGCGGTAACCGGGGGGAAGTTCTTCAGCCTGAAGCAACAGGTACTCCTCTTGTTGTCCTTGCTGCCCAGAAACAGACGGACACAACAATGTTAGAACAATAACGTACGAAATCAAAAATATTGTCTTCATGGCCCGTTGATTATTAAAATGTTAAGAATAACCTGACTTTCCGGTTTTTCCAACATACCTGCAAAAGGTACGGCTTGATAAACAAAATGGCAACCGCAAAACTTATTCTCTTTAACCTTAGAGACCGTCAGCACACCAAATCCGTTTTGAAAAACCGATGGAAAAGATTAAAATTGCATACGGGTTTCTCCCGGATCAAACTGCGTGTGCCCTTTGAAACAGGAAGTATTTATTTTTTTGGACCATAGAAAAGAACAACAGATCGTTAGATTTTTAGATTTAAGATCTAAGATGATTCGTATGTTGCTGATAATCGGTGTTTTAACATAAATATATTCTTAGATTTAAACAATTGAATAACAGGCACTTAAAAAACTTTAACGAACTATTGAAAGAAAATAGATTGTTAGATTTTTAGATCAAAGATGATTCATATGTTGCTGATAATCCGGGTTTTAATATAAACATCTATTCAGATTTAAACAGTTAGATAACAAACAATTAAAAGAGTTTAACAGACTACTGAAATGAAAAAAACACCAATAATTCCGGCACTATCCTTGTGCATTATATTCATGCTCGTTTCATTCGTAAATAATTGATTTAAGTTATTGGTCGAATGGAACCTGCCTGACGCTTTATGAAAAAGAATCCATGTGTTCCAAAGAATTTTCCTCAGAAATCAGGATCTTTGTTGCATCAATCCGGGAGGCAGGCCTGTCTGCCGTTTTATGTATATGGAACCATCAATTTTTATGTTTTAACATCAAAAATCCAGAATGTTTCTGTTTCATAACCCGCCAGGCAGGCTTGCATTCATCAATATTTACATGTTCTTTTGAGACCTTGATGGTCATGCAAGTTTCATTCGTATAAAATTAGTCTAAGTTATTGGTCGAATGGAACTCGCATGATTGAAGCTTATACATGTTCTTTAGTGACAAACCTTGTCATGCTCGTTTCATCAGGAAAAAAACATTCAGAAATGCATCATAACAACCCTTTATTACAATCTTTTGATACTCCTCATCAAACAGCCCCTTTCGACAAAATATCAGAGGAGCATTACATGCCGGCTTTTGAAAAAGCACTTGAAGAAGGGCGAAAGGATATAAAGAAAATAGTGGAAGATCCTGCCGAGCCCACATTCGAAAATACCATTGAGAATCTGGAAAGATCAGGGAAACTGCTGAACCGTGTAGGCAGCATCTTTTTCAACCTGAATTCGGCCGAAACCAATGAAAAAATACAAAGCATTGCCCGGGAGGTTTCGCCCATGCTGTCGGAATACAGCAACGACATCTGGCTGAACGACAAACTTTTTGAACGGGTAAAGAATGTTTATGATAAGCACCGGGGTGATCACACCCTCAATGAGGAACAACAAAAACTTCTGGAAGACACCTTTAAAGGATTTTCCCGTCGCGGTGCACTCCTAAGCGGAAAAGATAAAGAACGATACAGGGAGATTTCTTCAGAACTTTCTCAGCTTTCCCTGAAATTCGGGGAAAATGTTCTGGCTGAAACCAACGATTTCCGGCTACATTTAACAAATAAAGAAGACCTGGCCGGTCTTCCGGAGGATGTTATTGAAGCCGCTGCCCAAAGAGCCAAAAGTGAAAACAAAGAAGGCTGGGTATTTACCCTTCAAATTCCCAGTTATTTACCCTTTATGAAATATGCAGACAACCGCAGCCTGCGGGAAAAAATGTTCAAAGCATACACAACCCGCGGCAACAAGGGTGATAAACATGACAACAACGAGATCATCAAAAAGACCGTTACCCTTCGGCTGGAACGGGCCCGGCTGCTTGGATATTCCAATCATGCAGAGTACATTCTGACGGAGCGAATGGCAAAATCCCCCGAACGGGTCAACAACTTTCTGGATAACCTCCTGAAAGCCGCTCTTCCCGCAGCAAAAGAAGATGTAAAGGCCGTGGAAGAACATGCCCGAAAACTCGGATTCAATGATACACTCCAACGATGGGACTTTGCATATTATTCTGAAAAACTAAAAACCGCCAGTTTCGATATTAGCGATGAGATGACCCGTCCCTATTTTCAACTCGAAAAGGTCAAAAAAGGGATTTTCGATCTTACCGGACAATTATTCGGTCTCACTTACAAGCACAACCCCGCTATTCCGACTTATAATGAAGAGGTCGAAGCCTGGGAGGTCTATGATGAGGACGGTTCATTTCTTTCCGTACTTTATCTTGATTTTTATCCCCGCGACAGCAAGCAGGGAGGAGCCTGGATGACATCATACCGGGAGCAACACCTGGAAGGGGGACTTGACGTAAGACCACATGTTTCGGTTGTAACCAATTTCACCCGCCCCACTTCCACGAAACCGGCCCTTTTGACCTATAACGAGCTGACCACCTTCCTTCATGAATTCGGTCATGCCTTGCATGGTATGTTAAGTAAAGTAACATACGAAAGCCTGGCCGGCACTTCGGTCTATCGTGATTTTGTGGAGTTGCCATCCCAGCTCATGGAAAACTGGGCACGACAAAAAGATTGGCTTCAGGAGGTGGCCAAACACTATGAAACCGGGGAACCCATTCCGGTAAATCTGGTCGACAAGATCATTGCTGCGGACAACTTCCAGAGCGGATATTCAACCGTTCGACAACTTAGTTTCGGTATGAATGATATGGCCTGGCATACCATCAAAGAGCCTTTCACCAAAGAAGTAGCACAATTCGAAAAAGAAGCCATGCAATCCACCGAATTGTTTCCCGACGTGAAAGGCAGTTGTATGAGCACGGCTTTTGGCCATATTTTCGATGGTGGTTATGCAGCCGGTTATTACGGATATAAATGGGCTGAAGTTCTGGATGCCGACGCCTTTGAGCTGTTCAAACAAAATGGCATATTCGATAAAAAAACTGCCCGTGCTTTCCGGGAAAATATACTCGAAAAAGGCGGCACTAAAGATCCTATGGAACTTTATGTCACTTTTCGCGGCCATGAACCGTCTATTGAACCATTACTGGAAAGAAGTGGGCTTAGGTAGGTCAGTAGGGCAGTAGGGCAATAGGTCGGTAGGGCAATAGGTCAGTAGGTCAATAGGTCGGTAGGTTGGTAGGTTGGTAGGTTGATTGGTTAATTGGTTAATAGGTCAATAGGTCAATAGGTCGGTAGGGCAGTAGGTTGATTGGTTAATTGGTTAATTGGTTAATTGGTCAATAGGTCAGTAGGTTGGTAGGTTGATTGGTTAATTGGTTAATTAGGAGGTTGCTCATCAGCTGTTGGTAGGTCAATAGGTCGGTAGGGCAATAGGGCAATAGGTCAGTAGGTTGGTAGGTTGGTAGCTCATCAACTCATCAGCTCATCAGCTCGCCAGCTCACCAGCTCATCAGCTCATCAGCTCGCCAGCTCACCAGCTGTCAAAAGGTTGGTAATCTCATCTTGGCTAAAGCCACGGTGAACAGACATTAACCAATTAACGAATTGACGAATTAACCAATTGACCAATTAACCAATTGACCAATTAACAAGCAACAAGCAACCAATTAAACACTCCCATGCGCATTCATAT
>JAWOCV010000254.1:0-3739 GCA_046483585.1 Marinilabilia sp.
AGTTCTGTCGATCATGGCCAGGGTGGTTTTCTTTCCATCGGCCTTTTGAAAAATCTTCAATCCGTTCGGAGTGGTGGCAAAAGCCAGCAGGTTCTCCTGATTTCCATAGATGCAAATTCCCTGGTTAACAGATGCCTCACCAGGCATATCAACTTCAAGAGAATAATCCCCTGTTTTGGGCCGGCGACCCAGAAAAGCCAGGCCTTTTTGGACGGGAGACAAAAGAAGTGATCCATCTTTAACTTCAAAATCCGGCTTATCCCTGGTTATGTCCCATTGCCACAAATGTTTGTTTTGGTCTGTTGAAAAATCATCATAAAAAACGGAATCTCTTTTCTGGACCGTATCATCGAAAGGAGCAACGCCTTTTACCGTGGGGGTATTGCCATTTTTAAAGCGTGGCCAGTCGGTTTCTTCATCCCAAACCAACTCATCAAGCATACCCTGCCGTCCGATGTACTCAAAATCAGTGGCATGATATGAATGGTACAGATAGAAATCCCGGTTATCAGGCGTAGAAACCAATGTCCCGTGTCCGGGGCAAACCCATTCATCACCTCCTTCTAACAGAGGTTCAGGATATTGCTCCCACTCTGATCGCAGCTCTTTTGACCGGGCGACTCTCACACGATAAGAACACTGGTTATCACAGCACCCACCGATGGAATAAAACATGTAGTAATAATCGCCCCTTTTCACGATGCACTGCCCTTCATGGCCGGAACCATCCCATCCTTTGGAATGATCGGTCAGGGAAAAATGTTCCCCAACCAACTCCATACCATCGCTGCTAAGCTCTGAACACAATATTTCCACCGGCCGGCCTTCTGTCAGGCCATAAGCTTTCCATGAAATGTAAGGTGTTCCTTCATCATCCTTAAACACAAATGCATCAATGGCTTCATCACCCCAGTCAACAACAATTCCCTGATCGGTGAACCCTTCATGAATATCGGTGGTGGTTCCAACCCCGATGCAGGAAATGCGATCGCCCTTCCGTTTTGCGGAGTAATACACATAAAAAGTCCCATCATCATAATACAACTCAGGGGCCCAAAAACTGTCGGATGTCCAGGAAGGAAGCTCATCAAAAACATAACCGATCTGTTCCCAGTTTACCAGGTCTGTCGATTCATACAACGGATAATTGCCGCCAAAATCGGAACTTGTCCCGGCCGCGTAGTAAGTGTCGTCCACCCGGATGATCGTCGGGTCGGGAAAATCGCCGGGTATAACCGGATTTGAAAACGACGCCCGTTGAGCAAAAGACGCGTCACTGACGAATAGCAATATTAATGATGCCGTTATGGAAATAAAAGATCTCATCTGATTGTTTTTTTAAATTAAGGACTGCTGAAAATTCAGCAGCCTCATTATTAATTTTTTGTCTTTTTTCAATCAATAGATCGTTAGATTATTAGATTTAAGATCTAAGATGATGGCTGTAGTTTAATTTTGGGTTGTTATTTTTCCAACAGTCCGTTAAAAAAAGGCTAAACGCAAAGACGCCATGACCTGTCTGCCGTTATTAATATTGGCATCCTGTTATATAAACGAACTTTTGTTTGTACAATTAATTTTGTTTCACATTACACGCCAGGCAGGCGCAAAGTTTTTATTGTGAGAAAGTTATAGTTTATCCCTTTATTTCATAAACACTTAATTACGAGACACTTGAAGAATCTTAACAGAGTATTTTGTTTTTTATAGTCCGTAAAAAAGAGCCTAAACGCAGAATCGCAATGACCTGTCTGCCGTTTTTAATATTAGCATCCTGTTATATAAATGAACTTTTGTTTGTACAATTAATTTTGTTTCACATTACACGCCAGGCAGGCGCAAAGTTTTTATTACCATAGAGTTGGGCCTAACCTGTATTGCTATGCAAACATTTTATTATCAATTACTTGCAAAAATTTAACGAACTATTGTTTTTTGTCATCGCCCAAAAAAGAAACAAGTCAACCAGCAACTACTTCAGCGGATGGGCCTTCACCCCTTTAAAAGTGATTTCCACAGGCTCGATATAACCATCCTCATCAAAAGTCATGCGGTCGATGCAAGTCACCCGGTGATTGTGATGGGTCTCCGACAAAGGCCGCCGGTGGTAAACCATGTAATAGTCATCGGTTTCCGGCACATGCATAACCGAATGGTGACCAGCGCCTGTGGCCACTTCCGGATCCTGCTCAAGTACCACGCCGATTCGCTCAAAAGGCCCCAGGGGATCGTCGGCTATGGCATAGGCCACACGGTAATCGGGGCCGCCCCAGCCACCTTCGGACCACATGAAATAATATTTGCCGTCTTTTTTAAACATAAAGGGCCCTTCCACGTAACCTTCCGGCGTGACTTCCTTGTACATATCTCCGTTGGGCAACGGTTCCAGTCCGGTAAAATCATCATTGAGTTTCACCACATTGCAATGCCCCCATCCACCATAAAACATGTAATAAGTGTCTTCATTCTCTTTGAAAATGAATTGATCGATGGGCTGGGCTCCGTTCACAATATCATTGATCAAAGGTTCGCCCAACAAATCTTTATAAGGGCCTTCGGGCCTGTCACTCACCGAAACACCGATTCCCCCCGTGGCATCTTCACTCTGGATGTCGTTGGCGGCAAAAAAGAAATAGTATTTGTCGTCTTTCTCAATTACACCCGGGGCCCACATGGCACTGTCGGCCCAGCTCACCTCTGCGGTATCGATGATCCGCTCATGGCGTGTCCAGTTGACCAGGTCAGGCGACGAAAAACAGTCGAAATGCACCTGTTTGGAATAGGCATCCGAATAGGTGGGAAAGATCCAGTACTGATCGTCATATATGATGCCTTCCGGATCGGCATACCAGCCATCAAATACCGGATTGGACGAAAACTGGTTTTCATCGGAAGATTGGCTTTTTTTCTGATTGAAGCACCCTGTTAAAGTGAGGATAATTATCAAAAAGAGAGGAATTGTTTTTTTCATGTTTTTTGAGCGTATTGAATGTATGGTCTTATGGGAATTTTTTCCTCAACAAAAGCCCGCTTCACCCTGTGTGGTAATTCCCGGCCACTACCAAAACAATGTGCTTTTACAAAAAATTAAACTGGGAAAAGTGGGCTAAAGGGGGAATTTGGAATTTCCTAAAAACCCCCTTTAGCCGGAGGCTACTCTCATAATAACAAAATCTGGAAAAAGTAGATATGAGAATAGAAGTTATTTCACTGTATTGATCACTTCCTGATTGATCTCCCGAACGCGTTCTTCATTCAGTTTGATCTCCTTCCTGTCATACGTCATCAACCCATTGACTTCCGTTTCCACATCAGTCGTTTGTGTGTAAACAGCAGCAGAAAATCCAACTTTAACCAATTCCTTTAACATTTTGGCAAAATCAACATACTCGTCGGTCACTTCTTCGGACGATTCGTACTGAACATATCCCCAGTTCCGGTCGGGTGCCCAGAGGTGCCCTTCCATGGGGAATCCGATTCCGCCATATTCACCAAGAACGGTGGCCCGCATGGCATCATAAAAATAGAGCCTGGGCTCGGGATAGTTGTGAAGATCGAGAATGTGGCCAAGACCGGGATAGTGATTTCCACCACTTGCCGGGTTGACAAGCCTTGAAGGATCATACTCTTCGGTCCAATCAGAAATTTCTTCTGTTTTAAATTGCCCCCAACGTTCGTTAAACGGCACCCAAACAGCAATACTGGGATAAGAGTAGAGATAATCCATGATGTCTTTCCA
>JAWOCV010000051.1:0-5657 GCA_046483585.1 Marinilabilia sp.
ATGGCCCGCCAGATCGCGCATGAGATCAAAAATCCCCTGACCCCCATGAAGTTAAGCATCCAATATCTGCAAAGAGCCTGGCGGGATCAGGTTCCCGATTTCGATGCTTTCCTGAAAAGAGTTACCGGAACGCTTATTGAACAGATTGAGAAGTTATCCTCCATCGCCACCGAATTCAGTCACTTTGCCAAGATGCCTGCTGCAAAGCGCGAAAATGTTGATCTTCTGGACAGGGTGAGAAGCAGTGTTACCCTCTTTTCAAACACCAGCGGCATCAATATTTCCACCGATTTCCACGGTTATGAATCGATTGTGGTCAATGCCGATGCAGAACAATTGCTGGGGGTTTTCAATAACCTGATCAACAATGCCGTTCAGTCCATTCCCCGCGACCGGACTGGAGAGATCAATATCTCTGCTTCTGTGACCGGCGATGAGGTTTTGGTCAAAGTTCGTGATAACGGCAAAGGTATACCGGATGAGATCCGTGAAAAGATGTTCGTGCCCAATTTTACAACCAAAACCAGTGGTATGGGCCTCGGATTGGCCATCGTCAAGGGAGTGATCGAAAGCGCCGGGGGTGAGATCTGGTTTGAAACAGATCCGGGGAACGGCACCACTTTCTATATTCAACTGCCGGTAGTATCCTGGTCCTGATCCCTTATGACACGTGTCTCGGCCCACCGGTCGGCAATACGGACTTTTTGGGTGATCAGGTAATAGAGATCAAAAAGGTTGAGGACGGGGATCAGAAGTACCAGGCCCCTGATCACTGATTTTTCGGGCCATCCCGTAAGAGAGGCATGGTGGGGGAGGGTAATGGTCCTTAAATGAAAAAGTTTTTTTCCGAAGCTTTGACCATTGAGAAATGGTAAAGAATCCCTGGTAAGGATATAAAGGAGGCCGAACATCCATCCGATGCGGGGGAACAGAGAGAGAACAGCTGCTACTGCCAGATCGACCAGGCCGGCCATCAGTCTTTCTCCGAGAGGAACTTTGTCCCAGGGAAGTTGTGTTGTGTTTTCGTCCATGATCTTTAGATGTCTTCCATTTTGATGATCCCGTTCAATATGGCATATACCGTCAGTCCAGATACGGTCTTGATATCAAGTTTGCGGGTAATGTTCTTTCGGTGCGAAATAACCGTATGAGTGCTGATATAAAGCCTGGCGGCAATTTCCTTATTTGTAAAGCCGAGAGCGACGTGCTTTAATATCAGTTTTTCACGCGGGGTAAGTTCTTCTGTTTCTTCTTTTTCATCTTTGGTTTGGTATTGCCGGATATGATGTGTGAGCTTCTCGGTCAGTTTGTTTTTGGTGTCGAAAACAGATATCTGATGAGAAGGGGCGTCTTCTGGCAGAGGGGTGTTGATGACGTAGATGATCCGTGCCTCTTCATGGAGCAGAGATTGTAGTTTTTTGTGGTCTACGGGCAATATAATAGCTGAATTGAGCAAAAGAACATCCGGGCTGTATTCTTTCAGTGTCAGCATGATGGTATCAGGATGCCCGGCTGCTTTCAGTTCCGTCACCCCTTCTGTTTGTTCCAGAAGGCTGACCAGTCCTTTGCGGACCAGATAGGATGTCTCTGCTATCAATATCCTGGCCATAGCGATCTATTCCGGTGGAAATTTTTTATGAAATTCTTTTTCCAGTTCCATGACCTGAGGTATCAATACGTTTTCTTCCAGGATGGTATGATCGTTCAGATCATTGCCCAGCCTGAATATCTCGACCAGGACATTGGTGAAGATGCAATTGTCTGATGGTGGTGCCAGGTATTTGAGCAGGATGTTTCGTAGGTCGATGAGCTTCTCCTCCAGATCGCTGTGTTCTTCCAGAAAATCGGCGATGGTATAGCCACGGGCCATTTCCAGGAAATCCGGGTCAGGATCGTTTGTGGTGAGATTCTCCTCCAGCTGAAGGGTGTAAGGAAAGATCTTATTCTCTTCCAGTTCGATGTGGGTGGTAAACTCAGTGATATATTCCCTGAAGAATTTGAGCATCAGCTGCATGTTGTGAATCTCGGAATGATCTTTATTCTCCAGTTGAATAATTTCCGTCTCAATACGGGGGATGTGGTACTCCAGGTAGCAGGCATGGGTGTTGCGAAGGTATTTTACCAGCCACTTCACAGGATGGTGCATCAGGGTTTCACCCGGAAAGAAGTCTCGTTCGTGAAACCAGCGGGCCAGATTGAGGAAGAAATTCAGGTCGATGCCCTCTTCCCGGCAAACCGTTTTTATGCTCTTGTCCTTAAATCCGAAAGGGATCTTAAGGCGCTGAAGAACAGCAAGGAGCTCAAAGTCTGCCTGGACAAGCTCCGACATTTTCATGGTGGGATGGATGTGCATCGCTGTTTTTATTTAGTGCCCGTCTATAAATTGGACAAAGCGTGTTAGTAATCATGTGTCTGTTCAGAAAGGGCCAATTGCAAAGCCTGCCCCGATATCATCGGGGGCTTGCGAAGCCGCCAAAAGCGCAGTTTACTTACGTAAATGAGTATTTTGGCGGATTCGTGTAACGCAGCAAGTGGTACTTTATGGACAGACACTATTTAGATAGAATAAATGCAAAAGTAACAATGATGAAGGAAATCACCAATTATCGTCTTTGAGGCTGCTATTTTTTCCGGAAAAATATATTGACCGGCACGCCCGTGAAATTCCACTTTTCTCTGAGTTTGTTTTCTACAAAGCGTTTATATGGATCTTTGATGTATTGGGGCAGGTTGCAGAAAAAAGCAAATGAGGGTACGGAAGCAGGCAGCCGTGTGATGTATTTGATTTTAATGTATTTTCCTTTGTTTGCGGGAGGAGGGTTGTTTTCAATAATGGGCAGGAGATATTCATTAAGTTTGGCTGTGGCTACTTTGCGTGTCTTGTTTTCAAAAACTTCCACGGCTTTTTCGAGGGCTTTGAAAATACGTGTCTTACCTGTGGCAGAGGTGAATATTACGGGATAATCTGTATAGGGGGCCGTCTCGCTCCGGAGCATGTCTTCAAATTCTTTGGCCGTGTTATGGTCTTTTTCTACCAGGTCCCATTTGTTGACCAATACGACCACCCCCTTTCGGTTGCGTTCTATCAGACTGAAAATCTTCTGATCCTGGCCTTCAAAACCTCGTGTGGCATCGATCATCAGCAGGCAGACGTCTGAATTTTCTATGGCTCTGATGGCGCGCATCACCGAGTAAAATTCAAGATCTTCGTGAACTCTGGTTTTTTTCCGAATTCCCGCCGTGTCAACCAACAAAAAATCGTGACCGTATTTGTTGTACCGCGAAAAAATGCTGTCGCGGGTTGTTCCTGATACCGGGGTGACAATATTTCTTTCTTCACCGATAAGGGCGTTAATGAAAGAGGATTTGCCGGCATTGGGGCGTCCGACTACAGTAAACCGGGGCAGATCCAGTTCTTCCTCTGCTTTTTTGTCGGGAAGTATTTTTACCAGATGGTCCAGAATGTCTCCGGTTCCTGCACCGTTTATGGCCGATACGGTGAACAGCTCTTTTAGTCCAAGGGCATAAAAAGAAGAAGCTTCCGGAATCTGCTGGTTGTTGTCTACTTTGTTGACTGCGACGAGCACATTTTTGGCTTTTTTTCTTAAGATCTCTGCAACGGCCTGATCGTAATCGGTCATTCCCGTGGTCACATCCACCATGAAGATGATGACATCCGCCTCTTCAATGGCGATAAGCACCTGGTCACGGATGGCTTTTTCAAACTGGTCATCCGAATTAACGGCGTAACCTCCTGTGTCTACCACGGAGAAACGAATGCCGTTCCATTCCGATTTCCCGTAAATGCGATCCCGGGTTACCCCGCTGGCTTCATCCACGATGGCCTGGCGTGATTCCGTCAGACGGTTAAATAGTGTTGATTTGCCAACGTTTGGCCGGCCTATTATGGCAACGATATTACCCATGATTGATATATGATGATTGAATTTATAAGTGTTTTGTGATATAGCTGATGTTAATACCTGATCTTCCCGCAATTTTTTTGCGTTTGTTCATGACATCAACAGTCTGTTAAGCTTTTGATCAATTGTTTAAGATTGGAAAGTTCGTTCTGTAAAAAACAGATTGTCAGTAATGTGTGAATCATTTTAATTCTTAAATCTAAAAATCTGACAATCTATTGTTACCCGTTGTATCCGAAATTTTTCAGATAGTAGTCCTTGTCACGCCAATCTTTTGACACTTTGACAAAGAGCTCGAGATAAACCCTTTTTCCGAGAAAAGTTTCCATCTCTTTTCTGGCATCAATGCCGAGCTTTTTGAGTGCTTTCCCCTGGTTGCCTATGAGTATGCCTTTCTGGGAATCACGTGTAACGTGGATGACGCAACGAATATGATTTTTTTCAGGGCCTTCCTTGAATTCTTCCACTTCCACTTCCACAGAATAAGGAATCTCTTTTTGATAATTGAGCAATACTTTTTCACGGAGGATTTCTGCTACAAAGAAACGTTCGGGTTTATCCGTGAGGGCATCTTTATCGAAGTAGGGGGGCGATTCCGGTAAAAGTTCAACGATCCGGGCATATAAGTTTTGGATATTGAACTTATGGAGAGCTGACATAGGAAAGATCTCTGCTTTGGGAAGCGTTTCTTTCCAGAATTCCACCATTTTTTCGAGTTCCTTTTGCTGTATCAGATCAATTTTGTTTATGGCCAGTAATACCGGCACTTCTGAGTTTTTCACCTTTGAGAGGAAATCTTCATTTTTTTCGGGTGTTTCAACCGTATCGGTAATGTATAATATAATATCTGCATCTGAAAGGGCCGATCTCGAGAAATGAAGCATCGACTCCTGTAGCTTATATTTGGGCTTCAGCACACCCGGCGTATCAGAGAATATGATCTGATGGTCATCGGTGTTCACAATCCCGAAAATACGGTGGCGGGTCGTCTGGGCTTTGGAGGTAATGATGGACAACCGCTCACCGACCAACTCGTTGGACAGAGTTGATTTACCTACGTTGGGATTGCCAATGATGTTGACAAAACCGGCTTTATGTGTCATAATTTGCTTCAGTTGAATTTTCTGCGAAGATACAACAACTGAAAGAATTTTTTGTCTGTCCGGGATGACTTATGACCAACTCGTTTATTTTGTATCTGCCCGGGCCACTTCCAATGGCCGGTTTCGCGGGAATATATCTGGCTTCCAACTTCTTGAAAAAAATAATAAAAAACCTTCCCATTAATTTTGGAAAACCACCCGTTTAAGACTTATATTTGCACCCGCTTTAGGGCAGAGTGCGGGAAAGACGGAAGGGGATGGATGGGATAAAGATTGCCTTTTAGACACCCGGAAAATAATTTTGGACGGGAATAAAAAAGGATGTATCTTTGCACTCGCTTTTGCAAAAACCCGGAGGCTCTTCAAAGGAAGGCCGGTTGGGTGAGAGAGAGTTAAAGCGGATAACAGAATGCCTCTTTATTTTTCGAAGGGGATTAGATACAAAAGAGAAAACGATCTTTGACACTATTGATAGCAAAACCAAAAAGCAAGGTAAAAGCGGATCCCAGAGTTGAATTCCGATCAAACGAGTTTCATTTTTTTAGGGGGGAAGTACTTAAAAGAAATTTTTTTTTAAAACTTTCCTACAACGAAGAGTTTGATCCTGGCTCAGGATGAACGCTAGCGACAG
>JAWOCV010000043.1:0-25898 GCA_046483585.1 Marinilabilia sp.
GGTGATTATTTGAACGCTTATAGCGAAGGCATCATCAATATAGGTCATCCGGATGATGAAGAATACAACGAAAACCTTTCCCGTTTTCTGGCTTACGAGCCCAATGAAGAAGTTTTTGACACCTGCCGGACAGTCTTCTCCGATAAAGCCGGATTAAAGGATGAAATCGAACAAGCCTTTCGCTATTACAAACATTATTTTCCCGAAAGGGATGTTCCTGATGTATACCTTCACATTTCGGGTTTTAACGAATCCATGGCCGTAGATTCCGGATGGGTCTCGGTAAGTGTGGAAAAATACCTGGGAAGCGACTGTGTATTTTATGAATGGCTGGAGACACCCAATTATCTCCGGAACCAGATGGAAACAGAAAGAGTGGTGCCAGACATCATGAAAGCGATTGCAATGACTGAATACGCCTACAACGATTCCATCGATGATCTGATCAGCCAGATGGTCTATCACGGGAAAATGTTGCATTTTGTGGAACACACAATTCCCGATATTCCGGACACATTACTATTCGGATACACAGAAGAAGAGATGAAATGGTGCGAAACCAATGAAGATTTTATGTGGAAAACCATTGTGGAAGAGAAACATCTTTTTTCCACTGATCAGGAGATGATCCGAAAATATGTAGGCGAAGCTCCTTTTACCAATTTTTTCGGACAGGACTCGCCCGGAAGGACAGGGCGTTATCTTGGATATAAGCTAATGGAGTCATGGGCCGGACAGCACCCGGATAAATCTTTCCGGGACATGATGGATGCCACTGACCCGCACCACATATTGTCACGGGCTGGTTACCGCCCATAAAACAAACATGTTATGGCCAAATCCCCTAATCTCACCACCGTCGGTCTGCTGCAATTTGCACCGGTATTTGGTGACATCCCGGCCAATATCCGGAAGATCGATCATCTCATTGACAACAGTCCACCGGTTGACCTTTGGGTACTACCGGAACTGGCGTCATCGGGTTACAATTTTACGTCACGGGAGGAAGCCTTCGCATCATCCGAGCCCCCCGAAGATAGCCTTTTTGTCCAATATCTCACCGAAAAAGCCCGTGAACAAGAAACCATATTCATTTCGGGCATCAATGAACGTGACGGCGATCATCTTTACAACAGTGCTGTTGGGGTTGGCCCCCAAGGACTGATGGGGGTATACCGCAAACTTCACTTGTTCAATCGCGAAAAACAATACTTCAAACCTGGTAATCAGACACCTCCCATTTGGGATACCCCCATCGGCAAGATCGGCATACTCATCTGTTTCGACTGGATGTTCCCGGAAGTCTGGCGCATTCTGGCCCTGAGAGGCGCCGAAATGATTTGTCACCCTTCCAATCTTGTCCTCCCTTACTGTCAATCGGCAATACCAGGCTATGCCCTGACCAACCGCATTTTTATCGCCACCACCAACCGGGTGGGCCGGGAAAAAGATCTGGAATTTACCGGGCAATCGGTCCTGGTCAACCCAAAAGGAGAATATCTGTTAAAAGGTCATTGTTCTGATGAAGAGCCATTGATCAGTGAGATCAATCTGTCAGAAGCCTCCGACAAACAAATGACCCCCTTTAATGATGCCATAGAGGACCGGCGGGAAGATATCTATGAAATAACGGAAAAAAACAACACCCGGAATGATTAAAGAGAATAAAATACGATTGCGAAAAGAGATCAAAATCCTGAAAAACAGGTTTACAGAAGAAGAACTGAAAGAAACCGGCCTTCGGGTGATGGCCGAACTGGAAAAACACAGATCATTCCGGGAAGCACAGAACGTATTCATTTACTGGTCTCTTCCGGATGAAGTGCCAACCCATGAATTCATAGAAAAGTGGGGACGCGAAAAACGTTTCATTCTGCCCCGGATTGTTGGAGACCATCTGGAGCTACGCGAATACCATGGTTTTGCATCGCTTGAAAAAGGGCCGGCCTTCGGGATCATGGAACCCACAGGACCGGTTTTCCCTGACCTGGATGAAATTGACCTGGCTGTTGTACCAGGTCTTGCCTTCTCAAATGAAGGAGAACGGCTTGGAAGGGGTGGAGGTTATTACGACCGGACCCTGCCGCATTTACTCAATGCAAAGAAAATCGGTGTCGCATTTCCCTTCCAGATGGTAAAAAATGTTTCCTGTGATTCTCAGGACTTCTTGCTTGATGAAGTGATCACCATACCATCATAAAAAGAAAAAGCCCGCCTTATTGCTTCTTTGCAACAAAGGGGCTTCTTCTTTTTATATCTACTCCAAATAAATTTATGCAGGATGAATGGCCTCTGTAGGGCAAACATCCGCGCAAGCACCACAATCGGTACACAATTCGGGATCAATAGAATAAATCTCTCCCTCCGAAATGGCGTCAACCGGACACTCATCTATACATGAACCGCATGCGATGCAATCTTCATTAATTACGTATGCCATTTTTCTTCTCTTTTAAATGGTTAAATGATAATACTGCCAGCAAAATTATTGGCTTTTTTCTTTTTAAAAAAAGAAACCCATCTAAATAAGGTAATTTGTAAATAGTATAAATTACAATAGATTGTTAGATCTAAGATAATTCATATAGTTTTGATAACCTAAATTTTAACATAGACAGACCCTCAATCTCAAACAATTGTAAAACAAATACCTGATGCCGTGTCAAGCATGAAAAATCGCACCTGGCATCACTGATTTTCGTTTTTTCTTCATGATAAAAGGTTTACGTAGCTATGGCTATGCGCACTTTTTCTCATTTTGGAAAAAGCAAAAATCAGTTTCAACTTATACGTCATTTTATACATGACACGACACTGGAAAAGCTTAACGGACAATTCCATATCAGGCCAGTTCCACCATCACAAAATTCTTGGAGATCTTCTGGCCTTTTTCAACATTCATCTTTTTAATTTTTCCGTCAAAGGGCATATGAATCTCATTGATCATTTTCATGGCTTCCAGTTCCAGGAGCACCTCTCCTTCCTTAACTTTCTGCCCCTCTTTGACTTTCACATCCAGAACGGTCCCCGGGATAACAGAACGAACTTCTTTCAGATTAGGTATTTCATACCTTTTCCGTCCCTTATATTTTCTGGTAAGTCTCGTTTTATATTTTAAACTGAGGACCGTAAAGTCAACCAGTTCATTGTTATCATCCTTCATAACTGCACATTTTTTGTTTCACGAAACCGGACAAAAGCCCGGTATTGGAAAAGACACACTTGTTAAGAAATATGACCGCATGTGTACGACATTTTAAAATGGCGGTATACCATGCTTTTTATGAGGACGATGGTCTACTTTACTCACAGAAACCTCAAGGGCATGCAACAACATATGACGGGTTTCATCGGGCTCAATAACCGAATCGATGTATCCTTTGGCTGCAGCCACATATGGATTGGCAAATTTCTCTTTATACTCCTGAACTTTTATCTGACGCATGGCATCCGGATCATCCGCTTCTTCGATCTCTTTCTTGAAAATAATATTGGCGGCCCCCTCCGGTCCCATCACAGCGATCTCGGCAGTTGGCCATGCAAACATAAAATCGGCATGCAGGTGTCGTGAGTTCATGGCAATGTATCCCCCACCATAAGCTTTACGCAAAATAACCGTAATCTTTGGCACAGTTGCTTCGGAATAAGCATACAAGACTTTGGCTCCGTGACGGATCACTCCTGCATGTTCCTGATCAATACCAGGCAGATAACCCGGCATATCTTCCAGGGTAACAATGGGAATATTGAACGCATCACAATAACGAATGAACCGGGCGGCCTTGTCGGAGCTGTCGGTATCAAGCACACCTGCCAGCACCAATGGCTGATTGGCAACGAACCCAACCGTTTCACCGTTCATACGGCCAAAGCCAATAACAATGTTGGCAGCAAAAAGCTCCTGAATTTCGAAGAAATCCGAATCATCTACAATGGCTCTTATGACATCACGCACATCATAAGGATTGCGCGGGTCAGCAGGAATAATGTCTTCAATTTTCTTTTTGAATTTGGGAGGCTTGGGAGGAAATGCCTTGGCTTTTTGTGTATTATTCCAGGGAATGAATGTGATCAGTTTCTTGATCTGGTCAAAACACTCCTGCTCACTGTTGGCAAAGAAGTGGGCATTTCCGGTAATTTCGGAGTGTACTCTGGCTCCCCCAAGATCTTCCATGGAAATTTCCTCACCGAGAACCGTTTTGATCACACTGGGACCGGTTATGAACATCTTACTGATGTTGTCGACGGTAAAGACAAAATCGGTGAGTGCGGGGGAATAAACAGCGCCACCTGCACATGGGCCAAGAATAACCGATATCTGCGGAATAACACCGGAAGCAATGGTGTTGCGGTAAAATATCTCACCATATCCGGCAAGGGAATTCACACCCTCCTGAATCCTTGCTCCTCCGGAGTCGTTGATACCGATAAGGGGTACCCGCATCTTTAATGCATGATCCATGATCTTCGTGATCTTCCGGGCATGCATCAATCCCAGTGAACCACCGGCCACAGTAAAATCCTGGGCAAACACACAAACCGGTGCTCCATAGATGGTTCCGGTGCCAATAATCACACCATCACCGTGCAATTGCTTTTTGTCCATCCCAAAATCACGGGCTTCATGCTCGACAAAAAGGTCATACTCAGTAAAAGAATCCTTGTCAAGCAAGGCCAGAATACGCTCCCGGGCAGTCATTTTACCCATGGCTGTCTGTTTTTCTATGGCTTTCTCGCCACCGCCCTGCTGGACTTTTTCTCTCCTTTTCCGAAGGTCAAGGATGTACTTTTTTAATGACATACTTAAATTTTTTGGTTAATCGCCTGTCAATCAAACGTTAAAACAATAAAGTGTCGATCATTTCAGCCTGCATAATTACAAATTTTACATCAAAGAGATGCATAAAAATTTGAATATTTCTACACGCCAAACCACAATTAATTGATTTAAAGCAATTAAAATTTAGACCATTGGTGTAAACTATCGTTACAGACACCTAAACACGCAAAAACGAAATAAATAAAAAAAAACGCTCAAACTGCGTATTTCGGCCAGGATTTTAATCCCGGTTATTCATGAATAATCCCCATCTCCGATTGCGACTAAGATTCAGTAAAATCTTTTTTCAAAAGTTTGACTTCATCTAACCTGCATTATTCATAAATCATCTATTCTAAAGCCCAATTAACTAGTGTCTGCCATAAATTGGACAATGAATTTAAGTATTCATGTGTTTGTGCAGAAAGTTCCATTTACAAGGCATCGCTTTCTTGTAGCTTCAGCAGAGCAAAGCTTGCGTAGCCCGAAAATGCCCAGTTTACCTGAGTAAATGAGTATTTTGGCGGCAAGCCTGTCTGCCGTTTTGTAAAAAAGTAACCATCTGTCTTGGTGATTTTAAATCAAAACACCAGTATGTTTCTTTTTCATAACCCGCCAGGCAGGCCTGTCTGCCGTTTTGTAAAAAAGTAACCATCTGTCTTGGTGGTTTTAAATCAAAACACCAGCATGTTTCTTTTTCATAACCCGCCAGGCAGGCCTGTCTGCCGTTTTGTAAAAAAGTAACCATCTGTCTTGGTGATTTTAAATCAAAACACCAGTATGTTTCTTTTTCATAACCCGCCAGGCAGGCGTAACGACGCAAGTGGTACTTTATAGACAACCACTATTTTGGAGCCCTTTTATAAAGCAATAATCCCACGATGGCAAAAACAAAATTGGGTATCCATGTGGCGAGGAAAGGGGAAAGGTTTCCGTTGATGGCAAAGGTGGTAGAAATCGTTAAAAACAAAATATAAGTAAAACTCAGCGCAAGACCTGCCCCTATATGCAGCCCCATACCTCCCCTGGATTTTTGTGAGGCCAGAGAAACACCAATGAGGGTCAGAATAAAAGCCGAAAAAGGAGAAGCCACACGCCTGTGTTTTTCAATGATATACGGCTCTATGTTTCCAACTCCTCTCTCTTCTTGCTCTTCAATATAAGTGTTAAGCTCGGGGTTGGTCATGGTTTCAAAAAACTTCCGTTCTTCCTTAAAATCGGCGGGTTTCATATTAAGGGTTGTATCCATTTCTTCCCCCTTCGACAGCTCCATCCCACTATCCTCAAGAAAATCACGTCGTACGTAATCGTGAAATATCCACTTCCCTTCCGTACTGTCATATTGGGCCGACTTGGCCGTAATCTTCATTTTCAGATCCTGCCCTTCTATTTTTTCAAGACTGAAATCATCCCCCCGCTCCCGGAAAGATGAATAGCGCCGCATATAGACGAAAAGTCCCGGTTCAATCTGCATATGGATGTTGCTGAGACCGGTCTCTTTTATGTTCTTCACGTATGTATTCTCAAAATCGATCCGAACTTTATTGGCCGGCGGAATAACATAACCGCCCATCAAATAGGAAAATATGGTAAGAATAGTGGCTCCCAGGAAATAAGGATACATCAACCGTTTAAAACTCACACCGCTCGACAGGATAGCGATAATCTCAGTCTGATAAGCCATCTTTGACGTAAAAAAGATGACAGCGATGAAAACGAAAAGAGGCGTAAAAAGATTGGCAAAGTAAGGTATAAAATTTTGGTAGTAATCAAATACAATAGCCTCAAGCGGAGCATCGGTCTCCAGAAAATCGTCAATCTTCTCGGCCAGATCGAACACCACGGATATACTAAGGATGAGCAATATGGCAAAAAAGAACGTCCCCAGAAATTTTTTCAGTATGTAGAAATCAATTTTTTTCAATGCGCTTATACTCAATAGATCGTTAGATTATTAGATGTTAGATATAAGAAAATTCGTATAACGCTGATATACGGTATTTTAACAAAGCAACTGCTGCAATATTAAACAACTGAAATACAGAGTATTGCAAAAGCTCAACGGACTATTATATGCTGTTACGTATGATTTAATTAATTACAAACGCCTTGCCAGTTGTGTCATCATTTTCTCTTTCCAACCAGAAAAATTTCCCTCCATTATATGCACACGGGCCTCTCTCACCAGCCACAAATAAAACGCCAGATTATGTATTGAAGCGATTTGAGGGCCCAGCATTTCCCGGGAAACAAACAAATGCCGGAGATAGGCACGTGAATAACGCAGATCCAGCGAACAATGCCCATCCACGTCAATGGGAGAAAAATCCGTTTTCCATTTCTCGTTTTTAATATTGATGATCCCCTCCCTGGTAAACAACATACCATTCCTTCCATTTCGGGTGGGCATCACACAATCGAACATATCCACTCCCCGGCTGATGGCTTCAAGGATATTGACAGGGTTCCCGACCCCCATCAGATACCGGGGCTTATCCTCAGGCAATATTGCATTGACCACCTCAACCATTTCGTACATAACCTCCTCGGGTTCTCCCACAGCAAGGCCTCCGATGGCATTCCCCGCACGCCCTAAAGAAGCCACATAATCAGCCGATTGACGACGGAGATCAGTAAAACCCGCTCCCTGAACGATGGGGAAAAACGCCTGGTCATATCCATAAAGCGGGGCTGTCTCTTCGAAGCGTTCCACACCGCGTTTCAGCCATTGATGTGTCAACTCCATGGATTTAAGAGCATACCGGCGATCGGTGTCTCCGGGGGGGCATTCATCAAAAGCCATGATTATATCAGCGCCAATAATACGCTGAATATCCACTACATTTTCCGGAGTAAACAAATGTTTTGATCCGTCGAGGTGCGAACGAAACTCGGCCCCCTCATGTGAAAGTTTCCGGTTATCGCTTAGTGAAAAAACCTGAAATCCGCCACTGTCGGTCAGAATAGGCCTTTTCCAACCGGAAAACTTATGCAGCCCCCCAGCCTGCTGAAGAACATCCAGTCCGGGACGAAGATACAAATGATACGTATTGCCAAGTATGATGGGGGCATTAACCTCCTCTTCAAGATCCGTGGCATGAATGCCTTTAACGGAACCGACGGTTCCCACGGGCATAAAAACAGGTGTGGGAATACGCCCATGCCCCGTCACCATTTCACCGGCACGGGCAGAAGTTTGATCATCGGTTTTTTCTAATGTAAATTGCATTGGTCAGTGCTTGCCTTAAAATGACATAAAAACAGGGTGCAAAGATACAAGAGTTGGTTGTTTTTACGTTGTTAATTGTAAGCTAAGAAAAAAAATTGCACTTTTGGCCTTCATTTTTTTTTAAAATTATGGATATTCCTGAATTCAATACATACACAATCACTATCTTATCGCTGATGGGGTTGGTCGGATTGTGGCAATTGGCCTACCTGTTCCGGAGAATCAGGCCAGTCGCCGTTCATAAACCCGAAATAACCGATGAAAACATCTCCTTCCCCCCGGTTTCGGTGGTCATCAGCGCCAGAAATGAAGCCGAAAACCTGGAAAAATTCCTTCCCGAAATACTGGAACAGGATTACCCCGAATTCCAGGTGGTGGTGGTAAACGACTGCTCCGAAGACGACAGCCTCATGGTGCTGGCACAATTAAAAAACCGGTACCCACACTTATATTACACAAGCATTGAAGCCGACAAAAAATTCTATCACGGTAAAAAAATGCCCCTCTCACTGGGCATTAAAGCAGCATCGCATGAACACCTTGTACTGACCGATGCCGATTGCCGACCCGGCTCGGATCAATGGTTGAAAAAAATGGTCACCCCTCTCACCCGGCCCGGAAAAGAGATCGTACTCGGCGTAGGCAACTATCAAAAGAAAAAAAGTTTCTCCAATTTCTGGGTCCGTTATGAAACATTTACCATAGCCATTCAATATCTGGGCTTCGCTCTGAAAGGTCATCCATACATGGGTACAGGACGTAATCTGGCGTACAAAAAGTCATTGTTCAAAAAAACACAAGGTTTCAGGAGCCATATCTATCTCCCCTCGGGTGATGACGATCTTTTTGTCCGGGAGGCTGCCACCGCCCAAAACACCTCGGTTTGCATTGACCCCGGAGCCCACACCATCAGTGAGCCACCGGAGAATTTTAAAAAATGGCTGGAACAAAAACAACGTCACCTGACCACATCGATGCGGTATCGCGCCACAACCAAATTCTCACTTTTCATGGAGCCTTTAACCCGTGAAATATTTTGGATACTAACAATATATTCTATATTTTTTTCTAATTTTGCGACAGTCATATTGCCATTTTCATTAATGCTATTACTGATCAAATTTATTATCTGGAAAATGGCAGCAAAAAAAACCGGAATGGGAAAAATTTACCTGGGAATGTTTATATTTGACTTCATTCAGCCCGTTATTTTAGCCTATAGCCATTTCGGGAATCTGACAGGGTCAAAAGAAAGGAAATGGAAATAAATCCAAACTTATCAGACAAGGCAAGGTATGACCTTGAATTGGTTGAGAAAGCTGTGGAAGGCGATCAAAAGGCGTATGCCGAATTAATGGCCCGGTACCGGGACGCCATTTATTTCATGCTTCTCAAGATGATCAACAATAAAACGGATGCCGAGGATCTTACCATCGAGGCTTTTGGTAAGGCTTTCAAAAATTTAAGCCAATATTCTCCCAATTATGCTTTCAGCACCTGGCTGTTTAAAATTGCTTCCAACAACTGTATCGATTACCTGCGCAAAAAACGCAACAACCATATAAGCATTGACGGTAGCTACACATCCGAGGAGAAGGAATCGGAACCTCAGGTTCACCTGAAGGACGAGACCCCTGACCCCGAAGAATTCATGATCCGCGAACAAAAAATGGGATTGATGCGCACGGTGGTAAAAAAACTTAAGCCGCGTTACCGGACACTTATCGAACTGCGCTATTTCAAAGAATACTCATACGAAGAAATCTCCGAAGAACTTGACTTACCCCTTGGAACAGTGAAGGCCCAGCTTTTCAGAGCGCGTGAATTGCTTTTCAACACGCTGAAAAACTCCGATGTCAAAAAGCATGGCAAGAACAACGCATAAAAAGCTTTTGCTCAGGAAACGATTTTCCGCCCTTAAACTTAATCTGAAATAATTCCCCAAGGAAAAATATTTTTCCCGGATCGTTTTTATCGCTCATGGATATCATCCTCAAATACTTTCCTGATCTTTCACCTTTGCAAAAAGATCAGTTTGCAGCCCTTAAGCCGCTGTTCGATTACTGGAACCAACAGATCAACGTAATATCCAGGAAGGACATGGATCAATTCTACCTGCACCATGTCCTCCATTCATTGGCCATTGCCAAACTTCTGAACTTCACCCCCGGCACCCGTATTATAGATGTGGGCACAGGCGGTGGTTTTCCAGGGATTCCCCTAAGTATCCTATTCCCGGAAACGAATTTCACGCTCCTGGATTCTGTGGCAAAAAAAATAAAAGTGGTAAAAGCAGTGGGAGAAGAAACCGGACTCAAAAACGTGGAGGCCTTACAAAGCCGGGCAGAGGCTTACAAAGGACAATTCGACTTTGTCATCAGCCGGGCCGTCACAAAGCTTCCCGGATTTGTAAAGCTCACCAACCACCTTGTTTCAAAGATTCAGAAAAATTCTCTTCCCAACGGCATCCTGTACCTGAAAGGTGGCGATCTGAGCGCCGAACTTGCCCCTTTTCGCAAAAAAGTTTTTGTGTCAGATCTGAACGAGTGGTTCGAAGAATCATTTTTTGAAACAAAAAAACTGATTCATTTGCCACTATAAAAATTGATGGTAAAGTTTTGGGAGACAAAAAAAACTTGTATTTTTGCACTCCGATTTTCCACAAGCAAGGAGCAACCGGAAATTCAGGCAAAACATTAGACATTGTTCCCCGGCCGGTGAAACAACAGAGCCGGATTAAATATCAGGTGTTAATAAAAAATATCAGAGAATATGAAAAGGACATTCCAACCATCGAACCGCAAAAGACGGAACAAGCATGGCTTCCGTTCCAGAATGAGCACAGCCAACGGACGCCGGGTCATCGCGTCAAGACGGGCCAAAGGGCGCAAAAAAGTAAGCGTAAGCAGCGAAAGAAGACACAAAAGATAAGCCTGAACCAGCTTGTAAACTTTGTTATTAGACCATTAGATATTGTCCCGGATTCGGGCAACATGATTTTATAGCTGTTGTTTCTTCAACTAATTGCCGGGGAAACACATTGCAGGAACGAATAAAAAGCTCAATCGCAACATAATATCACCAAAGGGCCTGCCGGGCCCTTTTTTTTGTCTGCTAACGAAGCTGAATCGCACTTACACGACTAAACGAAACTTAAAAAAGCTTCAATTCCAAAGATCATTCTGTATGTTTGATGATTTTGTGTTATTTTTGAGGTCATTCAAAACTGTTTTCAGATGTTAGATTTCAAGACCATATTCAATAAAACCATTGCCAAACACCTTGGAATTATTGTCCTCTCGGGTATTTTCATCATCTTTTTGATCTTTTTCGGTCTGGATCTATATACCCGTCACGGGCAGGCGTTTGAAGTTCCTGATTTTACAGGTCTTACAGAAGAGCAATTCGGGGATATT
Source organism: Marinilabilia sp. (assembly GCA_046483585.1). Lineage (GTDB taxonomy): Bacteria > Bacteroidota > Bacteroidia > Bacteroidales > Marinilabiliaceae > Marinilabilia. The sequence goes on from JAWOCV010000043.1 coordinate 11,465, forward strand.
ATGGAAGAGCATGAACTCAGGTATTCCATCATCGATTCGGTATATGTAGAAGATGAGCCTCCGGGCACTGTTCTGGAACAGACACCACAACCAGGAAGTCTGGTAAAGAAAAACCGCAACATCTTCTTCACCATCAATTCATGGGAACCTGAAAAGGTGCAAATGCCGGATGTCACCGATTACAGCATCAGAAATGCACGTGTAATGCTCGAATCTTTTGGTCTGGAAGTTGGAAAACTGGCGTATGTGCCCTCAGAATACACGAACCTGGTACTTGGACAACATTATAAAGGAAAAGCAATAGAACCCGGAACTTCCCTCGAGAGAGGTTCCACCATTGACCTCATTGTGGGCCAGGGGCTCAGCAATCAAAGGACGGCCGTTCCACATCTTGTTGGTTTGAAACTTGAAGAAGCCAAAGAGATCAGTCAAAACGTTTCGCTCAACATAGGAGCTGAAATACACGACACAACAATAGTCAGCAAAGAAGACACAGCTGAGGCATTCGTCTGGAAACAAAGCCCGGAAGGCTCCCGGGACAACCAATTACAACTGGGCTCATCCATCGACATATGGCTTACAACAGACTCGGCCCTTCTGGAAGTTGATTCTGCCGGCATCAGCAGTCCGTTGGATACAATCATGCAGGAGAACATCATAATTAATGAAGACCGCAAAGAAGAGGATTTTGAAGAAATAGAGAATCAACAAGATAACCAGGAGGACCGGGAGGACCCCGGTTATTTTGAGGATGAGGATGAAGATGAACAGGACGATGACGAGGAATTCTTTTAACCATGGTAAGCGAAATCAAGGAAGAACGGTTTGAATTTGACGACCCCAACGGGCCCGGTGATATTCCTGAAGGAGAGTATCCGGTTGAAGAAGGCGGTGAACGTTATGAACATTACCGTTTTGTTGCTGACAGCGGTCAGGGTTTCCTGCGAGTGGATAAATTTCTGGTCAACAAGATCGAAAATGCCTCACGCAACAAGATACAGGATGCTGCAATGGCCGGGAGTATTCTTGCTAACGGGAATCCGGTAAAACCCAATTACAAAGTCAAGCCCGGTGATGTCATCACCATCGAAATGACCTGGCCCCCGCGTGAGATCGAGATTATTCCCGAAAACCTTCCGCTTGACATCGTTTACGAAGACGATCAGCTTATCGTGATCAACAAAATACCCGGAATGGTGGTGCATCCCGGTTACGGCAACTACTCCGGCACACTTGTCAACGCACTCGCCTGGCACCTGAAAGACCATCCATGGTTTCAGAGCAATGATCCGCGTCCGGGGCTTGTCCATCGCATCGACAAGGATACCTCCGGATTGTTGGTCGTCGCTAAAACCGAAGCTGCCAAAACCGATCTGGCCGGACAATTCTTTAATAAAACCTCATCGCGAACTTATCATGCCCTGGTGTGGGGCACTGTAAAAGAAGATGAAGGCACCATCACAGGCAACATTGGAAGAAGTGTTCGTGACCGCAAACTGATGACCGTTTTCCCGGATGAATCACACGGCAAGCCGGCAGTAACACATTTCAAAGTACTGGAAAGGCTCGGATACGTAACCCTGGTGGAGTGTAAGCTGGAGACCGGACGTACGCACCAGATACGGGCCCATATGAAACACATCGGCCATACGCTTTTCAATGACGAACGATACGGTGGCGACCAGATACTGAAAGGAACCACATTCACCAAATATAAACAATTCGTAAAAAACTGCTTTGCTCTTTTACCCCGTCAGGCTCTTCATGCCAAAACCCTGGGTTTCAATCATCCCGCCACCCGAGAATTCATGGAATTTGACACGCCTCTTCCGGAAGATATGACACAAACCATTGAAAAATGGCGGCAATATATTGCAGGCAGAAATGAATAAGATCCAGAGTAATGAAAAACATAGGCATAGTATACGGAGGTTACTCATCAGAAATTGTGGTAAGCAGGAAAAGCGCAAAAGGCATAAAGTCCTTCCTGGACACTGAACGATACCGCATCTTCCCATTACTGATCACCCGCGGGAAATGGGTGGTGACACTCGAAGACCGGGAAATTCCGGTAGATAAAAATGACTTTACTTTTGAAGTGGATGGGGTGAAAACATCCTTCGACTGCCTTTACATCACCATCCACGGGACCCCCGGAGAAGACGGACTGCTCCAGGGATACCTTCAAATGCTCGGTGTGCCCCATACCACCTGTGATGTTCTCCCCTCTGCCCTGACATTCGACAAATTTACCTGCAACACATACCTGAAAAGTTTTGGGGTAGCAGTAGCCGATTCCCTGTTATTACGTCAGGGCCGGGAGTACAACCTGGAAGACATAAAAGAAAAAGCCGGGCTTCCCTGCTTTGTAAAACCAAATGCCGGAGGTTCCAGCTTCGGTATCACAAAGGTTAAAACCCCGGAAGAATTGCAACCTGCCATCGAAAAGGCCTTTGAAGAGAGTGACCAGGCCCTGGTGGAAAGTTTTATGGAAGGTACGGAAGTGACCTGCGGCATTTATAAAACCAGGGAGAAAGAAGTGGTTATGCCTCTTACAGAAGTCATCAGCAAAAATGAATTTTTCGATTATGAAGCCAAATACAATGCCGATAAGGCCACGGAGATAACCCCGGCCCGTATCTCCTCCGAATTAACAGAGAAGATACAAAAGATCACCTCTCTGATTTACGACATCCTTAATTGCAAAGGCATCGCCAGGATGGATTACATCATTACCAAAGAAAAGATATTCCTTCTCGAAGTCAACACTACCCCTGGCATGACCCCCACCAGTTTTATTCCCCAACAAGTAGAAGCTCTCGGCATGACCATGAAAGAAGCCCTGACCGATGTTATTGAGGATGCCATTGAAAGACATAAAAACAGACCCTGATCAATTTTGGACTGTTATTCTTTGTTCATCCTGGTCTTTTGCTGCCTCACAGCCGTTTCGTTCACCCACAAAAGATTAAATTTACCTGAAAAGGAAACATTTAAAAGAGATCTTTTGTTACAGGAATAACGAAACATGCCCAACAATAATGTTTTCGCGTTCCAATAACACAATAGATCGTTAGATTATTAGATGTAAGATGTAAGAAAATTCGTACAACACTGATATAATGTGATTTAACCTGAAAAACGCCGAAATTTTAAATAATTCAAATACAAGGTATTACAAAAGTTTAACGGACTATTGAATAACAATAATCCGTTAAAAAAAAGACTAAACGCAGAGGCGCAAAAACGCAGATACTTGTTTTTCAAGGTTTAATAAAATTTTATATATTTTAGGGCGTTCATTATCAGATGTTTGTAAAACTTTAACGGAGTATTGAATAAACAAGACCCTAATAAACAGAATGAAACGAGCATGAAAAAGTTTATCACAACTTGTCCCGACCATTCGGGAAAAGTACATGTATAAATACTAGTCATGCGAGTTCCATTCGACCAATAACTTAAGTAAATTATATACTAATGAAACCGTAAAAAGAAGCAGCATTATGGAAAGAAATAGTTCAAAGGTAACGTCTGCCGGCAAGCCTGTAACACTTGTAGGCCGGGAACCCAAGATTGATGAAAGTGCAACAGATTTTACTGTTCTGGGTAATGACCTGAAGCCCGTACATCTGACAGATTTCGACGGAAAAATCAAGGTCATTGCTGTGTATACGTCCATCGACACCAGCGTATGTGCCGCCCAGAACCGAAGATTCAACCAGGAAGCGGAGAAATTCGACGATGTGGTGGTTCTATCCATCTCGTGCGATCTCCCCTTTGCCCAGAAACGTTTCTGTGCGGCCGAGGGTCTCAACAACATTGTCACCCTCTCGGACTACAAAGACCTGGATTTCGGAACCAAGTATGGATTTGTCATAGAAGAATTGAGACTGCTGACACGGGGTACAGTGATCATAGGAAAAGACAATAAGGTCAAATACGTGGAATATGTCCCGGAAGGAACCAATGAGCCTGATTATGACAGGGCTCTGGAGGTAATAAAAGATCTGAGGTAAACCTCATCTCCCCCCTCCCTGACGGGAGGACCATTTTTAGTCGAAGAACAATTTGTGCATTTCAAACCACTTCATTTCCGAAGTGGTTTTTTTCAGTTCACTACCACCAAACAAGCAAAAGCCTATCTCTTGCCCATAAAATCTTCAAATGCATTATAGCTGCTTCCGGGCACTGATCCCTTTTGAATGTCTTTTTGCTGCTCCTTCCACTGACGGGCAAGCTCTGCAAAAACCGGATGGGCATGTTCCATGAACATAATGGTAGATTTGCAGAAGCGCGGCATACCGCTGTCGCATGGATCTTTTATGCGGTCTTTGGTACAACCTCCGAAACAATGCGGATACCACTGACAGGTGCGGCATTTTCTTGGCAACTGGGATTTTAACTGACCAAACCTGTTTTGTTTGGGGGAGTTGAGCATATCTATCAGCTGTCCGTTCATAAGATTGCCCAGTTTCCATTTGGGTTCCACAAAAAAGTCGCAGGAATAAATGTCCCCATTGTGTTCCACGGTCACATATACACCACACTCTTTGCGCAGGGTGCACTCGGGCGCCGGAACTCCAACATAGATATGAAAGATGGAATCGATGAAGCGAACATTGGTGGTGGGTTGTCCGTTTTGAAAATCATTAACCCACAAGTCAAATATTTCTATAAGGAACCGGCCGTACTGTTCGGCAGTCACTGAAAAATCGGCTGCTTTCCGCGGATTCTCCTTATCGGTCTCAACGACGGGGATGAACTGCATCCACGTAACACCAAGCTCTTTATAGAATTCATATAATTCCCTGGCATAGTTGGCTGAATAACTGGTGACACAACACAGAACATTGACCGCCACATCACGTTTCAGGAGCATCCGGGCACTTTGCATCACGTCCTCCCATGAGGGTTTCTCATTTTGTGTAAGACGATATTGGTCGTGAATATGCTGAGGCCCATCGAGTGACAACCCAACCAGAAAATCGTATTGCTTCAGAAAATCGGCCCATTCTTCATCCAGCAAAAGACCGTTGGTCTGCAAACCATTCCCGACGACTTTTCGGTTGCCGTAAACCTGTTCATAATGTATTACTTTCCGGAAAAAATCGAGGCCCATCAAAGTAGGCTCACCCCCCTGCCAGCCAAAAGATATGTTTTGCCCCGATTGTTCCATGGTTTGCCGGATGAGTTCTTCCAGAACTTCATCGCTCATCCGGTGGGTATTGGTATCGGGGTATAAGCCCGATTTTTCGAGATAAAAACAGTACTTGCATCCCAGGTTGCAATCGGGACCTGCAGGCTTTATCAATACTGAATCGAGGGGCTTGCTGGATCTTTTCATAACATATTTTCAATCTCTCCCCGGCAAAGATATAAGGAGTTACTTAAATCCAGTAGTCTGGCACCTTAAAAAAATAAATTTTAGCGCGGTCTCTCTTATCACAATAGATCGTTAGATTATTGGATGGAATATGTATGTGTTTCCGTCGCAGAGATATAAGGAAGAAAACACTTGTAGGGGCTTAAGTTGTTGATTCCTGAGTGTCGATATTATCATACGGTCGTCCTTGCCAGGGCTTTACAAAAAAAATCACCATTTTAAACTACAGCCAATTTTACGGACTATTTTATCAAACATGCAGCTTATATGTACGATACCCAAAAACGGATATGACAATAAATGAGATCATAGGAACCACAAAGGAAATATTAACAGCGGGCAGCCATTCCCCCGGAGCAGTGTCAATGATCCAGGCCTGCAGCTTAGGGAGAAACGATCCGCCGACAATTGACATGATAAGACCTGCAGATCCGAACTTCGCATCTTCCCCCATACCCCTGAGAGATATTCCGTAAATAGTGGGAAACATCAGAGACATACAAGCAGAAATCCCAATAAGCATATAGAGTCCGGCAATGTTCTGAAGAAAAATCGTGGCCACCGTAAATCCAATGGCCGTAAGCGCAAGGGACATCAACAATCTTCCGGGATCGATATATTTCAAAACAAACGTAAATATAAAGCGGAAGACCACAAACCCGCCCATGGCTATTATATTGTAAAACTGGGCTTCCTGGGCGGCAGCTCCGGCACTCATCCCAAATTGCTCCATGAAAATACGCTGACCGTATTGGACGATAAAAGTCCAGCACATGATCTGCGCTCCTACATAGAAGAGCTGGGTAACGACCCCCTCCCTGTAGCGTTTTTTGGAAAAAATCCGCTTCAACGCATTCCATAAATTCAGGCTGTGTGTCTCTTCACTGTTGGCGGGCATTTTAACAAGGGCGATCAAAACAAATACCGCCAGGATGACCCCCCCAATAAAAATGTAAGGAGCACTTAAAACTTCAAGATCATGGGCCTTGACCGTCTCAAATTCTTCTGTCGACAGCGTTGCTCTGACAGCAGCATCACGGGGATCGAGTCTGGCCTGTATCAAATTTTTAGCGACCAGCATACCGGTCAACGATCCCATGGGATTAAAGGCCTGGGCAAGGTTCAAACGTCTTGTACCCGTTTCCTCCGAGCCCATAAACAAAACAAAAGGATTGGCACTGGTCTCCAGAAAGGACAACCCACAAGTCATCACAAAGTATGCGATCAAAAAGGGATAATAGAGACCTATTGAACTGGCCGGAATAAACAACAAAGCACCGGTGGCATAAAGTCCGAGTCCCATCAACACCCCGGCCTTATACGTAAACTTCCGGATAAAAAGAGCAGCAGGGAAAGCCATGGCACCATAACCACCATAAAACACAACCTGTACCCAGGTGCCGCCCCCGACACCCATATCAAATATCCGGGAAAATGCCTCCACCATCGGATTGGTGATATCATTGGCAAAACCCCATAAAGCAAAGCAACTGGTGATAAGAATAAAAGGCAGAAGGTACCGCCTTTCTACAACTTTGGCTTGTCCCATAACAGAAGTGGTCTTTCAAAGAAGCTCTCCTCCGGAAATTTTTTAACCCGGGGGAGAGTTCCTGGTATCGTAAAAATATAACAAATTAATTACTTTTAACCATACAAAGGTCCATACGTACTGCAAGCCCGGTAATCGGCTCCCTCTTTATCCATTCCGAAGGCACTCCAGACGGCAGGACGGTAAATGGCAGCATCTTCCACATTATGCATGCAAACGGGGATACGCAACATGGAAGCCAGGGTAATCAGATCTGCCCCGATGTGACCATAACTTATGGCACCATGATTGGCCCCCCAATTGGCCATTACGGAATAAACGTCCTTAAAATTATCATTATTTTTTACAAGTCGGGGAGCAAACCAGGTTGTGGGCCACGTAGGATTGGTCCGCTGGTCAAGCACAGAATGAATGTCCTCAGGAAGTTCGGCCGTCCAGCCTTCAGCAATCTGGAGAACTGGTCCAAGTCCTTTAATAATGTTGATCCGCGACATGGTCACAGGCATTTCTCCTGTGGTCCTGAAGAGAGAGGAATACCCCCCACCCCGGAAATATTCGCGATCGGCCTGAGGCCATGAAGTATTTTCGAGACAACGATTGACATCTTCTTCAGTTATATCCCGGAATGGTTTCATCACCGAACGACCATTTTCATCTTTCATCCGGCCGGTGGCATCAAGCGTCGTGGAGCCGGAGTTGATCAGGTGAATAACACCGTCACGGGCCACCCCCGATAACTTCTTGCCGGTTACTCTTTCCACAGCTTCAGGACTCCAGAAGGTCCGCACATCCGAAAACATCTGAGCGGTATTGGTCAACAGATGCCCGAAAAGCATGGCTGCGGCATTCAGGCTGTCATTTTCCGTAGCCAAAACAAATGCTTCGCGGATACCGTTCCAGTCAAAGGACGAATTAAGTATGGCTTCAGAAAAATCGCCATTGGGCATAAAATCGGTCCACTGACGCTGCCCCTGAAAACCGGCAGCGATGGCGTTTTTTCCGTTGGATTCTTCCCCATACCCCATCTCCCGGAGCATGGGATTGCCCCGCATCAGATCCCGAATAATCAGAGTCATCTTTACGACAATTTCCCATTCCTTTTCTTTACGCGAAGCATCGGCTTTCAAATGATCTTTGTTCAGATCCTTGCCTTCCTTACAATGTTGCCGCGTCCAGTTCAAAGCTTTTTCAAATTCCTTATGATCGTAAATGCCTTCCGTCAGTCGCCTTTGTATCTCGGACATATCAACATATTCGGTGCGCATACCCAGATAATCGTTGAAAAAAGAATCGTCAACCATTGATCCGGCGATTCCCATGGAGGTATAACCTATGGACAAATAAGATTTTCCCTGCATCATAGCCACAGCGAGTCCCGATCGCACAAACCTGAGGATCTTCTCTTCCACATCCTCCGGAACGGAAGTATCGTCAGCATCCTGAACATCGCGACCGTAAATGCCAAATGCCGGAAGACCTTTCTGGGCATATCCGGCAAGAGCAGCGGCTAGGTATACACCTCCCGGCCTTTCTGTGCCGTTGAAACCCCATACGGCTTTAGGGATTAAAGGATCGGCATCCATCACTTCGGTTCCGTAACACCAGCAGGGTGTGACGGTCAGAGAAACACCAACGCCCTCACGGCTGAATTTATCAGCACATCTGGCAGCCTCGGCCACTCCCCCGATAGTGGTATCCGCGATCACACATTCAACGGCCGAACCGTTGGGATACCGGAGATTATTCGTTATCACATCAGCTGCAGCCTTAGCCAGATTCATACACTGCTGTTCAAGCGATTCGCGAACACCCCGTTCACGACCGTCTATCACCGGACGTATGCCTATCTTGGGCAACCGTCCTATCAATTCATTATCCATAACTATGTAGTTTTAGTTTTATTCTCTTTCCTGAACCCAATAGTCCGTTAAGCTTTTGCAAAAACTTGATTTTTAGTTTTTTAAAAAATGTGCTTTGTTCCTGTTAAATTGCAGATTTTTAATGTTATCCGATTTATCTTAAATCTAAAATCTAAAAATCTAATTGTCTATTGTTCATCCGTATAAATCTAATTTTTTAAGGCCGGATGGAACTCGTCCCTGCCTGCCCCGATTTATCGGAGAGTAATCGGGACTCGTTTCAATTGTTTAATATTGATAAGTTCCTTGTGTTAAAATACAGTTTCCCAGTATTGTACGATTCAACTTAAATCTAAAATCTAAAATCTACCGATCTATTTTTTATAACCCTACATCAGATTTTTTCCCGAGGGATGGAATACGGTGGGGGCATAATCAATATTAACCTGTGCCTCTTTAAGGGATGAAAACATGCCGATCCCCTTAAAAACAAACATGGCCGCTCCAAGCACCGTGGTTTCTTTCTGATCAATGGTGGTGACCGGGACTCCGCAAATATCAGCCCTGATCTGGTTCCAGAGATCATTCCTGGAACCTCCCCCCACGCATATGACCGATGACGCTTCAAAATGACCCGCTTTTTCGACCGCCCGGAGAGCCTCTTTCATCTTATAGGAAAGTCCTTCCAGGGCAGCACGGACAATATGACCCCGCGTCGTTTGAAGAGTCAATCCTTCAATGGCACCAGCCGGACCGGCACCTTCTGCATTGTAAAAATCGGTGTTGACGCGGACCCCTTCACTTCCCGGCGGAACAGCTTCCGCCTCTTTTATCATGATGTCATAACATTTATCCTCCGGGCATCCGGAATAGAAATGATTACGTATCCATTCAAGTGTTCCCGAACCCATATAATTCATTCCGATATTATACATCCCCGGAACAGCATCGAATTCGGTGGTTATGCCAAGTTTCAGCTCACGATTTGTACATGTACAATCGAAACTGCGCGTCATAAGTATTTCCCAGGTCCCCGAACTCAGGACCGGCTGATTGGCCTGGGCGCCCGATCCGATCATGGCAAACTGGGTATCATGACCTGTTGCGATCAAAGGGATTCCTTCGGGCAAACCGGTCTGAGAGGCCGCCTCCCGTGTCACCTCCCCGACTGTATCACCGGGCTCAGCCACATTTCCTAAAAGAGAAGGATCAATCGCCAGTGCATCGAATACCTTATCGGAACATTTCCTGGATCCGTGATGAGTTATCATACCCGTTCCCAACATCGTAACATCATTGATGCGGACATTCCCCAGCTTCTGATGAATAAGAGAAGGCATGAACAAAAACCCGGAAGCCCGGGATAAAACTTCCGGCCGGTTTTCTTTGTACCAAATGAGTTTGGCAATGGTATTAAAATTATAAGGAAAAACCCCGGTCTCCTGATAAAGATCAGCAAGGGTCATATATTTTCCGATGTCCTTCATGACAGGAGCCGTTCTTCCGCATTGCCATGAGATGACCGGTGTCAGAAGATGGCCCACCTCATCGATAAAAGTGCCGTCGGCTCCAAAAGTGGTGACCGATACTCCCCTGATCCGGTTGGTATCAATTTTTTGAGTGACCTCACGGGAAGTGCGGCAAAATTTTTCCCAGATCTCTTCCAGATCCCAGATCCTTCCGCCCGGGAATGTCGGATCCTCTTTTGTCTGGTTGGGAGTGGATGCTGAAGCTTCAATTCTTCCTGAAGGATCAATCGCCACAACTCTTATATTGGTGGCTCCGCAATCAAAAATGATGGCAATGTCTTCCATAGGATAATAAGTTTTTACTGCCCGGGGTGTTTAAAAACCCTTAAAGCATTTCAACATAAAAATACAACAGCTTATTGCTTGTTCCAATGCACAGAAATACTATTTTTATATCTGTTTTAAACATGAAAACATGAAACCCCAAAAAAGGACAGAAAAAGGAGATCCTTCGCAAATCCAGCAGAAGTTTACGCTCATTCCTTTAAACATATGGTGCTGCCGCTTCTGGAAGTTAAAAGAATGGGACTGCACCGACATGGCCTTTCCTTACTGGCGAATCTACTGGAATAAAAATCATGGCGGTGTGCTGGAGTATAAAGATCGCCGGTTCGTGATGAATCCGGAGAACCTTTATATCATCCCGCCCAACACTTTATATCAGGCCTGGTATGGCAACAAGAAGAGATTTCATTCGGGCATTCACGTAAAAGGAAGGCGTATAGAAGCCGGGGAGGATGAAAAAAAAGCGGGCCGGGAAGATTTGCTGCATCTTTTTATCCATTTTAATCTTGGCGTACCTTTTGATTATATAACACCAGATATTTATTCGCTTCACCTCAATCCGGAACAGTTAAAAAAGCTTGAGTGGCTAACCGGACAAATAAAAAAAGATCCGGCCCATTTTCCCGTCCACCTTAGCATGTTTCTTCAGTCACTGATACTGGAATTATTGGGGCAACTGAAAACCATCTCATGGGAAGATTCCGGTATCGACATCCGGATACTGAAGGTCATAAGATACATTGATCAAAATGCGACACACAGTCCTTCAAATCCCGAACTCGCCGCCATGATCAACCTGGCCGACAATTCATTTGTCCGGCTTTTCAAAAAAGAAATGGGCCTTTCGGCCCAACAATTCATCAAGGAGCAAAAGATCAACAAAGCTTGCGCGCTACTCGACCACACCGATCACAGCATCGATGAAGTTGCAGTCAGAACAGGCTTCGCCGACCGCTACCATTTTTCCCGGATATTCAAACAAATAAAGGGTATTTCACCGGCACGCTATCGCAAAAGCCGGATAGAGAGCAACCTCCATTAAAAAGAGATGTCGTATATGCCTTTCCCGTCCCGGTCGAATCCCTCCACACTCATATCGGTCATGGGATGTTTGCTCAATTTCTGAAGTAATTCGTAACTAATGGCCGCAAAATAAGAGGAAAAAAGGAGAATAATCGCTCAAGCTCCTTGAGGTTGGCTGTATCTGCCAAAAAGAACATAGATCAACAGTTTTAATGAATTGTGTCAACTTCTGAAAACTTGTATTTCCTTTTATCGGAGGGACAGAAATTTTTGAATTATAGTTAACCTGCTGATAATACCCCCAATTAAAAGTCTTTTTTCAGAATGACCTCAATGGTTCAAGTCTTATCCGGGGCGTGTTCCAACAAAAAAGCCTCTGCTTCGGTGGACCACAATCCCCCATTTCTGTTGCAAATATGGGACAATTCCGCAAAAAACGGATCATTTTCCCCTTTTTCCTCAAAATCGGCTATCGCCGTAAGAGGCATACTAATATGATTGTAAATTAATTTCTTTCCTCCCGGAATATCCGGCAAATTCAGGGTTGTATCGACCACGGCATCAAGGCCGCCGATGGCATTCCCCGGACACTCATATACCGAAGTAAGAATGCAGGTTTCGACAAACTGCCCCTGCCGGGGCATAATAATAGGAGTTGCCATTTTTTAGTACTTGTATTTACAAGGTCAAAGATAAAGAGGTTTTTTAAATATCCAATAATTTCATAAAACTTCCACTTCGGAACTAATTTGGATCTGTCCATGAAGTCAATAGTCCGTTAAAAAAAGCCTAAACGCAGAGACCTGTCTACCGTGTTATGAAATAGAGCTGTTTTGACTCAAAGGCTCTTACTGGAAGAAAGAAAGCCTCTATTTCATCTGTCGCCAGGCAGGCGCAATGACCTGTCTGCCGTTTTTAATATTAGCATCCTGTAATATAAACGAACTTTTGTTTGTACAATTAATTTTGTTTCACATTACACGCCAGGCAGGCGCAAAGTTTTTATTATCAGAAAGTTGCGTCTAACCTGTGTTGCTATGCAAACATCTTATTATCAATTACTTGAAAAAGTTTAACGGAGTATTGTGAAATGCCATTTGCTTTCCAGAAGGGTGGCTGTTAAACCTTCCTGGATGTTAAATGCTTAATGAACTGCACCCTTGAAATAAAAATCCTATCAAGAGTGATCAAGAACCCTGTCAGGGGATAAACCAATACAAAACCTGTGCATCTTCCATCTCTGGCTTCAGAGGAAACCACGACCGGAATTATTTAGAAATTCATATATTTGTAATTACATTCTCAAGGCAATGTCAACACCTTATGCAAATTTTTAGCAAATAGTTTATATATTTGTATAAAATGAGCCTGGTAAACCGGCAGGTAACATAAGACTCTGGAGATAAATTTTATACTGATGGATCAACTACCCCATTACAGACGTTTATACGAACTATTGCGTAAGAACATATTAGATGGTATTTATCAGGAGGGTGATCAACTCCCCTCGGAGAATGAGCTTTGCAGACTGCATAATCTCACCCGTCCAACAGTAAGGAAAGCCCTGGACATGCTTACTCACGAAGGATTTATCAAAAGGAAGCAAGGCCTGGGCAGTATTGTTCATAAACTGCCCAAAGGGATTGGGATCCTTTCAATTGCCAGTACAACCAATGCAGTCGGACAAAACAAACTGAAAACAAAAACCATCACCAAACCAACGATGATCAACTGGCCCGATGATTTTATGTTTCAGATTCCCGATGAATACCGGTCAACCGGCTGCATCTATTTTGAACGCGTAAGGTCGGTGGAAGATCTCCCCATTTTCTTCGAACAAACCTATCTGCCAAACATCAACCTTCCCCGCTTCACCACCCGGAATCTTGATAACAAATCACTTTTTGACCTGCTCAGACAAAATTACCAGCTGGAAGTACGAGGTGGAGAACAATACTTCAAAGCCATGAAACTGGAAGACGACAACATATGCCATTACCTGGAGATCGAAAAAGGAGAACCTTTACTCAAACTCATGCGGAAGATTGAAACCAACCGGATCAATTTCCATTTTTACTCCTTCATGTATTGCGACACAAGAAACTACAACCTTTACGGAACTTTCTGAACACAAAAAGACCCGGGTACCAGTAAGTAAAACCATTAAATCAATAGATTGGTAGATTATTAGATGTTAGTAGCTCAGTCGCAGAGTCAGTAGTAGCTGAAAGCTCGAAGCTCGAAGCTCGAAGCTCAAAGCTCAAAGCTGTTAGCTGTTAGCTGTTAGTAGCTCAGTCGCAGAGTCAGTAGTAGCTCGAAGCTCAAAGCTCGAAGCTCGAAGCTGGAAGCTGGAAGCTGGAAGCTAGAGGCTGGAAGCTAGAGGCTGTTAGCTGTTAGCTCTTAGCTCTTTGCTCTTAGCTGTTAGCTGTTAGCTCTTAGCTCAGTCGCAGAGTTAGTAGTAGCTGAAAGCTGGAAGCTCAAAGCTCGAAGCTCGAAGCTCAAAGCTCGAAGCTCAAAGCTCGAAGCTCAAAGCTGAAAGCTGGAGAGAAAGGTTGCTCTCTCATTTGCGACATAACCAAAGAACTAACAAAAATGTATATGATTGAAATTCGGTTGTTTACATGTCTTGTTAGATAGAAGATGAATCGTATGTTGTTGATAATCCGTATTTTAACACAATAGTCTGTTAAACTTTTGTAATGCCTTGTAATCCAGTTGTTTAAAATTTCGGAGTTTCTTAAGTTAAATCACAGTATATCAGCATTATATGTATTTTCTAACATCTTTTATCTAACAAAATATG